>CAXNFS010000092.1:0-10023 GCA_964201235.1 Gemmataceae bacterium | reverse complement strand
TCAAATAAGCAGCTTGTGCCTGTAACTGGGGCTGTTTTTTATCTGCAAGAAGTTCTCGCAGGCGTGCTATATCGGAGGCAGGTTGTTGAACCTGTCCCATCAATAAAAGCAGTGGTAAAATCCAGCCTGAAATCATCAATTAATCCGTTTAAGAGAAAATGCCCAAGGGGCGGAACCATAACCAGTTGGGGATATCCAGTCAACCTCGATTCAATCGATGTTGGTATCGCCTATTTTTAAGGATTCGAGTATGTTTTCATGGGCATGCATGGAGAGCATTTTTGCCCAGCTAAGGAAGGCTTGATGTTAAAGGTATTTAAAAATCCAGCAATTCAAATCGCCTGCCTTTTAGTGGCTTGGGCCTTGGTCTGCCTACCCAATTTAGGCATTTCCAGCCTTTGGGATATTGATGAAGGTAACAATGCAGAAGCTGCATACGAAATGATGGAATCGGGAAACTGGATTGTTCCCACTTATAATTATAATCTTCGTGTTGATAAACCCGCATTGCTTTACTGGCTTCAGATCGCATCCTATAACACTTTTGGTGTGAACGAATTTGCTGCCCGATTTCCTTCCGCTCTGGGGGGCCTATTTTCCCTATTTGCAACCTACGCTCTCGCAACAATCATGTTCGGGGCGAGCACGGGTTTCTTCGCAGGGCTGATATTATTAGCAATGCCTGCTTGGGCAGGGTCGGCCCATTTTGCCAACCCTGACTCTCTTCTAAACGCTTGTGTTGCATGGTCCTTCTTTGTTTTTTTCAAGGGTTATCAAAACAACAATTCTACATGGCTGCTTTGGGGCGGAATCATCACAGGCATAGGAATGCTCGCCAAGGGACCCATCGCTCTCGCACTTCCACTGTTAATCATTCTTTTATTTTTACTCTGGGAAAGGCAACCCCAGCGCCTGCTTTCTATTCATCTATTAGGCGCGCTTTTTTTATTCTTCCTAGTTGCAGGCCCTTGGTATATCTGGGTGGGCGTAGAAACAAAATTCCAATGGCACAGAGGCTTTTTCTTCACTCATAACCTAGGCAGGTTTAGCACTGCGATGGAAAACCATTCAGGCCCCTGGTTCTATTATTTGCTCGTCATCGCAATTGGCTCTGCTCCTTGGTCCGCATTCATTGGCATGACTTTCTTGAACACTAAAAAAGAACTTTTCAATACCGAACCTTCAAACAACACTAGCAACGACCGCAGTGCAATTCGCTTACTTGCAACTTGGATTGCTGTGGTGCTTGTTTTTTTCTCAATCTCGAGCACCAAGCTTCCCAATTATATTCTGCCCCTCTACCCTGCCATTGCAATTCTTACATCAAGAGCAATGCTTGCTTGGAAAAATGAAACTCACGCCTACCCCAACTGGCTACCTAAAACGGGAATGTTAATTTTGGTTTTCGTTGGCATCATCACCGGTCTTGGAATGATCCTAGTTTCAACTCAGGCAGATATTTCGTGGATCAAAGGAAGAAAAATTCCAAGGCTCGAGCAAATGGCATTCATCGGATTTATTCCAATCATGTGCGGCACCTTCGCATTAGTACTTGCTGCAAAGAAAAACCGCATCGCAACACTCGCAATTTTATGCCTGGGGTCGATTGGTTTTACCGGGGCATTAGGCGCATGGAATGGTTCAAACCTCAATGAAATCAAAGCCCCAAAGATGCTTTCGCAATTCCTGCCTGAAGATCACCTTACCCGTGAAATTGTCATCGCAACCCACGATTGGTTTCAACCCAGCATCACTTTTTATTGCAAGCGCCAGATCAACACTCTAATTTCCGAAGAGGAAGTTAAGCAATTTCTCGAGCAACCAATACCTGCGTATCTATTTATGCCCGAAAAGAAATGGGATGCAATCGCACAAAAACACTCACTTCGGGCAAAAAAAATTGGCCAGGCCACCGACTTCTATCGCAATTGCAATGTCGTGCTCCTGACCAATCAATAAGATTTTCTTCTTTAAAACCTACTTGCTTTTAAAACTCCCGATCGACATTTGCTTATCCAGTTCAACCTTGAATTCATAGGTCGTGATGTTCGCCTTAGTTCCATTGGTTTCAGGCAACAAATTAATATCCCATCGCAATAAGTTGTTAGGTCGATCCTGCCTGAGATAAACAGGGTCGCTACTTATTTCAGGGGCTACTTTCCCCAAGGTTACATTCAATGCTTCGTTTTCGCCCTTGGGCAATCGATCCCAAAGTTGAACCTTCACTGCTTCCTGCTTAAAACTACTTAGAAGAATTCGATACTCAAATTTCAACACTTGGTTACCGCCCTGCATGATTCGGGATTTCTCAACCAATTGCCTTTGAACCTGTAATTGCGGATCGGTACCAAACCCAACGATGAACGATTCACCAATGGCTACCAAGGGAAGTTGCATCCTGCCTACAAAATCGGTTTCAGAATACATGGTTGCCTCGCCTGGAAGAAGCACAAACTTGCTTTTGTTTGCAAGATTTGCCTGTTTGTAAACATGTGGCGTAAGCACTGGAACAGCTTTATAGAAATACTCTGGTGGAAGTTCGATGCGTGCAACTTCAAGCACCTGTTCATCATTCCTAGAAGGGATACTGATTTTAGTTTCAAGCTTGTATGCAACACTTGGCCCCTCTCTTTCAGAATCCGCAGGCTTGTTCAGATCAGCAAGAGTCTGTCGTTCATCGCCTAGGAAAACGAGATCTTTAGCTTGCTCCAAATTCCCGACATAGTTAAAGATTTCATTACTAGACTTTTCATCTTTCTTATTGGCATCCGCCTGCGCTTGTCTGCGTAAGTTCTTCGAAGCCTCCTGAATCTCTGCAAGGGCAGCCCCACTATTAGGCGGCTGAGGAATAGCGATATATCCAGAAGAATTGGATAACCCTAGGGCTGCCCCCGGTTTGCCTGGAGGTAGTGCCCCGCCTTTGGGTATTAAGCTTACTGCTAGACCTTTTAAATCTGGAGGCGTTGCGTTTAACATCGGTTGCGCAGTTGAAAGCGTCAGTTCAACACCCGTCCAATCCTCACCTGATTGCTGATGTACCGATGCAAGATACTCGAGCTTGACTGCATCCTTGGCGGTTTTCCCTGCGCGGATTTTATACTGCGGATGCCAGTACGCTGCATCTACAAGATAATTCAAACGTAATTTCCCTGCGCCTGCATTTACTTTTTCAATCACAATAATTGCATCGGTTTCTGTCCTTACAGTGCCGCTAGTTAGTTCCTGCAATTTTCGGGTCAAAAACTGGGTGCTTTTCATTATCTGCTGCGATTTCTGTCCAAATTCAACACCTTCCTGAGCCCGGGCGATTCTCTCCATCTTCAAATAATTCGCCAACGCGATTGCAGTATCAGAATCCAGCTTTCCTTTTTCGGTGGCATTTACTGTACTGGCACTTGCAAACCCTTCCAACTTGGTAAGGAATGTTGTGTTCGCAGTATTGGCAGTAATCATGGCTTGTACTTTTTGAGTTTCCAATTCATTCTTTTTTAGCTCTTCCTCAATCTCACGAACTTCTTCGCGCTTATCTTCCTTAATAGGCTTATTGCGATACCGAGTTGCCAGCACTCGAATCCCTTCGCTACCCTCAGAGTACACCGATGAAGGCTGAACCTTCGCAGGCATGGAAGAAACCACAACTTCCATGGACCCCATCCCCGCAGGGATATCCACTTCGCGGGTTACAAGTGCGCTATCCGAATAAATCGTAACAGCAATCACTTTGCTTTTTGCTTCAAGAGGTTCCTTTCCTGCATCTTTTGGCGCCTCTTTCATTGGATTCTTTTGCTTTTTAACTTCCTGGGCATTTATCCCTAATGCAGACCAACCACCAACATCAAACAAAAGGGCGACAAATGTAAAAACTTTAAACATCTTCATCATGGCATTAACACCTTTCAAAATTTAACTTCTAAACCCATTCATTCAAGGTAATATCACGTGCATCTTCAAAGCATCGAAAAGAAAACCAACCGGTCCTATCTTCAATTCATGTTAATTCAAACACACATAATCAAATTAAAAACCATCTCTACAAGTAAGACGATTCAAATTCGCATTTCTTGCAAAATTGTTGAGATTCTTAATTATGTATGATTCATCAAATTGCAGCAAAATAGCACAAAACACTTAACATTAGGGCAATACTTTCGATCTTGAGAATATTGCCCCTTCAAATTTCTAATGATTCGATACTACCAAAGAATGGATTCATCCCGAAAAACTACAACCACCCTAGAAATGTTACGAGAACATATCACGGGTGGTTGCAAAATAGGAAGCAAGCTCTTCTTGCTAAAATTCGTTCACTAAATCTACGCAGCCTTATTCATCATAGCTTTATCAAGGTTATGCGTATCCCGAATCAGATACGATGCTTTTCCTTGACTTTCAAAATAAGTGCGGGTCATCACCTCACCCAACAACCCCATAGATATCAATTGTATTCCAACCAAAACCAGCATCACGCTTAAAAGTAGTAATGGGTTTCCTGTCATATCCGTCTCGCTAAACAATTTCATTGCGATTGCTCCAAGAACACTCGCAAAGCCCAAACCAATTGCAAACAAACCACCCGTTCCAAGGAAATGCATGGGCCTTGTCAAATAAGAATAAAGAAACTTCACGGTAATTAAATCCAAAACCACCCGCAAAGTTCTCGTCAAATTGTATTTAGTTTTTCCCGCAACCCGCGGATGATGCTTCACAGGAACCTGAGTCAACCTGCCCCCGCACATTTGCGCAAGCACCGGAATAAACCTGTGCATCTCTCCATACAAAGGCAATGCAACCGCCAAATCCCTTTTCATCACTCGTATCGTACAGCCCATATCTTTTATCGAGCAACCCGTTACTTTTCGAATAATCCAGTTCGCGATAAAACTCGGAAACTTCCTAAGCCAAAAACCATCTTGCCTGTTGGCCCGCTGACCAAGTGCAGCATCGCAATCCTCATTTATTTTTTCTAACAACATCGGCAGGTCTGAAGGATCATTTTGCAAATCGCCATCCATGGTGGCGATGAAATCCCCCTTCGAGTAATCAATACCCGCTTGTAGCGCAGGAGTTTGGCCGTAGTTTCTTTTAAGCACAACCACTTTGGCACGGGTATCGCGTCGTGCTAGTTCTGCGAGAATCAGCACTGATCGATCAATGCTGCCATCGTCTACATAGACAACTTCAAATTCGTTAACTCCCGATCCATTGGAGCAGGCACAGTAGGGTTCCAACGCAGAAGCAATTTTATCATGCAAAGCAAGAATATTATCCTGCTCGTCTTTGATCGGTATTATTACGGATAGCAGAGCCATCGTGCGATTCCTCCAATTCGGTTGACCCGGATATTTCGCCTTCCAACTGAACATCTTTCATGTTCGAGCTTGTTGCGCTTCCCCGTGAACCCAGGTAAAAAAAGATTCCTATCATTCCTACTGCTACATAAACAGAAAAACATAGTACAGATAATGCAACTGCGGATGCAGGTGCGATTGCCAAAGGCGTCAACATTAAAACTGTCGCACCTTCCCTCAATCCCATTCCACCCAAACTTATAGGCAACATGGTCATGAGCGTAACCAAAGGCACCATCACAAAATAAAAGGGCAACGGTATGGGCAGATCCATTCCCAAACCTATCAGCATCATGATTGAAACACTTGAAAGTTGTACCCATACAGACATCGCAGTGGTCAACACCAAAACTTTCATATTCCCAAAACAAAGCTTTGCACTTTTCAACACAACTAGTAACTTTGGAAACCGAACTGAAAATTTTGCAATCAGGGGCAGCATTGCCAACGATCCAATAGCACCCAACCCTACCGACATCACCGAACCTTTGACCCACACGGGCAATTCCACGGGGCTGAAAATTGTTGCTATAACTGCAATTGCTACCAACACCAAAACACCGCTAAAACGGTCTGCAAAAACAGTCAAAACTGCCTTGCTTCTTCGATTTTCTACCAAATCATCTTTCATCTTGTAAGCCAGATACCAAGCCCGAACCACATCTCCACCAACCGAAGTAGGTAAGGCAAGGTTGAAAAACATCCCAATGAAAAAGAACTTCATGTATTCGTAAAATGTCCCGCCAAACCCAACTGCGGTAGCGAGGACTTTCCAACGCTGACAACTCAATACCTGCGTAAAAAAAAGAAGCAGAAAAGCAGCAACCCAATAAGTGGGGCGTAGCGTTGCAAACGAATCCATAATCTGGCCCAGATTGACCCTTGTCAGAATCAACCCCACCAGCAACAAAGTTCCCACTACTCGTACCAGCACTTTCATTGCACAATCACCTTTGCTTCAAGAATCTCTGAACCTGCCTGATGAAACGCTGCATGCTGCGGATCGCTCATGTCCAACCTTAATAAGCAACTGCCACCTTCCATCAAAGGTGGTATCACTACCGAAATATCTATGCCCTCGCCTGGCTTTACTACTGCTTGGAAATTACCTGCAAACCCACTCGCAAGAACCTTGCGATCATCCGTGAGCAACAACCATTTAACTTTAATTCCTGCATTGGTTCCAGGCTTCATTACCCATTCCCTAATCGATGTATTTTGCGCGCGAAGACTCAACAATTTACTCCTGCCTTTTTCCAAATGCAAAACCTTGCCATCACCTTCAATTAAATGCAATTCTGCAACACAATCCCCAGGCACATAATACTTTTTTACCCATTCCCTGAATCGATCATTCGAATGGCCAATCTCGTTTTTTGTAAGCCATTCTTTGTACAAAACAAAGAACTCATCAATATGCGCAGTCCGACCTATATTAAGATGCCCGTAATACGGACTCAATTGCCTTAACGCCTCATCGATGCCGATATCTGTTTGCAATAACTCTGACATCACCACCGCCATCCCTGTCCTATCAATGCCCTTATGGCAGTGAAACAACATGGGTTTTTCGCTTTGATCAATCACATCTACCAATTGATTAATGGTTTTAGTTGAAGGCAACCTGCCTGCGGAAAAGCTCAGATCTTCTTGGGATATATTGCAATTATTAATCGCTTGAACCTGATCCATATACCAAGGCACCGTATCGCAACAACCTCGAAGGTTAACTACGGTTTTAATGTTATTTTTCTTAATGACAGATTCCAACCTTGCGGATCCAAGCTGGGAGCAACGATAAAATTTCCCGGGCACGACCTCGTAGAAGTTCCCGCCTAGAAAAATATAAAAACATTTAAGAGATAGTAATAATATTAGTGCAATTGCAAGCAATCGAAAGCCCAATAACCATCCTGCTTTTTTAGGCTTGCTTGCCTCTTCGAACAAATTACTTTCCGGCTTCAACGGCATCGCACTTCCTTGTGCCCATGATTATTCCTAACCAAACGGGGATTGTGCCAAATCTAAATCTTTTCTGCCAGACCGGTTAAGGAAAGGGCCTCACCCTAAATTGCCTCGCCGACTCCTCTTCCCTCGGTGCCCCAAACTTTGATATAAGCAACTGATTCATCGACATTTCGGGAGATTTTCTGCATGGCAGTAACCGCAAGGACTGATCAAAACCTCTGGGGCAGACCAAAAAAGCTACTACTAGGGTTTTGCATCGGTTTTGTTTTACTGGGAATTAGCTTACGATTGCTGCGATTAGGCCTGAATTTCCCACTCTGGGGCGATGAGGCTTTTGTTGCATTAAATTTCTTTGACTCTGATTTTGCCAGCCTTACTAAACCCCTTAGGCATTATCAAATCGCCCCTCTTGGGTTTTTATGGCTCGAAAAAACTGCTGTCCTAATTTTAGGCACCAGCGAATTCACCCTCCGCATCGCCCCCTGCATCGCTGGTATTTTTGCATTCCTTATTTCTTTTAAAGCCGCCCAAAATATTACTCCCCCGAAAACAGCTTTGCTTACCTTGGCTATTATGGCTGTTTCCTATTACCCCATCAGGCACTCTTGCGAAGTAAAACCCTACGCCTTCGATTTTTTAGCTGCATCAATTTTCCTCTGGCTAGGCTCCAACGCCCTAAAAAGTAGTGCAACCTCTCGACCCATTTTCCTTCTCGCAACCCTTTCCCCCATTCTCCTTTTCACTTCCTTCCCTGCTGCTTTTTCCGCAGGTGCTGTTTGCATCGCACTAGCGTTCCACATCCTCCAACAAAAAAAATATGCCCTTATCACACCATGCATTTTTCTAATTTGCTCCGTCCTCGCTTCTTTTCTTGCCCATTACGCAATCATTGGCACCAACCAATTCCACAACGAACTTGCAAAACATCAAGCCTACTGGGATTCCACTTTCCCTCCTTCCAACCTTTTCCAATTACCCTACTGGCTCTTAAAAACTCATGCAGGAAACCTCAGCGCTTACCCCATTGGAGGCAAAGATGGCGCTAGCTCTCTGACTCTCCTATTTTTTCTCTTGGGCATTTTTAAACTCGCCCGCAATTCCAAATTTTCAATCCTCATTCTTTTGTTAGCTCCCTTCGCCTTCAACCTTATTGCTGCATTCATGGGCCGCTATCCCTATGGTGGGAGTGCCCGAGTCGCACAGCATCTTCTTCCTTCCATCTGCATTTTATCTGCGCTCGGGATCAGCAGCATTTTACAATTGCGCCTACTTGCAAATATCCGCTCTAAGGCCTATATCAGCCTGCTTTGCTGCCTGATCATTTTGGCTTTCTTTCAAGTAGGTCGGGATATTAAAAAACCTTACAAATCATCGGGCGACCTTGAGGCAAGAGCCTTGATTCATGAATTAAGCTCTTCTTTGCAACTTAACGAATCAATCTTGATCACCCAGGAAAAAGATCTGATCGACCCGACTTTAGAGTGGTACTTGCGTATTCAAAAAAATAAAATTCTTTGGACTACTGAAGATATGCTGCCAACGATGGTAGCTCAAAAAAAGCAAACCCTTTGGCTTTGGTTACCTAATCGCCCACCCGGTGGCGATACTCTACCTACTATTGATATTCCGATTTTTAATGGTGTTCAAACCATGATAAAAAAAGAGTTCTCATTCGCTTTGGGCAGAGATAATTTGGTCAAACCACAAATGGTACTCGTTCAGTTAAAACCCGATTAAGCAACTTAGGCTAGGGCTTCAAGGCAATCGGCTTTGAAGCATCCTTCGTTATAAGCGTAGCTTTAAGAAGGTTTTCAGCCCTTTCAGGATTACGCTCTAAATACCATGGCAATGCCCCAAAAAACATCTGCATCTGGCCCACCGTTTTTTCAGACATCCCCGCCATCGATGAACCAAAAGCCTTTGATATTATCGCTGCAGCTTTGCTTTCCGTTTTTGCATAAATCGTCATTTGATGCTTTACACTTTTATTGATTACGCTTTCCTGATACTGCAAAACTATCACTGCCTGTACCGGAATCGCAGGCAAAAGCGCAGTGGGCTTACCCATCCCATGGGCATACCAAACCTTCAAACCATCTTTGTCCGTGATCAAATGAAATTGAATGTTGTTCCCAGAGGATTCACGCGAATAAAAAGTGTTCGTATTTTCCTTCTCGATACTCGAACACTTCGCACCCAACATTTTCCACATCGTCACCGCATGGTGTGGGTTTTCCAAAAGCCATTCGTAGGTGCTTGGGTCACAGGTAAAAACCTCCGCAGGGCCCTTGGCAGACAAAGTAGGGTCTGTTATCACCGACCGAACTTTTTCCTGCCATGCCTCCGGAATTACTTTCCCTTTTAACAATTCCAACTGCGCAAAAGATTTTAACTCTTGTGAGGAACCCGACCATGTACCGGTAGGTTTGTACTCTCGATCTAATTCTCCTGCTGGTGCATTTTGAATTCTCGAGATCACAACCAAGATCAGAAGCATCAGATTAATTCTTTGCAAGCGGCGCATCGAAGCTCTCCAGCCTTCCCATTTTAATAGTCACATACATCCAACCCTTATCTCATCGTTATCCCCAAGTGCCAGCTTTAATGATTTTACCGGTTTTTCCATTCCAACTCCTAGGGTTGCCTTTTCCAACCCCCAATGTTTATATTGCCTTCGTACTTTTACTTTTGCTTCAAAGGCTAAATC
>CAXNFS010000091.1:0-10136 GCA_964201235.1 Gemmataceae bacterium | reverse complement strand
TATTTTTTGCTATGCAAATACCTTGTCAATATAGACAAATATCATTATATTTAAGTAATGGCAAAAGGGATATTGAATAAGAGGTTAATATGTCAATTGATAAAAGTTTAAAGCGCAAAAACACCTTGGCTCGTTCACGAAATGTGCTGAACAGGGCTGAAAGAATCGCAGTATTAAAATCCGAAGACCGTTGGGTAGAGGGCATGGGTCCGTTTAACCTGCCTAAAGTTCGGATATTAAAGGTTGGCAAAAAAGTGAAGAAACCAACTAAAGAAGCTGCCGCTGCTGCTGCTGGCGCTGCTCCTGCCGCTGGAGACAAAAAGGGCGCTGCTGGGGACAAAAAAGCTGCTCCAGAAAAGAAGGCCGACAAGAAGTAATTAGCCTTTTCAGTTTTATTTGCAAAAAGCGGCAGGCTATTGTTAGCCCTCCGCTTTTTTTATTTTGAGAGACTCAATGACGCAAGCTCATTCGGTAATTCTTAAAATTGAAAACATCACCAAATTGCACAGGCAATTCAAAGCCTTAAATACGATTTCTCTTGAAATCAATCGGGGAGAAATTTTCGGCCTACTGGGCCCTAACGGCGCAGGCAAATCCACCCTCCTTTCCATTCTTGCAGGCTCTAGTAAGCCCTCTTCTGGTTTTGCATGGCTCGATGGCATGGAAATTCAGCCAAATAATCTCAAATTAAGAGCCCGCATCGGTCTAGTACCACAAGACTTCGCTTTCTACGAAGATTTAACTGCTAAAGAAAACCTTTTGTTTTTTGGCCAACTCTTTGGGATGCAAGGCCAAGCCCTAACCAACAAAGTCAACGAAATACTTGAGATCATCGGACTTGATGATGAAAAAGCCCACCAATACTCGAAGTATTTTTCTGGGGGTATGAAAAGAAGATTAAACTTGGGCATTGCACTGGTTCATTCACCAGATATTCTGATGCTCGATGAACCAACCGTTGGTGTCGATCCCCAATCAAGAAATAGAATTTTTGAAGCTATAAAAATCATTAACGCAATGGGCACTACTGTTATTTATACCACGCATTACATGGAAGAAGCGGAAACCCTTTGCAATAGGATTGCAATTCTGAATCATGGCCAAATTATCGCTTGCGATACTCTGAAAAATCTACTTTCATTGACTCAAACCACAATAAACTTCAGTATCCTTGAAAACGATCAGACAAAAGCAGGGATATTGCAACAAAAGCTTCCTGAACTTAAATCAGAGCTTTTACAGGGAAGTTACTCGTTAACTTCACACAAAAACTCAACTCCCGACATTATAAATCTTTTAGTAAATGAAAAAATCCAGATAATAAACCTTCATCTAGATTCACCTAATCTGGAAAAGGTTTTTCTAAGCCTTACCGGGCGACATCTTAGAGATTAATTTACCAACCATGCAAAGCTTTATCATTGCGAAAAAAGAATTGACGCTACTAATCAGAGATAAACTCACTGCTACCGTTTTATTCGTTCTGCCATTTGCTATGATTCTCATCCTTGGCCTACTTTTAGGTGAGGGATTTGGACAGAAAACTGATGATCTAATGCGCATTAGTGTTTTAAATCTTGATAAAGGATTCGGGTTAAACAACAAGCCTTGGGCTCAGCATGCCATCGAAGATATGGTTTCAACTCCTAATATTAAAGTTGAAATTATTCAAAGCAAAGAACTTGCAGAAGAACTGGTAAAAGCCGGGAAGAGGGCTGCAGTCATCATCTTTAATCCAGATTTTAGCGATCGAGTTAACGAATGCTCTTTTCTTTCAACGGGAGTCAATCCTTTCCACCGAGATGGCATTTATCTTGAAAAACTCCAAGTTTCAATCGTCAAAGACAACAAACAACCTGCGACTTCTGCAATTATTGAAAGCGTATGCCAGATTGCGTTATTAAGAATTGTCATGCCTTGGATGATCGGAAAAGCATTTGAAAAGCTTGGGGATCCGGAATTTATCGAACTATTGGGAAAAGAAGTTTCTCTGCCAGTTCCCCCATCATTACGCTTATTAATTCCAAAAGACAAAATCCCTCTAGGGGAACTACTTCAACTGGCTTCAGGAAAAGATGTTGTTCTAGCAAAAAACTATCGTGAAAAAGTAGGCGCAGGAATACAAACAGCACTCACTGGGCAATTTAAAAACTACAATCTTACAGGTAAATCCTGGGCTTCACTTACCCGATCTGTCAATAATGTCGAAACTGCCAACACTTTAACAACCTTTAAAAATGAAGATGGCACCGGTATTCTAAAACGCGGGGCTATTCGTTATCAAATTCTAGTCCCTTCTTTCACCGTGATGTTTGCATTCAGCCTTATTCTGATTTCAGGATGGATATTTGTCGCGGAAAAAAGGCAAGGTACTTTTAATCGATTACTTTCCACCCCGGTTTCCACACCTCGTATTCTTCTAGGCAAATTTCTTCCAACCATCATTATTTCCTTATTCCAAATTTTCTTCCTTTTAGGTTTGGGGAAGGTTTTGCTCGGCTTAAAAATTGGCCTTCCATCTTGGGGCCTTTCAGATTGGATTATAGCATTGATTGTCCTTCCACTCGCAACTTCGTTTTGCGTTTCATCTTTTTCTCTGCTCATCGGGTTATTATCAAAAAATGAAACCCAACTTGCACTTTTCAGTTCGGTACCTGTTTGCCTTTTTGCTTTGATAGGAGGGTGTATCTTCCCTTGGGAAATGATGCCAGATAATGCCAAAACCTTGGCTTTTCTTACACCCCAAGGCTGGGCCTTGGACGCTTTCAGAGAGATCATGCCCTCCTCTTTTGATACCACCACAGATTTTCAACTTATTTGGAAATCCACCTTGGTACTTACTGCAATGGGATTTATATTAATTAGTATTACTTGGATTACTCTTGGAAGAATTCGTTTTGGTAATTCCTAACTCCAATTCTTCAACTTTAAACGGGTTGTGATCTTTACATTCTAATTCGATAGGCGGATATAAAAATGCTGACAGACAACACAAGCAAAGAGATTTATGACGCCTTGATGGAAATTCCGATACTAGATCCCCACTCCCATATTAATCCTCATGCCGCAGCTTCGAAATCTTTGGAAGATATATTGGGGTATCATTACTACACAGAACTAGCTCACTCTTGCGGGATGGATAAAAAGTTCCTCGCACCTGAAATCCCCGGGCAAGATAAAGTCCGCGAAATCATCCGTCATATGAATCAATTCGACAACACCGCACAATACTCTTGGTTCCTAGAAATTGCTCAAACATTTTTAGACTTCCAAGGCGATAGAATTTTACCCAAGGACACTGACTACCTCTGGGAAGCTGCTCAGAAAAAAATGTCCTCACCCTCTTGGGAATCTCATGTCTTAAAAACATCAAACCTCGAAAAAATCTTCCTCACCAATGATTTTGATGACCCCCTCGAAGGTTTTGACACCAGCTTTTATATCCCGTGCCTGCGAACCGATGAACTTGTTTTTCATTTCGCAAGAAATAATGTCCGATCAAGACTTGAAAAAATATCAGGCATCAATCCAGGCAGCGCCTCTGAACTTAGTAAAGCTATACATAATTTATTTAAACATTTCACACAAAAAGGTGCACGTGCTTGCGCAATTTCTCTTCCCCCTGATTTCTCCCCAATTAAAGTTTCTGATGAAGCTATGGAACTATGTTTCAAATCTTCAGATTTCGATTCCCCTACTTGGAAAAATGGTATCTTTTGGAAACTAGCTGAAGCTTGTAATGATTGGAAGTTACCTTTCGATCTAATGATTGGCGTTAACCGCAATGTTTATCAAGATGGTGTTTTTCAAGGCAAAGATCTTTACGACCAGCGTACTTCATTAATCCAATATGCACCGTTGTTTAATAACTTTCCCAAAGTCACTTTTTGTGTTTCAGTTTTAACCAGCAACCAAAATCAAGAACTAGCCAGCTATAGTTGGATTTTCCCAAATGTGGTAACTCACGGGCATTGGTGGTATTCGAATATCCCCACGCATATTGAACAAGATACGCGCGCAAGACTTCAGGCAGTGCCAAAAACAAAGCAGATTGGTTATTACAGCGATATGTATAAACTTGAATTTGGATTGCCTAAATTCAATATGTATCGAAAGATACTTTCAAATATTTTGTCCAAAGATTTTGTTCAAACTAAGCGTAATAATATCAATGAAGCAGTCGGTTTGGGAAAACTTATACTTCGTGGTAATTCTGAAACGATCTTTAAAATAAGTTAATTTGCAAGAAAATTAGTTCTTGGGGAAATCTGTGAACATCTCTGCAATTGGTTTAATGATTATACTAGTAAATCCCGTTCCCTTATTAAAACCGTACATTCCCCTCATTAATTCAAGGCTCATTAAACTAACTACAAATAATATCAACACGCCAGGGATAAGAAATATGGTAGGCAATGGCCCCCATGGTGCCTCACCTGCATAAACTAGAGGCCTACTCTCTTCTACTTCTTCATCTATATCTTCACTAACTTCAGATACTTCTTCTACAATCTCTTCCACTTCTTCCACTTCTTCCACTTCATCAATTGCAACAACCTGACTTGAACTACCATCTTCTACAACTTCCAACTCATTAAATTCTGCAGTCGCGCCCATCGGGTCAGCATCGTTCCCATCGTCAACTTCCACCACTTGGGAACCTGAATCACTATCGCTAGGTTCAAGTTCAAAACTACTATCTAATCCACCTTCTGAACTAGCTTCAACATCTGAGTTATTTCCAGCTTCCTCATCAAGATTTAGTTCAAACTCACTGTCAGAACTAGAATCATCAACAACTTGTGTTCCCAAACCTTCACCAGACATCGAGCCATCTAACGATAAAATATCAGAACCCGATTCATCCGCAGATAACTCAAATTCGCTCGAATCACCGCCCCCATCAGATTGAAATTCAATCGAACTGCTTAAACCAGGATCAGCAGCATTACTATCATCAAGTTGCAGGCTCGGCTCACCATCGATGTGCAAATCATCAACAGTGGGAATAAAATCCAACTCATTTCCAGAAAGCTGAAGATCCGAACTTCCATCTAAATCAATGTAAGGTTCAGATATTTCAAACGGAGAATCTTGCGGAAGAATCACACTTGATGATGTCGAATTGGATTCAGGTCCATTGCTATGCAATTCTGTTGAAAGACTAAAATCTGAACCTAAAATATCAGGTGTATCTTGAATCCCTAACAAACCATCGGATTCAGTGGTACTAAAAATAGGCTCATTAAATACAGGTGGCGTAGTACCACTGTCGTCAAGTGAAAGGGTAAACTCTTCTGAATCGCCAGTATCTAAAACTAATGGCGCATTATCATCAATTGAATTGGTAGTTGGGGTATCTTCTAGATTTAATGTGTAATTTTCCGAATCTGTGTCAGGGTTGGTAACCACAGGTGCGCTTAATCTGGCATCAATATCTTCACTTTTAAATCGCAACACACCTCGATCTTGAAAAGATCGGACCTCTCGCTTCTTTGCGAGTTCTCTTAACTCATCAATACTCATGTTGAGTTTTGATGCAGCTTCTTCCAAAGTATAAAATTGAGACATGGCGTTAACCTGATTTGGATGGAAAAAACATTACTGAACCGTAACTAAACGATTCTAGATAGATTCTAAACCAGAAAGCCCGGAAAGCAAATAATCCAGATGTACTTTAACAAAAAAACATCTTCTTGCACTATCTACATCTCAACTTACCCTACAAACAGTAATGTTTCTCCAGCTTATTTCCCTTTAAATAATTATAATCGTTAAATTTAACTCAATTCTTCTACTTATTCAAAAATTTGTTATCATCAATTTAGGTTTGAAATTTCTTTCTGCAAACTGTTAACTCATAGGTGAGCCATGGGCAAATATATCGCTATTCTTTTCTTCTCACTCTCGCTTTCACTAAATGTTAATGCTAAAGACGGCGACACCGAAATTATCGCTAAGACAACCAAGCCCTCTATTGTTGTCATCAAAAGCAAAGGTCGATCGGATGGTAAAGAAGCTTTAGGCACTGGTTTCTTTATTTCAAAAGATGGCCTTCTCGTAACTAATTACCATGTAATCGGCGAAGGTAAAAAAATCACTCTCGAAACTGCTGATGGTAAAGAAATTGACATCGCTTCTGTTTATGCTTTCGATCGCGAGAATGATTTAGCAATCCTTAAAGCGGTTAACCCTAGTGGTTCTTTCTTGGCTATCTCGGATTCCAGCACATTCCAAGATGGCACCAGTGTCGTTGCAGTTGGAAATCCTCAAGGGCTTAAACATAGCGTCGTTACTGGAGTCATTTCAGGCAAACGCGAAATAGACGGGAGGGAAATGCTTCAAGTTGCTATTCCTATTGAACCTGGCAACAGCGGCGGGCCTATCGTAAATTTAGAAGGCAAGGTTTTGGGTATTCTCACGATCAAATCTCTTGTTACAAACAATCTTGGCTTTGCAATACCCGCTGAACAATTAAACAAACTTCTTAAAACCAACCCTGTATCTATTCCCATGAAAGCTTGGGCCACTATTGGGGCACTTAACGAAGATTTATGGGAACCCATCTTCCAAGGAAACTGGAGGCAACGGGCAGGCAGGATTATTTCAGAAGGGCAAGGCAATGGCATAGGGGGTAGGGCCTTATTGCTTTCCAAGATTGTTCCTCCCGCCCTCCCTTTCGAAGCTGAAGTTTGGGTCAAACTTAAAGATGAAACAGGAGCAGCAGGTTTAATATTCGATTCAGATGGTAAAGATAAACATTTTGGGTTCTACCCTTCTAATGGACAAATGCGTCTTACAAAATTCAATGGACCGGATGTCTATTCTTGGCAAGTTTTGCGCCAGGACAACCTTAATTCTTACCTACCGGGGGATTGGAACCATCTTAAAGTCAGCATTCATTCCAAAGGCTTTTCTACTTTTTTAAACGGCCAACTTGCCTACGAACACTTAGAAGATTTCTCTGCCTCCAAAAAAATTGGCCTGGCAAAATTCAGAAACACTATCGCTGAATTTAAAGGCTTTCATGTCTCTAAAAAACTTAGTCCTGTCTTCCCTGACAAAGATTTCTCCATCACCTTCAATAAATTTTTTGCCAATCTTGAAGATGACAAAAAAGAAGACCCTGCTCTTGTAGAAAAAATATTAAAGAATGAAAACCTCACCAAAACAATCATCAATGATAAAATCAAATTACTCGAAAAAAAAACATCCGACCTCAAAGTTCTACAAGCAGATATTTTACATCGAAGCACTCTTTCGCAACTAAATAAAACTATTTCCGCAACTGTGGATTTCTCCATCCTCGAAGCCGCTTTCCTTATTGCAAAAATTGACAACCCCGAAATCGAAACTTCATTTTATTTGGACGAAATCAATAAAATGAAACTTAAACTTGCTTCTAAAATAAAACCAGATTCTAACATCGATCAAAAAATCAAAGTACTTTCCGACTTCTTTTTCCTTGAAAAGGGATTTCATGGTAGCAGGCAGGATTACTACCATCGCTCCAATAGTTACCTTTCTGAAGTTATGGACGATAGGGAGGGGTTACCTATTACCTTATCCCTTCTTTTTGTTGAATTAGGCAAAGGTATCGGGCTTGATATTTATGGCGTTGGATTGCCTGGCCAATTCATGGCAGGTATTAATAAAAATAAAGACGATTTTATTTTAGTTGATGTTTTTGAAGGCGGAAAAATTCTTTCCAAAGATCAAGCGTCAAAGAAAATTTTAGAAATCAATGGAAGAACTGTTGTTGATACCGATTTTCTTCCCATGAAAAACAAACAAATTCTAATTCGCATACTTACCAATCTCTCAGGCATCGCTAAAAAAGAAAAAGATGATATTGGGCTGATTCGCTATCTTGATGCTATTATTTCCATCGATGAAAATTCTCATGAAGAAAGGGGCAATCGTATTATTCTTCTTGCACAAAATAATCAGATACAAAAAGCAATTGCTGATATCGATTACCTCCTTCTAAAAGGTCCTAAAGAACTAGATTCTGAAAAATTAAATGAGTTTAAACAACTTCTTCTTAATAAGTCCTCCAATTCCAAGGATAACTAATATGCCTCATAAATCAGTCCTAAGTATCGGCCAATGCTGTGCGGATCATTCAAGTATAAGCCGTCTTATTAATCAACATTTTCAAATCGAAATAATTAATGCAGATTCTTCGGCTGAAGCGTTTTCATTGATTGATTCTAAAACTTTTTCCCTTATCTTAGTCAATCGGATTTTTGATTCTAATGCAGAATCTGGACTAGATTTTATCGAAAAATATTATTCTAAAAAAGCATCTGCTACCCCTATCATGCTGGTTAGTAATTTTGAACAATCGCAAAAAGATGCTCTTAAACTTGGCGCTGATATAGGGTTTGGCAAAAACGCTCTTACATCACCCGATACACTATTAAAATTAAAAAAACACCTACTCGACTAAAATAGCCTCTCTTGCAAAAAGCGCCCCATCGCCCAACTCGCCCTATTTGTGCGTTTGTGCTTTCACTTTTTAAAAAACAATGATCAGTCAGCTTCCCCCGTTTCCCTTGGCCCCCTCTTTTCGCCAATCTGCGCTTCATTTTCAGTTAAATTTGACTAGCACTATTTAAGATAATCGGTATTATCCCGCACTCATTATGTCGATGTTTATAAGGAGATTATCGAATTTTATATTCTTACTCCTTATTTAATTCTTTGATTGTTTAATTGCTTTTGCCTTACTGAGGATTTTTTATGACCGATAATTTCAACCCTAAAACAACATCAATGGCTGGAACATCAATTTCATTAATCATAGGCGTGCCCATAGCTGTTGGTTTTTGGTCCTTGGTAATGTTTGGGCCGATTGATGTCCCGATCATGAAAAGGTACTTAGGTCATCCTGTAGAATTCGTTGAAATTGTAATGTTTTCTTGCGCTATCACGGCACTTATATTTAAGTTGTCAAAAATTATAAAAGAGAAAAGTGCACTGCGTCAAACACTTATTCCAGTTTGGGATAACATCCAAGTTCATCCATTAGAAACAGCAACTCTTCTCGAAAATCTAAATACCTCAACACTACAAACAAAAAAAACAATTGTATTTCGAAGGTTTTTAAATGTCCTACAATTCGTCAAACAACGAGGTAGTGCTGAAGATCTTGATGATCAACTTCGAAATTTTGCTGATGCTGATAGTATTGAATTTGAAGGAAGTTTTGGCTTAACCCGGTTTATCACCTGGGCTATCCCAATCCTTGGCTTTTTAGGAACGGTTCTAGGTATCACAGGAGCCATTTCAGGTGTTACTCCTGAAATGCTCGAAAAATCGATGAGCACCGTAACTGATGGTTTAGCACTATCATTCGATGCGACAGCTCTTGCCCTCGCGTTGACCATGGTTTGTATGTTCTTCAGTTTCTTGGTAGAAAAATCTGGAGATCAATTTTTAGAAAACTTGGAACACTCTATCGATAAAAATCTTGCTCACAGGTTTTTAAGGGTTCAGTCGGATCAAAATCCAATTGTTGAGATTCTATCACGACACACCAAAGATTTAATTAAATCAACAGAAACATTAGTTACAAAACAAGTCGATCTTTGGGCCAATTCCTTCGAAAAAATAACCGCGCAGGCAGAAGGCTCAGGATTCGAATCACAAAATCGAATGCGCAATGCACTTGAAGAAGCTTTAACAAAAACCCTATTTTCACATCAACAACAAATGGAAAAATACGAACTCAACTCTTCGGACCTAGGAAGAAAATTTACGGAGCAGGTTGGAAAACTGGCATCCTCATTGCATGATTCAAGCATTCAACAGCAACAATCTCTACAAAAAGTTGTCGAAAGCCTTACGAGGCAAACAAATTCTTTAGTTGAATTACAGCAAGGTGAAAAACATTTGATTCAAATTCAAAATCTTATGCAGGAAAACCTTAACCAGATCCACTCTACAGGCGATTTTCAGGAAGCAGTCCACTGCCTTACAGCCGCAGTGCATTTACTAACTTCAAAATTGCAAGGTAGAAGCAACGAACCATTTTTTAATACTGCGAATCAAAACCCACGCAGTAATCCTTCCGGAAAGGTTGCATGAGAAAGCGTAAGAAGCTAGAAGTTTCAACTTTCCCTTTCCTTGCG
>CAXNFS010000090.1:0-10233 GCA_964201235.1 Gemmataceae bacterium | reverse complement strand
ATAGCAGATTAATTTTTGCAGGTTTTCTTCCAAGAAATGAACACTTGAAGCGGCATCAAGTTGCTGATTTGTTTCTTGATTCGTTTGTTTACAACGCTGCTGCTACATCAAGCTTAGCCTTGCAATTGGGCCTTCCTGTAATTACTTGCCCTGGTGACACTTTTGCTTCTCGTGTTGGGGGTAGTTTGTTGAAGTCGGCTGGTTTGCCTGAATGTATCGCAAAAGACCCAGGCGACTATGAAAAGTTTGCTGTAAAGCTTGCAAATGATCCAATCTTATTGCAATCTTATCGAGCTCGATTACTTGATAATCGGTCAAAGTTACCTTTATTTGATACAAGCCGTTTCGTTGGCAATCTTGAAAAAGCATATAGTTTTATGTGGGAAAATTATAAAGTGGGTAATACCCCGAAGCCATTTAAAGTTGAAGAATAATTTAACTAAAGAGTTTTTAAATATTCTATTACTTGGGATCGTTCCTGTTCGGTAAGGTCGTCACCGAAAGTATGGCCGGTATTCAATCTTCCTGGGGTGGAAGTATCATACCATTTTCGTTGTTCCGTAATTTCTTTTTCTTGCAGGTGATCGCTGTTGTTTTTAAATTGATAATTCCAGCCGAGTTCTTTCTGGTTGTAATTTGCAAATTTATTTTCAAAATCACGGGTGAAAACTTTGGGTCTGGCAATGGAATTTAGAAGAGTATAAACCGAAGGAATGGATCCATTATGAAGATAAGGGGCAGTTGCCCAGATTCCATCCAAAGGTGGAGCCTGATATCCATCGGTTTCGCGAGCCTTGTAATCATCGGAAAACCAACCTTGAATTTCTTTTGAGAACCATGAGGAATTGTAAAATCTACCAAAGTCTTTGGTGATGCCAAAAAAGCGTTTAGTATCTGTTCCAATAACTTTGAGCGAAATAATTTTATTAGGATACTTTGGTTTCTCGCCATAGGTTCCATGGCATTTTGAACAATTGTTTTCAAATAATCCCTTTCCTTTTGCAGCAAGAGAATGATCGATCGCGAAAGGGTAAGCAGGAGGTTGAATCGAAAGCATAAAAGCTTGGAGTTCTGCGAATTTTTTTTCAGTGGTGTTAAAGTGATCTGGGCCATGAAGGGGGCTCATCATGAATTGCATTACGGAGCGAACAGATCTAGCATCCGCCCCACCAGTTGCATAAATAGATTTTTTCTTTTTCAATAGCCACCATGCCGGTGGATCTTCGTGAAGTTCGTCGTTAAGGCCCAAGTTAGCCCAAGATGTTTTCAGGGATAGATCCGGATTACGAAATCCCATAAGAAAAACAGAGACAGCTCCAGCTTCATTCGTACCCCGCGACTTACCGAAGCGAAAATTAAGAGGTTTTCTATTGCCATCGGCTTTATTCATGTCTTCGAAAAAAGTCTGAAGGTCGAGAGAGTTATTACCCAAGCCGGGATAAGGTTTTCCGTCAAGTATTCCCCCATGGCAAATCAAACAATCCAGAGCAATGCCCTTTACTGTTCCGAGGGTGAGTGGGAAAGGCGCAAGTTTAAGCCCCATGGGTAGGTCGTCATTTTGGTAGGGAGCTTGGTGCATGCCGTAGCGGGATTCAAAAATTTCGAGTGCGATTTTAGGGCTGGGTCGAGATTCAAGATTCCATTGTTTATGAAGGTTATTTAAAGCTTTTAAAGTAAAAGAAGGGGCTGCAAAATCTTTACTTTGCAAATAAGCTTGCCCATTAAAAGCATCGTTTTGTTGCGCAAAAAGCAAGGTGGTAATCAAAAAGAGAAGATTCATTTTGTCGCCTTGAAAAATTAATTTGATACACCTTATTATTAGCGTTGATGAGTCGTAAAGAAACTAATTATTTTTGCGACCCCAGCGTAATTTAGCAGAGCGAGATCTTGGATTCAGCATTTTTTCTTCGTAGGACGGTCTGATTGGATCTTTGGAAATTTCAGAAAATACCCCTTGGTCAAGGAGGGTTGCCAAGCTTTTTTTTACAATTCGATCTTCTCCTGAATGAAAACTAATGAAAGCAACAGTGCCGCCTGGTTTTAAAATAAAAGGAAGAATGCGGATAAGTGATTTTAAATTATCCAGCTCGCGGTTTACAAGAATCCGTAGGGCCTGAAAAACTTGGGCTAGCACATTAGCAGGCTTTACATCGCCCCTTGCAAAAACCTGTTGGTTTGATTTCCTGAGGCTATATTTTCCTACAACATGCGAAAGATCGGTGGTGTTTCGAATCATCCCAGCCAGGTAATTATCCTTAATATCTTGGGCAATAAGGTCAGCTTTTTCAACATCACCAAACTCTGCTAGTTTTTCTGCCAAAGTTGCCACATCAATTTTCTCTAGTATTTGGGCGAGTGTCTGGCCTTTAGATGTGTCCATTCGCATATCAAGAGGCCCTGGGCGAATGTAGGAGAACCCTCGTTCAGGATCATCAATCTGAGGGCTGGAAACTCCTAGGTCAGCTAGAAGTGCATCAACTTGAAAAACTTCTTTTTCCATGAGCAATCTGTCGAGTCCAGCAAAGTTACCAGGTAAAAAATGAAACGAATCTGCATGGTCTCCAAGTTTTTCTTGTAATCTTTGAACTGCAAGTGGATCTAAATCGACTCCGAAAATTTTTCCACCTGGGGCCACTAAGGGTAGTAACAGAGAGGTGTGCCCCCCTGCTCCAAGGGTGCAATCGACTATGATTTTGCCCGGAGTTGGGCATAATATATTTAGGATTTCATCTGCTAAAACAGGCAGATGGTCTCCTTCGGGAGTCGTTCGCATGTGATTGTTTTCAATAAGTGTTACAAATTAAGACGAAACCAAGTATTATCTTAATGAATGTTAGGTGATTAAACACTTTTAAAGGGAATTGAAATGTTGAGAGGTATGCTTTTTGATTTTGACGGAACACTTGCAGATAGCTTTGAGGCAATTGCTGAGAGTGTAAATTTTGTAAGATCTGAGAATCACTTGCCAAAATTAAGATTTGAAGAAATCAAAGCTCATGTGGGGCATGGTTTAGAGCATTTAATGGAGAAAATGCTTCCGGGTTGCGATATAGGGGATGCCAAAAAAGCCTATCATGCTCACCATAAAGTTCACATGAAAACCCATACTAGACTATATCCGCATGTTCGTGAATTCTTGAGCAAGCTGCACCTTACTGGTATAAGTATGGGGGTTTGCAGCAATAAACCTGTGGGCTTTACTACCGAATTGATCGAGCACCTTGGTATTAGTGACTTTTTTAAAGTGATTCTGGGGCCTGAAGATGTTCCTAATCCTAAGCCTGCTCCCGACATGCTAATTGAAGCTGCCAAAAGATTGCAAGTCAATCATAATGAAGTTGTGTATGTGGGCGATATGGATGTAGACATTAAGGCGTCTGGGGCTGCGGGGATGGAGGTTTGGATTGTTCGCCATGATGATACTTCGTTCCAGATTTCAGAAAAAATAGCAATTGAAAACATTTATGAATCGTTTTTAGAAATTGAGGAACGAAAGAGTTGGCTTTTTGTCGGACATAATGGAAAATAAGATGCGTAGAATATTAACAGACAAAAATAGGCTCGCCAAAGGCTCAATGTTGTGCCAAGTATAATAATTTTAAAAGGTCTGGACGAAGGCAGGCGATTTGAACTGCTAACCCCTCTCAGTGCAATAGGACGGGACCAGGCATGCTTTATTCGCTTGCAAGATACTGAGATTTCTCGTAGGCATGCAGAAATTTATAAGTCTACTGATGGTTTTCGGTTTCGGGACTTGGGAAGTGCAAATGGCTGCTTTGTTAATTGCAAATCGGTTCGGGATGTTTTGCTCAAACCAGGCGATCAAATCCAGGTTGGACAAACTGTCCTGCTTTTTGCACCTTTAGCAGGTGAAATGGGGACGGAGTCTACCGATCCTTTTCTAGATAGCCTGAAAATAAATCCCCCAAAAGAGCCTGAAAATTTCGAGCGATCCTTTGCTCTTTTAGGCACCGTGCCCGAATCTGAAGGTAGTGCCTTGCTTTCTAGGCCTGAAGGTGCGCAAGGCGATTGGTTGCGCAGTGCGCTTGCTAGGCTTGGTGTGATTTACGAAACGATAAATGCCACTAGCCAAATCTTAGATATTCAACTGTTGTTGGATCGTATTTTGGGCCTTGTCCTTAAAACCCTTTTGGCTGATCATGGTTCGGTGCTTCTTTCGGCATCGTTTGCTCAGTCAGCAGCCCTAAAATCGCAAGGTGATTCTGAATCCTATGGAGATTTTAAAGTTGTAGCCAAGGCTAGTGCTGTAACAGGTAAAGGGAATTCTCTAATAAGTAGGACGGTAGTAGATCATGTAATGCATGAAAAAATAGGGGTGCTTGTTAGTGATGCGATGAATGATTCTCGTTTTAATGCAGTGCAAAGTATTGTTCGTTCTGGGGTGCGAGAGATTATTTGTGTCCCGATGCGAGGCAGGCACGCTACGGTCGGGGTGATTTATTTGGATAAGCATCCAATTGAAGCCGCTATGGATATTCATGGGGTCCCAAAGAGGAATTCTGCTTTTGAGAAAGAGCATTTGACCCTTGCGATAGCAGTTGCGCACCAAGCTGCGCTAGCGGTGGAAGATACGCTTTATTACAAGGCTAGGGTTCAAGGTGAAAGGCTCGCTGCGGTAGGCGAAGCTGTGGCACATCTTTCGCATCATATAAAAAACATATTGCAGGGTTTAAAGAGTGGCGGTGAAATATTGAAGATGGGTGTTAGGGATCAAGAAATGCCCTTGTTGGAGCAGGGTTTGCGAATCATAGAAAAAAATCATACACGCCTTTTTGATCTTGTAAAAGATATGCTAGGGTTTTCAAAAGACCGTGAACCTGCATTTCAAGAGAAAAATCTAGTCGAAATTTTGACCGATGTTGTTGAATTGTCTGCGCCCATGGCGAAAGGCAATGGCGCAGAGATCCGATTCGAGACATTTTCGCAAGAAGTAATGGCTTTTGTAGACCCAGAGGGGATTCATCGAACCATTTTAAACTTGGTAAATAATGCCATTGATGCAATTCGTGAAAAAAGTTATGGATTAATTATTGTTGGTTTGAAACAGTCTGATGAAGCAGGATTTGTAGAGATTGTAGTTTCTGATAATGGTGAAGGAATAGCGGAGGCGGACTTAAAGACGATTTTCGCACCGTTCCAAAGTTCTAAAGGTAATTCTGGTACGGGTTTAGGATTAGCGGTAGCTCGAAAAACTGTCGAGGAGCATAAGGGTGTTATTTGGGTAGAGAGTAATCCGAATGAGGGAGCATCCTTTTTTGTGAAAATTCCGTTGGGGAATCTTTTGAAGAGCTGAGTTTATGCAGTTTGGGTCTTTTTGTTGGAAAACCTCTTCAAACTGATTTAACCTTAACAAAAAGCCGATTCTTGATGAGAATTTTGCTTGGTTTGATGGTATTTTGGTGTAATTGAGTTAGAATTGAAATTGAAATATTTGATTTAGCTGCGAGGTGATTCTATGTCTTCAGGAAGTGTTGGATTTAGGCCAAATTTGGAAGCTATCGAATCGATGTACCTTGCTTGGAGAAGTGATCCTTCAAGTGTAGAGTCCTCTTGGTCTATATTCTTTGAAGGTTTTGAAATCGGATTGCAGCAGTCCAAGGGTGATCAGTTGACCATGGAGTCAACCGATTCTATGGCAAGTCTTGCTGAAAAACTAATCGGGATTTTTCGTGATTATGGGCATTTGCAGGCTAGTCTTGACCCCTTGCAAATCGAGTCAGTTTCGCAGCAGATCCTAAATAAATCCCTTCAAGATCTTGTTGAAAAACATTTGGGGGCCAATTTTTCTATCCCCAGTTTTGCTCCTTATCCTAATGGTACGATTCGAGGACTTGTTAAGGTTCTTCAAGATATTTACTGCCGTAGCGTTGGTGTTGAAATTACTCATTTGCATGATGGTGGTGAAAGAGATTGGCTTATTTCGAGAATCGAGGAAAAGGCAGGGAAAATCGAGTTCTCTTCGACTGATAAAAAAAATATATTACAACAAATAATGCGGGCAGATCTCTTCGAGAAATTCTTGCACCATAAATTTGTAGGCCAAAAAAGATTTTCACTTGAGGGGGCTGACTCCCTAATTCCGCTTCTCGAGTCTGTTGTTGAAAGTTTTCCCGACCTTGGTGGCGAACAACTTGTGCTTGGAATGGCTCATCGCGGAAGGCTTAATGTTCTAACTAATGTGATGATGAAACCCTATGGCGATGTTTTTGCTGAATTTGAAGAAAATTTTTCTACTACAACTATTATTGGCGACGGTGATGTGAAGTATCACCTGGGTTATTCAGTTGATAGGCAAAATTCCAAGGGGAAAAATTTGCACCTTTCCCTTACCCCCAATCCTAGTCATTTAGAGTTTGTTAATCCCGTAGTAGAAGGCAGGGTAAGAGCTAAACAAGATTTGCTTAACGATTCAAGCAGGCGTGCTGTTCTTCCTGTATTGATTCATGGGGATGCTGCATTTGCTGGCCAAGGGATTGTACCTGAATCTTTAAATCTTGCAGGTCTGGAAGGTTATACTACTGGTGGTACTTATCATATCGTAATTAATAACCAAATTGGTTTTACGACTCGCCCTTCAGATTCTCGTTCCACCTCCTATTGCACCGATGTTGCAAAGATTATTCTGGCACCCATTTTTCATGTTAATGGGGATGATCCTGAAGCTGTTGTTTGGGTTGCAAAGCTTGCATTGGAATATCGCCAACGCTTTGGCAAAGATGTAGTTGTTGACATTGTTTGTTACCGCAAGCATGGCCACAATGAGGGTGATGAGCCTTCATTTACACAGCCCATTATGTATCAAAATATAAAAACGAGATCTTCACCCGCAGTTAAGTACGGTGAAAAATTAGTTCTCGATGGGGTTTGTTCTTCTGAGGAAGTTGCGACAATTGGTTCTGAATTTGAATCCCGTCTTCAAAGATCGTTGGATGAAATGAGAAACAATCCTGTTTCTTATCAGCGGATGTCTGCATTCCAAGGAGCTTGGAAGAATTTAACCAAACAGTATTCACATAAAGCTGTAAAAACCGGTGTGCCAGAAAAAGATTTCAACTTAGTTGCCCAGGCATTAATTAATGTTCCATCAGGTTTTAATGTGCACCCCAAAATCTCGACATTGATCCGCTCTAGGGGACAAAACTTTGCTGATAAAAAGCCCATAGATTGGCCAACTGCAGAATTATTGGCTTTTGGATCCCTGGTTGTTGAAGGGCATAAGGTAAGGCTTAGCGGGCAAGATTCAAGAAGAGGAACATTCAGCCAAAGGCATTCGGTTTTTTATGATTCAAATAATGGCCAATCTTACTCGCCATTGAATTTCATTTCTGATAATCAAGCCCCTTATGAAGTTTTTGACAGCATGCTTTCTGAGGCTGCTGTCCTGGGATTTGAGTTTGGTTATACGCTTGATAATCCTAATGTTTTGGTACTGTGGGAAGCTCAATTCGGTGATTTTTGGAACGGTGCGCAAGTTATTATGGATCAATTTATTGCGTCCAGCGAATCCAAATGGAAACGCGAAAGCGGCTTAGTCATGCTTTTGCCTCATGGGTATGAAGGCCAAGGACCAGAGCATTCCAGTTCTCGCATTGAGCGCTTATTGCAACTTTGCGCAGAAAATAATTTGCAGATTTGCAATGCTTCTACTCCAGCCCAATACTTTCATTTGTTACGAAGGCAATTGCACAGAGATTTTCGTAAACCTCTGGCTGTTATGACTCCAAAAAGCCTTCTTCGTCATAAACTCGCTGTTTCTCCTGTAGAAGAATTTTTTACCGGTTCGTTTTTTGAAGTTCTCGATGATACTATTGTTGATCCTAATCGTGTGAAGCGCGTTGTTCTTTGTTCTGGTAAGGTTTATTACGATCTTTTTGAGCAAAGAATTAAGCAAGAAAGCTTTGAAACTGCTATTATTCGTTTAGAACAACTTTATCCGTTTCCTGAAGAACAACTTAAGAAAATCCTTGACAGGTATGGCAAAGCTACTGAATTTGTCTGGGTACAGGAAGAATCGCACAATATGGGAGCTTGGTTTTTTGTAGAGCCAAGGTTCCGAACTTTGGGCCATCTGTTTGAATATGTTGGGCGTGATGAAAGTGCTAGTCCTGCGGTTGGATCTAAAAAAATCCACGATAGTGAACAAAAGCAATTAGTTGAAGCCACCTTTAAAAGTGAACTTCCTTTTTTTGCCAAGGCATTGCCTGTATTCGGTAACAAGGCTAATGATGGTCAGCCATCTAATGTCGGGGCCAAGGTTGATGCGCGTTAGTTTTAAGAATGAATCTGTTTATATAATCCTGATCCTTAAGAAGTAAAAGTATGATCACTGAAATTAAAGTTCCATCTGTAGGCGAATCAATATCTGAAGGCGTTTTATCCAAGTGGTATAAGAAAACGGGTGATACCGTAAAAGTTAATGAGCCACTTTTCGAAGTGGAAACAGAAAAAGCAACAACCGAAGTTGTTGCTTCGCATGCAGGGGTTTTGACCACCCTCATTGCAGAAGGTGAAAAAGTTTTAATTGGAGCTGTTGTAGGTAATATAAACATTGCCGCAGGTGGAACTGCTTCACCTACAACTCATGCAAGCGTTTCTTCTGCTCCAGTTTCCTCTGAAACCATTCCTACCGGCACAGTTTCCAATCCTGCGGCTAGGCACCTTGCTGAAAAAGCAGGAGTTGATATCTCTGCAGTCACTGGTTCAGGTAAAGGCGCCAGAATTCTTAAAGAAGATGTGGTTGCGCATGTTGAGTCTCAGGCAAAACCAAGTGCTATTGTTCCTAAAGATACTCGAAGAGAAGTTGCTAGGGAAACCAGACAACGGATGACTCCAATTCGCCAAAGAATTGCAGAGAGATTACTTCATGCCCAACAAAGCAGCGCAATCCTTACAACTTTTAATGAAGCGGATATGTCTGCGATCATGGCTTTTCGCGCTAAGTATAAAGAATCGTTCCAGAAAAAACACGGAGTTGGCCTCGGTTTTATGAGCTTTTTTGTCAAAGCTGTTATCGAGGGTTTGAAGGCTTATCCCGCGGTAAATGCAAGAATTGATAATCAAGATATAGTGTATCAACATTTTTATGATATTGGTGTTGCTGTCAGCACTGAAAAAGGCCTGATGGTTCCGGTTCTTCGAAATGTGGACGAATTAACTTTTGCAGAAATTGAGAAAAAAATCGTCGAACTAGCGGTCAAGGCAAAAGAAAACAAGATTACTGTTAGTGATCTGCAAGGAGGGACTTTCACGATTACCAATGGTGGTACATTTGGTTCGATGCTTTCTACCCCGATTCTAAATCCTCCTCAAAGTGGTATTCTTGGAATGCATGCTATCCAAAAGCGTGCTGTTGTTGTTGATGATCAGATTGTTATTCGCCCTATGATGTATCTTGCGCTTTCTTATGATCATCGAATTATTGATGGCAAAGAAGCAGTAAGCTTTTTAGTGCGCATCAAAGAATGTCTGGAAAATCCTGAGCGCATTTTCTTTAGTGTTTAAGCACCATGCGCTTTTCTTTCGTGTTTTTTCCGTACCCTTGGTCTTTGATTTATTTTGAGAAACAAATATGGCTATTGAATCCTTCGATGTCGCAATTGTTGGCGGTGGACCAGGTGGATATGTTGCTGCTATCAGGGCATCGCAACTAGGGTTGAAAGTGGCTTGCATTGAAAAACGCGAAAACTTAGGGGGCACTTGCCTCAATGTTGGATGTATTCCATCAAAAGCCTTACTTGAATCCAGTGAACTATTTCTGCAAGCTTCCAAGCATTTTGAAAATCATGGAATTATTGTTTCAAAACCGCAAATTGATGTTCCAGCAATGATCGCTCGGAAAGATAAAATAGTCAAAGGATTGGGTGACGGGATTTCTTCCCTGTTCAAGAAAAACAAAATAACCAGGATTGTTGGCCTAGGGAAAATTATTGCAACCAATCGGGTTGAAGTTACTGATAAAGCGGGCGCAAAGTCGGAAATTGAAGCGAAATTTATTATTATTGCTACAGGTAGCGAACCAGCGTCTCTTCCTTGTTTGCCCATGGATGGTGAATTCGTCGTAAGTTCCGCCGAGGCTTTGTGCTTTAAATCCATACCAAAAGATCTTGTTGTTGTGGGGGCTGGTTATATTGGTTTGGAACTGGGTTCGGTCTGGACTCGTTTGGGAAGCAATGTTCAGGTTCTTGAATTTTTACCCAAGGCTCTTCCTTTGAG
>CAXNFS010000089.1:0-10245 GCA_964201235.1 Gemmataceae bacterium | reverse complement strand
TAGGATCATTGCCTTTAGGATCATTGCCTTTAGGATCATTGCCTTTAGGATCATTGCCTTTAGGATCATTGCCTTTAGGATCATTGCCTTTAGGGTCATTGCCCTTTGGATCATTGCCCTTGGGATCTTTGCCCTTGGGGTCCATACCTTTAGGATCATTTCCCTTAGGATCATTTCCCTTAGGATCATTGCCCTTAGGATCGTTGCCTTTAGGATCATTGCCCTTAGGATCGTTGCCTTTAGGATCATTGCCCTTAGGATCATTGCCCTTAGGATCATTGCCTTTAGGATCATTGCCTTTAGGATCATTGCCCTTAGGATCGTTGCCTTTAGGATCATTGCCCTTAGGATCATTGCCCTTAGGATCATTGCCCTTAGGATCATTGCCCTTAGGCATGTTCTTGTCTAAACCCTTAGCGTCATTTTTTCCTGCATCGTCCTTATTTTCGTTTCCTTTCGAATCCCCTTTTTTGTCTGCGGGATCCTTACCCATGGGGTTTTTATCATCTTTGCCGGCATCTTCAGGGTTGTTCTTGGCAAGGGCATCATTCAACCTTTTTTCCTGATCTTTAAAATCTTCATTATTGCCCATTGGATCATTCTTGGCATCTTTGTCATTGCCCTTGCTGTCAGGATTGCCCTTTCCTTTTTCATCATTTTTGGATTTTTCCTGGCCCTTGCCCTCACCCTGTTTTCCGCCATCGGCTTTATCAGAACTATCTTTGCCCTCGGATTTTTCACCCTGTTGGCCAGGCTGTTGCTTTTCTTCAGAGCCCTTTTGTTCTTGAGGGTTTTTCTTTTGGTCCTGACGCTGTTGATTTTCTTTCTTCAGCTTTTCATCCTGTTTCTGATCGTTCTGCTTTTTATCTTCTTCAGCTTTTTCTTTTTCTTTCTTAGCTTGTTCATCAGGGGCACGGTCAGCAAATGTCAGCCTAAACACCTTACTTTTACCAAGGTTGGCCTTGGGAAAATCGCAGGCATCTTCAGCTTCAAGCCAGTAATCGAGGTATGAACCAGCAGTTGCTTTATAAGCGACCCCATCTTCAGCCTGAAGCGAAGCGATGTTGATAAAATCCTTGTAAAGCAGGCTGGGAAGATTGCCTCCCGAAGGAAGCTTGAGCGCCTTTTCATCGCGATATACTTGAGGGCGCAATGGGCGATCGCCCGAAGCGATCATCTTCAATACGACTTTATTAACCCCAAAATCGTCAACAATTTTTGCTTCAAGATCAAGCACGCCATTAACTGCAGCGGTGGCTTCCTTACCTGGCAACATTAAATCGATCATGGGCGCAGCATCTACAATCGCCTCTAATGGGGCAGGCATTGCATCTACATATTCATCCCTTACGGAAGATGTAAATTCAATTTGATAAGTGCCAGATTGAGAAAGCACAAAAGAGGCTTCCATCAAGGAAGGATCGGAGGGCGATTTGATCAAATAAACTTTGTCGGTTTTGTCTTTGCCATAGAAGAACCGAACAGTTCCATCTTTAACGGTACAGTTTGCTCGAACGCGAAGCTTAACAGCGGTACCTACCGGGGCCGAAATCTTACGCTGCGCATTAGTGGCTTCTGGCAACCCGGTATAAGGCCTGTATTTATAGGCAGTCTGAAAATCAACGATGAGTGGCGTAAGCCTAACATCAACTTGATAACCCTTAGTTTTGGCATCGCCCGCAGCGACCATGTAAGAAAAACCGCTACGCACTTCGCTGGAAGTTATACGAATTTTATGCTCACTGCTTAACTCCCCAGCACCAAGAAACTTAGTCTGCCAAGGTTCGTTTTCATGGTATCGCATCATAAGCCTAGGAGATTCAGGACTACCCGCAGCAGGAAGCTTCCCTGTAACCTTGACGACAATATCAACCGGCATACCCATCGCAACAGTGATGTTGCCTTGTTCGGGAGTGAGAATTGCAACCGTGTTCCTAGTTGCAATGGTCGTTTCAATAAAAGGCGTGAAGGTACGGCCAAGCATTGAAAAGAAAGGAGCTTTACCGAAAATCACTAAAAGTATTACCAATGCGAAAAACAAAAACCCTGCAAGCGTCCCAATCATGAAGAGCTGTTTGCTTGAAACAAACTCCTCATCTTCATGAGGCTTCAAATCCTTGGCAGCGCGTTTGCCTAGGGCCAGTTTTACAGATTCAGGAATCCTATCATTTTTAAGATCAACCCAATTAACAAGACTATTCTTGGCATCGGGGATCGCCTGTTCCAAAATCAAAGCTGCATATATTGGATTAACCGATTGTACGAGAGGAGTCAAAATCCGCTTATAAATCCACCAACCTACAGAAACAGCAAACGCTGCGAACAAAAACTGCCTAGCTAAAGAAGAAAGCACTAAAAATCGATCCAACAATATCACAACCAAGCCATAGGTGAACAGAATTACCAGCAAACCAAAAGCACCAGTCCCTACATCGATCCAGCGAATCTGATTTTCGATACGCTGAATTTGATCTTCAACCGCCCTTTCGCTTCGGGAAACTCGGGGCTCAGGTGGTGATTTAAGTTCAGTAGCCATTGCAATCAATTCTCCCAGAAAGGAAGCTCTTAACTATAATTATTCTAGCTTAAAGACCCATCAATTACTTCGCAAATTTCCAACATAACAAAAGAACCTATTGGTCATACTTTTCGCACAAAAGGTAGACAATATCAACTTACAAGGATAGTATGCCCTAATTACGAGACGAGGCAACGGGCCAAAAGATTGCATAACCCGCCTAAATACTCAAGGAATCGCAAAATGGACGCTACAACCCGCAGAAACTTCCTCACTTATGCACCTTCAATCGCCACATTGGCCTGTATTAACCCAGCTTTTGCAGCACAAAACACCAAAATCGAACCTAAAGGCATCCCTTTTAAACTTGGCCTCGTCACCTACAATCTCGGGGCAAAACTTGACCTACCTGCACTTCTAAGGGTCTGCAAAACCACGGGTATCTCCCCTGTTGAGCTTCGCACCACCCATGCACACAAAGTCGAACCCTCCCTTTCTGCAGACGAAAGAAAAGATGTTCGCAAAAAATTCGCCGATGCAGGAGTCGAAATCTGGGGCGCAGGCTCGGTTTGCGAGTTCCACTCAACCAGCAAAAAAACAGTCGATGAAAACATCGAAACCTGCAAAAGATTCGTCGATCTGGTTCGCGACATCGGGGGCAAAGGGGTAAAAGTCAGGCCCAACGGCCTTCCTAAAGAAGTCCCCATCCCTAAAACATTGGAACAAATTGGAAAATCTCTCATCCCATGTGGCAAAGCTGCAAGCGATGCAGGTATCGAAATCTGGGTGGAAGTTCATGGCGCTGGAACCGCGAAGCCTGAAAACATGAAAACCATTATGGAACAATGTGGCCATGCCTCAGTTGGGGTCACCTGGAATTCAAACCCTGATGATATAAAAAATGGCAGCGTTGAAGAATCCTTTAAAATGCTGCAACCTTGGATTAAATCTTGCCATATCAATGACCTTTACAAGAACTCTCTAGGCACCTACCCCTATCGCGAATTATTCAAACTATTCAGGCAATCGGGCTATAATAGGGCAACGATGATTGAAGTAGGCAAGACCTTCCCCGATGAAGCTTCAACCATTGAGTTTTTACACACATACAAAGGCCTCTGGACAGAACTTGCTTCTGCATAATTCGGATTTAACTCATGGGACAAACGCAACGAATCGAATTAACCAGTGGGAACATGCGAAGGTACGCTTTATTGCGAAAGCCCCGCAATTATTCCAAACCTTGCGGACTTCTCATCATGCTTCATGGAGCAGGTGGCACCGCAGCCTGGACTCTTGACGAAACCGAGCTCGATAAATTCGCAGATGAAAAAGATATCGTGCTGCTACTCCCAGAGGGCACCCGGGAAGACATGAACCGTGGCCCTGGGTTTCTGCAAAATCCCCAAGTCTGGAATGATGGCTCACCCCGGGCGCAAATGGGGCAACCCGGTGTTGATGATGTCGCATTTCTCGATCTCTTGATCGATCATGTTTTAAACCTTAAGCTGATTGATCCATCAAAAATATTCATGACAGGCTTTTCGAATGGCGCAGGCATGACCTTTCGTTTCGCAAGCGAAGGAACACATAAACCCAAGGGCATCGCCCCCGTTTCAGGACTAATGCGCCAAGATCAAACAGCTTGCAACCTAGAAATCCCAACTATTTACATTATGGGAAAGGCCGACCCTTTAATGCCTTTTGATGGGGGCGCAATCATTTCCCCTTGGACCCGCCTTTCAGAAAACAGGCCCGCAGTTTCTTCCACCATTGCCTCATGGGAAAAGGCTCTGGGTGGGGTTAATACCTCAAGTAAAACCGAACCTCAAAGTGGAGTCCAGATTACAGACAGGCACTGTGGCAAACATAACACAAAGTTTCGAACCATTTTAGTAGACGAATTGGGGCACCATTGGCCCGGGGGCAAAGGAACTCTAAACAAACGCCTTGCGGGTAAACCTTCTAATAAGATTCATGCATCTGCGGAGATTTGGAGTTTTCTTAACGGATAGAAATCCGGCCTAGGTTTATCTGAACGGCCTACGGCGCATGCAAAGAGGTGGCTGCAGGATTTCCTGTAAAACCAACGCGGAACCAATCACCTTCGGGCCTTTTAAAAGAGCTAGAGCCTCAGCAATTAGTGGGCTGGTTTTGGATGCGAATTTTCGCTTTGAATCTTTGGTTATGGTAGCTGGCGAGGGTGGCAAAACTTCCGCCTCATCGACCACCTTTTTAATTACTGCACCCTGCGCTGGAATAGCCGGGGCCTCTAACGCACTCGCAATTTGATCAATGAGAAAAGGATTGGGAGATGATTCAACCTTGTTTCTTTTGACAGGGCTTTTGGTGGGGCGCTGTTTCGCCTTGGGGGCGTTAGATTCAGCATTCTGAGGAACAAAGGCAACAGGAACGGGATCAGATTTAGCTCTACGTTGCTTGGCTTCTTGAAAAAACCGCTCGAGATCTGAAAGCGGAGCACGATTGCCTGGCCCCAGGTTTTTAGCCCCGGCCTTCGGATTCGGAGGGGCATTTTTATTGCCCCCAGCCAATGAACTTATAACCCAGATTACAAAAGTAATCCCAAGGATTACAACCCCTTCCCACCCTACTGCAAAAATCAAGTCCATAGCAAATACCTAATTAACGATTTAGGAAGAAGCCCTTTCTGGAGAACCCGCAATTGCATTGCGCATTTGCGTATCAGACTGCAAGTTTTTCATTTGGAAGTAATCCATGTAACCCATTTTGCCTTCGCGGATAGATTGCGAAATCGCCTTGGGAACTTCTGCTTCTGCAAGGATAACCTGAGCGCGATTTTCTTCGGTCTTCGCGCGCATTTCCTGCTCTAAAGCCACTGCAAGAGCTCTACGTTTTTCGGCATTTGCCTGCGCGACACGAAGATCTGCACCAGCCTGCTCTTCCTGCAATTTTGCACCAACATTCACGCCCACATCAATTTCAGCCACATCAATCGATACAATTTCAAACGCTGTTTGAGAATCCAAGGCATTCTTCAAAACCGCCTGAGAAATCAAATTCGGATTTGCAAGCACATCGGTATGATGCTCTGCACTACCAATCGCTTTAACAATACCTTCGCCAACACGGGCAATAATGGTTTCTTCGGTAGCACCACCAACCAACCTATCGAGCTTGGTTCGAACCGTAACACGCGCACGAGCACGCAACTGGATACCATTTCTGCAAACACCATCAAGAGTAGCCTTACCTTTAGAAGGATCAGGGCAATCAATAACTTTGGGATCTACACTGCGCTTAACGGCTTCATAAACATCACGGCCAGCAAGATCGATTGCAGCAGCGGCACTCCATTTCAAATCCATCTTAGCTTTGTGGGCTGCGATAACAGCACTCACCACTTTCTGCAAATTACCTCGGGAAAGCGCATGTGCTTCCATATCTTGAGGGGTCACATCCTTGACACCGGCTTGAACCAATGCAATTTTTTGTTTCACTATCGTTGCATAATCAAGCCCGCATAGTTTCATCCGCAACATATCTACAAACCCAATTCCTGCTCCCGTCAAAAACGACTGAACCCAAAGGCCCACGAAATTCAAGAGAAAGAATGCTACGAGAAGAAATATGATAAATCCGATAACACCGCCGACCAGATAAACGGTATTATTCGGATCAGTAACAGCTAGAATTTCACCAAACATTAAACTCTCCCTATTATTCAAACAACTATTGCTCTTAAACTAATTTAAATCCATGTTAGAAATTTGCTCATTCTCAAACCCGGTCACAACAAATGGCTTTACCACCACATGCCCACCTTGGGCCGAAATGCACACAACAGGCAAACCTTCAGCAATTAACAATCCCTCACTAATTGCATCAATCCTACGACCTTCGAAGTCCACTATACCAGATGGGCGCAACTCTGAAAGCGTTTTACCTGTTTTCCCAACTAATAGATCTAAAGCTTGATGCGAAGCCATGTTTCCGATGGTTTCCTCTGCAGCAGCGCTTCGCACGGTCATTTTCTTGCCCATACTGGTGCGAGGCCAAGCCCAAAAGAATAATTTCAAAGCTACTGGAACCCCAACCCCCGAAATAGTTAGAAAAATCGCACCCTGAAGCAAGCCCTGCTTAAATGCAAAAGTAATTCCCACAATCATGCTCGAAAGAGCAAGCATGCCGAGGATGCCTCCCGTGGGAAGAAACAATTCCAACCCAAACAACACAAACCCGGTCGATACCAAAAAAATAGCAAAAGTTAAGCTCGATGAATCCATGGGTACTTCATTTCCTTTTTACAATTCGTACGACAAACACCTTTTCAAAGAATGCGATCATGAAACTTCACTAACAACAATTTTACCACCTTCAATCTGACATACTTTTATTTTAGCTCCCTGAACGATGAAACCGCCATCCGAGACCACATCCAACCAGTGATCCCCAATCCTTGCCTTCCCCGAAGGATGCAAGTTAGTCTCTGCAACACCAATCGAACCTAACAAACCTGCCAACCCTTGATGCAACTCATCTTCTGCAAACAAAGGCTGATCATCGTTATCGGGGGGTTTAAGAAAAAGCTTACTGGTCATCGGCATGGAAGGCAAAAACTGCGCAATAAAAACAACAGCAACCAAAGCGCCCATGCAACTAAGGCCATAAGGAGCCATCGATTTCCCCAAGCCAACCCATTCATCAGGGTTTTTAGGCCAGTGCCCATAAGCGACTAATCCGAGGCTTCCTAAAACCAGTAAAATTCCAGCAATTCCAGTAATGCCAAATCCAGGAAGAACAAAGATTTCGACACCAATAAGAATCATACCCAGAAAAAAAAGGAAGATTGCGAGCCAGAAAATCTGACCAGAAAACTGCGAGTGCGACCAGAAAAACAAGACAAAGAAAAACGCAGATAGTACCCCAGGCAGACTGATACCCGGCATCTTCACTTCAAGTATTAGACAAGTAATCGCAAGCATGATAAGAACAACACGGGTCCAGGGATGGGTGAGAAACTCCGCCAACTCATCGAGCCAATCAGTCCCCGAAATAGGCACACTTTCCGGCTTAAAGTTTTCAGAAATCAATGCGCTTTCAATATCCTTAGCTACGGAATTAGCCACACCTATTCTGGAATCTACCGCTTGCTCTGCCCTAAGTCGCAATGGCTTGTTTTCATCTTCCTTGGCAAACGGCTTGATTTGTAATTCAAGTTTATACGCGGGCTGATTAACCAGATCTTCAGAATCGATTAGCTTGACTTCGCCAGTAATCTTTTGAACCACCAACGCTATTCTGCTTGATGAGTTTAGAAACGCTTCAGCTAGTAATTTCACTTCAGGTTTACCACCCATTTTATCCTTCAGCAATTCCTCTAATTGGGCACGCACCCGTAGTCTGGTTTCCGGATTGGCAACCAAACTTTCCTCGATCGATCCAAGCGAAGCGCCCTCTTCCATAATAATTTTCGAACAAGCAAGCGACATGATAAGCGATAAATCCCTTGCCCGGGCGGTATGAAAAGCGATGGTTTTAATGGGATTAACGCGGGAAGATTTTTCCAGATCACGGATAAAGCTGGCGATCTCAAGCGCGGACTCTGCCTTTCCTTGGCCACACTCAAACTGCAAAATCAGACAGTTAGCGCCCTGCCCTACCGCCCTGCTTACCCTCCGCTTGAAACGCTCAAACAACTCCGGATTAATCGGACCCGTCAACACAATCCTCCAAGGCACCAACTCCCGACTGGAGGCAGTTGCATCGCCCAGACTTTTTGCAGAAAGTCGAAGAATTGAAGCAAGTGCGCTAAGATCATCTGCGGGTTCCTGCTCAGAGATGCCAAGAGCTTTAGCGGTAGAGAAATCGTAGCGGCCCTCTTTTCCCGCCTGCATAACAACCTCACCCTGCGGATCTTCCGCCCGCTCGACAAAAATTTCTCTGCCTTTGGGGTTGGTGGCTTTAACTATCACCAAGTCTGGCGAGTACATTTTTCGAATCACCACCTTAGCAAATCTTCCCGCAGTTATTTCGTCGTAGGCTGTTCGAATGGTGTTACTCAAAAATTCCCCACTCTCGCCAATCACTCCCCCCACTAACGCATCTTTAGAATAATAAATATTATCGCAGGCAAGCAAAGGAAGCACTGCATGCCTTTGCACCTCGCCATGTACCCAACCAAAAATACTCAAGCTGCCCCTATTTTTTAACAGGCGCAAAGATTGTGCGAGATCGTAAGCAGGGCCAAACTCAGAAGTGAAGGCTTTGCCCTCAGGATTAAAATCAATGATCAATTTGAAAACAGGCCGTTCCGCAGCGGGAATACCTTTGGTCTCAAGAATGAATTTATCCAAAGCTTCGAGAGCTAGATTGCGAATCCTTTTAGAGCCTTCGCTTTCAAAAGGGGTGGTTACCGGTATTACAATCGCAGGGAAAGGAGCGTTTGCAATTGCACCCGACCCATAGAAAAGAAAGGTAATAATAAACAGCAACGAAGTAAAAAAATCACAGATGGTTAATCCAAGAGATTTTAATCCAAAGCTGAACTTCATGAGAATACCCATGGGATGTTTCATATTTCTTATTATATCTTCCCGGAAGCATTTGATTGAAATTCTTCTCCGGGTGCCGACTCTTCATCTGCAGCTTTGCCATACTTCGATAACACCAGCAATAACCCAGCGCAGATCAAATACCCACTAGCCCAATGATAGGGTGATTGCACTTTAACCGCTTCAAGAAAAGGTTTGTCAATGGAAGCGAGTACGGCCCAAGGAAATCCAACGGTTTCGTCCGCCAATGGAGAGTGTATCACTCCAATAAACGCCAAGAGAGCAGCCACAAAACAATAACAACTGGCTTTGGACATCTTGTCATCCAGAATCGAAACCATCATTGCAGCCCACAACATACCGGAAATAAGAAACCCGTTGGCAAGGCATCGAAGCGTTTGAATAGCATTGATAGCTTCGGGGTTTCCGGGCAAAACAGGGCCATAAATACTTTTAATCAACAGCAAGCCAAGGTAGGCAAGCGACGGAAGAATAGCTAGAGCGAGTGCGGGGTAATGCTTAGGATTAACCACCCGGAAAGTCTGGGAAGTAATCTCAAGTCCAACAAAAATAAGGATCGGGAAAAGCACAACTTTGGGTAGCAGATGAAAAAGAACGGTCAAGCCGCCCATGAATCCTGCCAACCCAATAAACAAAGCGGTAAGGAGAGTATACCCTGCCCGTGCGCCCATTTTCTTGTAGGCTGGTTGGCCAATATAAGGCGTGGTTTGAATTACACCCCCGGCTAACCCCGCTACTAATGAAGAGATTGCTTCCACAAAAAGCACCGATCTTGTATCGTACTCATCCCCTGCAGAAGCAGCACTTTCGGTACAATCGATGCCCCCAATTATAGTTGCCAAGGCAAATGGAAAAATCATGGGCATTCGGCCCAACACCTCGTAAAAAACGGTGTTCCACCACTGCGAATCACCCTCAGAAAATGCCCATGGCACCTGAAACCCAAAATGCCCCATGAATTCAAAAGGCTTGATCTCTGCAACGATACTAATGCCAAAAATTTTTCCTGCGAATATCGAAATCGTATAAAGGGCCAACCCAAGCAACACCGAAAACAACGCCCCAGGAAATCTAAAGGGCAATATCCGATGGGCCAAAAGGCATACGAGTATCACCAAAAGACAGGGCAAACCAACCACTGGCATACCTGCGATATCTTCGCGTAAAGGCATA
>CAXNFS010000088.1:0-10329 GCA_964201235.1 Gemmataceae bacterium | reverse complement strand
AGGGAGCAGCACGCATTCCCGTGCTTATTATTTCCCTCATGAATTCAGGCTCCTAATTTGAAATTTCCATTCAACTCTGGAAGCCATTTACCTTCAACTTACAATCCTTGCAATAGCAAAAGGGCCATTTCGGATAATTGTCCGAAACGGCCCTTTTTCAGTTTCCGAGTTTATATTGACTAGCTCTTGGCTTTGTCAAAACTGGTGCCGATTTCTTTCCAGTTTGCGACATTCCACCATGCTTCAACATAATCTGCTCGTTTATTCTGGTAACGCAGGTAGTATGCGTGTTCCCAAACATCTACGCCAAACAATGGGGTTTTCCCTTGCATGATTGGGCTATCTTGATTCCCAGTATGCGTAATTTCTAGTTTTCCATTACTAAGTACGAGCCATGACCAACCAGATCCAAACCTTGCAAGTGCAGCTTCTTTAATTTTGGTTTTTAAAGTTGCAAAATCACCGAAAGTGGAATTGATAGCTTCGGCTAAAGCACCAGTGGGTTCGCCGCCACCATTCGGGCTCATTGTTGTCCAAAACAGCGTGTGGTTTGCGTGGCCGCCACCATTGTTAATTACTTTTTGGCGAATTGCTTCTGGGATAGTTTGGATTTCCCTGAGGAGCTGTTCAATTGTTTTAGTTTGCAAAGCAGGTTGGTCTGCCAAGGCTGCATTTAGGTTGTCGACATAAGCTTTATGGTGCCTGCCATGATGAATTTCCATGGTCAGCTTATCAATAGCTTTTTCAAGAGAATCAGCGGGATATGGAAGGCTGGGTAGTTCAAACGCCATTTTTAAAAACTCCTGTACTTAAGTTCACTCTTCTTTGATCGTCCTACAGAAAAAATCGTAACACAGACGATTCTCTACATGAATCTAAAGTACCATTTTCCAACCTTGCAGCAAAAAGAAAAGAACTCTTTATTTAATTCTTCGCCAGAGATTTGAAAGCGTCGGGGAGTTTTACCTTGGTAAAACAAAGCTTTGAGGCCCAGATGTAAAGCTTTAAATTTCTTTTTGGGCTGAATACATCCAGCGGCATTTAAATAAGTAAAAGGGAAAGTCATTAGGAGCAAAATAAAGGTTGGTTTTGTAAAAATGGCGCTAGACAAACTTTACCCTATTGTTATCTACACGCTTCATAGCACGCTTAAAATTGAAAGCATGGTGAGTGTGAATAGTTCTTGGAAAACTGTGGTAGCGAATATCGAAAATACACTGAATGATTGCCTTTTAAACATAGGTGACGCAGGTGTGGATGTTGAATGTTTGGTAATTGAAGAAGGTTGTGTAACTAAGAATCTTGCCTTCCAGCAATTGATTCAAAATAATCTGGGCAAAATAGAAATTGCTTTGAATAAAACCAATTCACAATTTAATATTCTTTCTACAGAAATGGAAATTGCTGCAGAAGCTTTACGAGATTGGATTGGCAAAGCTAAACAATGTCAGGATAAGGTAAAGTCCCTGCATTGCCTTGATCAGTGAAATATGAAAGAGGATAAAATGGCCAAGTTCGCTGTTATCCTGCCCGCTGCAGGAAAATCTACTCGCTTCAGAGATAAAGAAAAAAAACCATTTGCAGCTTTGGATGGTAGGCCTGTATGGCTAAGAACCGCAGAGCTTTTTGTTTCTCGAGATGATGTCTGCCAGTGCATTCTTGTGATCGATCCTTCTGACGAGGAAATGGTTAGGCGCAAGTATGGTGCGAACATGGCTTTTTTAAATATTTCGCTTGTTCATGGTGGGTCTGAGCGCTTTGAATCTGTTGCCAATGCTTTAAAAATAGTAAAAGATGAAGTAGATTTTGTAGCTATTCATGATTCTGTGCGTCCTTGTGTAACTACCGAATTGATTGACAAGGTATTTCAACAGGCCGTTAAGTCCGGCGCTGCAATTTTAGCTCTTGGTATGACCGATTCACTGAAGCGTGGCAGTAGCACTGATCCCGTGGTAATTGAACAATCTCTTCCCAGAGAGAGGCTTTGGTTGGCGCAGACCCCTCAAGTTTTTAGTAAAGAAATACTTGTTAAAGCGTTCAAAAATGTTCCTAAAGGTGCAACCGACGATAGTCAGGTTGTTGAAGCGGGTGGGGCTATAGTTTCAATTGTCGTTGGTTCTTCGAGTAATATCAAAATTACTACCAGAGATGATTTGTTTCTTGCAGATGCCATCTTGAAATCACGACCTAAACCCAAGGCTAATGTTTCTGCTCACCCATTTGCAGATGACATGTTTCGTTAAGTGAAATGCGTGAAAAATATGGATCCCATTCTTAAAGTTTTAGATAATCCAATGGTTTCGCATTGGTTGTGCAATCTTAGAAACAAAAACTCAGGCAATGTTATTTTCAGACAAGCGGTGGAGCTGCTTTCTCAGGCGGTATTTCTGGAGGCGGCATCCAATTTTGATTTTAAAAATTTATCTTTTGAAACTCCTGTTGGGCCATCCATTGGCAATGTTTTAAATCAAGAGTTTGCAATTGTTCCCATTCTTAGAGCTGGGATCGGTATGGTTGATCCCATTTTACGATGGCTGGGTGATGCACGAGTTTACCATCTTGGTGCTTCTCGCAATCATGATACTCTTTTGCCCGAATTTTATTACGACAAGCTCCCCAAAGATATGTCCAAGTTTCATTGTCTGGTACTTGACCCCATGCTAGCAACTGGGGGATCTGCAATAGAGGCCATCCGGCGATTGCGTAAAAGCGGCGTCCGGAGGATTAACTTTCTCGGGTTAATTGGTTCGAAAAACGGGGCTGCTAATTTGCATGCCGAGTTCCCTGATGTTTCTATTACGCTAGCGGCTTTGGATGAAGAATTAAATCACAAGGGGTATATCAACCCTGGATTGGGTGATGCGGGGGATCGGTTTTTTAATACTTAAGAGTTTGGCGTTTTTTTCTCGAAATTAGTAAGAGCATTGTCTTCCCATGAAGTTGGGTCTTCAATCGGCTCAGCATGAATTTGTACCTGACAATCCTTTATCTGAGATTTGATGGCATGTTCTATTTTTTCCATTAGCTGATGCCCAACTTTAATGCTCAATATTCCTGGTAGTAATAAATGGAAATCTACAAACTTTTTTGGCCCTGCTTGGCGCGACCTTAATGCATGAAAAGTCATCTCGGGTTCAAGATTTTGGGTTATTATATCTCTGATAACTGCCAACTCTTTTTCAGGAAGAGCATGATCCATCAAACCCTTGAACGATTTCCAGATTAATTGAAGACTTGTGGTCAAAATGATCAGGGAAACTCCAATTGCTAGGATTGGATCTATCCATTCCATTCCTGTGACCTTGGCAAGAAACAAGCCAATTAACACACCACATGTTGTATAAACATCGGTTAAAAGATGTTGGCCATCAGCCTCTAGAACAATTGATTGATGTTTTTTTCCAACTATTAAAAGGATGATTGCAACCACTCCATTTATAAGTGAAGCTGCAAAAGAAATTATAATCCCGATTTCAATTGTTTGAAGCGGTTGGGGAGAAATTAACCGATGTATGCCTAGTAGTCCGATGCTGAATGCCGCAAATAAAATTAGCGCACCTTCAAACCCACTAGAGAAGTATTCAATTTTTTCATGACCATAGGTATGTGTGTCATCTGCTGGCCTTTCAGAAAGTCTGATAGCGATAAACGCAATAATTGCGGCAATCAAATTGATAACGGACTCAGCGGCGTCCGAAAGAAGACTTATGGAATCGGTGATCCAGTAAGCATAAGATTTTAGTACAAGCGTGGATAAGCCAGCTAGGATAGATAGATAAAGAACATTTCTTGGCGTAAACAAACTCATTAAAATATCTCGGATGACATATATAATTGATTATACGCCAGCATTAAATTTTGCTAGTAGAAATCAGGGCTTTAGCATTATGGCCCAGAGTTTTAGCGTTGTGCGCCAGATAGATCTGAAATTCTTTTTTGGGCTTCTGCAACTCGTTTTGGGTCTAGTTCCCGAGTGGTAACTTCGCGATAGAGTTCAATCGCTTTGTTGCGTTCTGTAAGATTTCTGTCGTAAATTCGAGCGGCTCGAAGTCTGGCATCTAATTGGGTTCGAGAATTCCATTGAAAACAGCGTTCAAAATATAGTGCTGATCTTTGGTATTGTTTATAAGGTTTCGATTCATAAATCTCGCCCAACTGATACGCAGCATCGCTTATTTTATCGCTGTTTGGATAGGTGCTTAAAATTTGTTGCAATAAGATTTCAGCTCGCTTTTGGTTGTCAATATATTCTTGACCCCAGCCTTTATCCTTGTATTGCATGGCTCTGCGATAATATTCATTGGCATCGGGAATATTCTCGTTGGCTTGAAGCGTGGGGGGCGGAACATCGAGTTCAAGCAAGTAAGCCTGTTTTGAAATGCGGTGGTAGTTTAGGAGTTCTTCTTCTGCCCATTTAGCTTTTTCAATTTCACCTACATTGATGTAATGGGCTCGGAGTGCTTCTAGAGTTGTTTGATATTCTTTTCTAGCATTTAGTACTTTTTCCACTAGATCAATATCGCGGGATCCCCCGGGTGAAATTGGCCTAGGCGAAGGTTGTTTAATTGATGTTGGAGTGCCAACAGGCTGTGCTCCAGCAGGCCCCCCAGTAGGCATTTGCGACATTGCCAATTGGGAAGTTAGTGCAGTAAAAATAAAACACAGCATAAAAACTGTACGATTCATGATAAAACCCTCTTTGGACTCGAAAGGGGTTTACCTTGAAAAAAGAATTGTGTCTAGACGAGCATTAAGTAAATTAAAATATTACTAAATCTCAAACAACCTAGACAATCTTTTCCTGTCTAAGTTGCCTGATTGTCTACTTTTGCAAAAATCATACGGCCTGAAGGCGTTTGCAGAGCACTGGTTACCTGAACATTGACATCTTGCCCAATGTATTGCCTGCCTTGGTCCACAACCACCATAGTACCATCTTCGAGGTAGCCAACTCCTTGGCCCATTTGGTCACCCTGTTTGGCGATTTTAATAAAGAAATGTTCACCTGGTAAAACGATAGGCTTAAGGGCGTTGGAGACTTCATTAAGGTTAACCACTTCAACGCCTTGAAGTTGGGCAATTTTGTTTAGGTTGAAATCGTTGGTGACAACTTTTCCGCCAATGTTTTTTGCAAGAATAACTAATTTCTCGTCAACTTGGGTGATCCCTTTCATTTCGGTTGGTTCGCCTTCATGAACCTGAAGTTCAACTTTGTTGTTGGTTTGCAGGCTTTTAAGAATATCTAGCCCACGCCTTCCCCTGTTTCGCTTTAATTTATCTGCACTATCCGATAAAGCATGCAGTTCTTTTAAAACAAACCGCGGCACGATCAGCCTGTTGTCAAGAATTTTTGTTTCGCAAAGGTCTGCAATTCTACCATCAATAATTGCAGAGGTATCAAGAATAAAAGGCTTCGAACCTTTCACTTGTTTGGAAAATTCAATGTAAGGAATGATAAATCTAAATTCGTCCTTTGTTTGAAGAAGGGTTGAAATACAGATGTAAATGCAAATGGCAGTACTAAAAGCACGAAGTAAATTGCGCTGAACAATAATTCGGCTGGCAAAATCGGGATATTTTTGAGCACTTTCCCAATCAAATAGGAATGGATCCATAATGGTGGAGAAAATACTTCCGAGTAAAAGGCCCATTAACAGGCCAAAGTAAACTGCTGAAATAGTGGTAATTTGCTTGTTTTTTAACAGAGTGTCAAAAAGTATGACTACAATACCAATGAAAATAATGGTTAGAAATGCTGTATACCCACTTGTGGTAGAACCGCCCTGATCTCCATTGCCGAAGTGTTGGTATGCGATCATCGCAAGGGCAATCATGCCTGCACCGAAGAATGCGCGTAAGAGTCCGAGGGGTAAAAAACCAGAATTCCAAGCTTTAACCAGCCAATTTTTGTTATTAAAAGAATCCATTTCCATTTTTTGTATCCGTTCTAATTGTGTTACCTATTACAAAGTATCTATATTTTAATGGAATGAACAACCATTTAAAAGTCTTTCTAACAACAATGCTTTTATTTTTATTTCTCAAATTATTCAAACATCAAAATAGGGATTGAAAATTTTCATGTATTCATCTTGTGCGAATCTGTCTGTCATTCCAGCGATATAGTCGCAAACGGTACGATGTAAACCTTGGGTTATTAATCGGGTTTTGTACCTCTCGGGAAGCTGCAGTGGGTTTTCAGAGAATTCTAAAAATAATCTTTTTACAAACCTTGCTCCTTTATTTGCCATCCTTTGAACTCGGAAATTGTTGTAAATCTTTTGCTTGAGAACTGTTCCAAGTTCATGCTTCAGTTCCTCAATCTCTGGGCTATGGCAAACAACTGAAGTCTCCATATTTCTAACTTCTTCAAGGTTAGTTGCCTTTGCAAGAGATATGTTTTTGCGAGTGTTTTCCACTAAATCGTAAACATGCATATCGATAAGAATTCGAATGGCACCTAATTGAGTTTGGGTTGCTGTCGCTTCTTTGGGCAAGACTTCCTGTGCTTTCGCAAAGGCCATTTTCCATATTTTTGATCCTTCAAGATCTGAAAAAGCAATTATACCGAGGCTGATCGCATCATCAATGTCGTGTGCATTGTATGCAAGGCTATCGCATGTATCTGCAACTTGTGCTTCGAGAAAAGGTTGTTTGTATTTAAGGTATTTTTTTACTTCTGGGCAATCGGGTACTTTGGAATGCAATGCCATTGCCTCGCGGACTTCCCATGTCAGGTTTAAGCCTGGATAATTTGCATAGGGGTATTCTAGTTCTTCAACGATCCTAAGGGCATGGCGGTTGTGCTCGAATCCGCCATGATTAACCATGCAATCGCGCAAAGCATATTCGCCCGCATGACCAAAAGGAGGGTGCCCTAGGTCGTGAGATAAAGCGATTGCCTCGGTTAAATCTTCGTTCAAGTGAAGTTGTCTGGCAACGGTTCTACTTATTTGCGCCACTTCAAGAGTGTGGGTAAGTCGGGTTCGGTGGTGGTCGCTAGTATGGGTAACTAGAACTTGGGTTTTGTGTGCAAGTCGTCGAAAAGCGGTGGCGTGAACAATTCGGTCTCGATCTCGTTGATAGGAATTCCGGAAAGGGTGATCCTTTTCGGGGTAGTCTCTGCCTTTGCTAAGATCAGTTTTCATGGCCAGCGAGGAAAGCGATTCCATTTGGGCTCCAGTAGATTGGTTTAAGGTTTAACACTCTTCGGGGAACGGGTGTTTTTCGATACTTTGGGTCAGGAGGTCGAAAAGGCTGTCCAAAGATTGGACAATGACTTTCGTGGAAGTTAGAACGGGCATAAAGTTGGTATCGCCATTCCAACGGGGGACAATATGCCAGTGAAGGTGTCCCGGGACCCCAGCTCCAGCTGCAGAACCGTGGTTCATTCCTATGTTAAATCCGTCAGGATTGATCAATTCTTGAAGTATTTTTAAAAGATGTTGGATTGTTAGTGAATTGGATAAAAGTTGCTTTTCATTTAATTGGCCTAAGTCTCCGGTGTGATCAAGGGGGCAAATTAAGAGGTGCCCGTTGTTGTAAGGGAATTTGTTTAAGAGGACTAAACTGAACCTAAGTCGTTTCACAAGAAGGCTTTGCCTATCATTGTGCTTGTCAAACGGATGGTTTTTAGCAGAACAGATAAAGCAAGAATCCTTAATTTCGGGTTTGTTTGCAGCAATGTAGGCATGCCGCCATGGGGCCCAAAGATTATCCATAAGATTCTCCAAAAGAGGAAATATTTGATGAAGTATACCTGAAATACTAAGGAAGGAATGTGTAAAATCTCGATTGTTTGAGTAGTTTTGATAAACTAGTTCTGAAGTCTAAGCGAATAAGCACTAGACTAAACGCTGGTTTATAAATATTGTAATTATAAGTAAATTTTTCGTTTAGGAAGGGATGTTTTAAACATGGCAGTACCAAAAAGAAGGACTTCTCACGCCCGCCAAGGTAAAAGACGAAGTCATTTGGGTGCAAAACCTATGCAAGTTGCATATTGTTCTAATTGTGGTTTTCCATTTAGGCCACATAGAGTTTGCTCTAATTGTGGATTTTATCAAGGGCGTGAATTCTTGAAAGTTGAACAGGAGAAGTAACAAATGCGCATTGCTTTGGATGCAATGGGCGGAGACTTTGCTCCTGGACCGATCATTGCTGGGGCTTTACAGGCGGTTCAGTCTGACACCGAACTTTCCGTGGTTCTTGTAGGTGATAAAGATCAAATTGATCATCACATTCAAGGCCAACCTCATGTTGATCGTATCAAAGTGTTTCATTGTACCCAAGCCATTGGGATGGAGGAGTCTCCGGTTGATGGCTTGCGTAAGAAACCTGACAACTCCATTTCTAGGTGTTGGCAGTTGCTTTGCCAAAAAGAAGTTGATGGTATTGTAAGTGCTGGAAATACCGGCGCAATGGTGGCTGGTGGCATGTTCACTAGGCGATTTTTGAAAAATGTTAAAAGGCCTGGTATTGCAGCTGTAATGCCTACTAAAAAAGGCTTTTGTGTTTTAATTGATGTTGGAGCCAATACTCAACCCAAAGCAGAACATCTTTATCAGTACGGTGTTATGGGTAGTTTGTTTGCGCGCAGAATTCTTGGTCACGAAAACCCCAAAATTGGTCTAATGAATGTTGGTTCTGAAGAGGCCAAGGGTAACAGTTTGGCCAAAGAAACTTTGGCACTTTTTAACAGTAGTCCTTCAAAAAGTAGTTTTATTGGGAATATCGAAGGTCGTGATATTCATCAAGGGGTTGCTGAAGTTGTTGTTTGCGATGGTTTTGTTGGAAATGTTGTGCTTAAAGTTTGCGAAGGTCTTTATCAGTATTTGATGGAAGTCACTACTCAGGAAATTCTGGGTTGCTTAAAGACGGAAAAAGATCTCGCTAAAAACGCATTAAAGCAACTTGCAAGCAAATACGATTATAGCGAATTTGGTGGGGCGCCATTACTTGGTATTGATGGTGTTTGTATTATTTGCCATGGCAGTTCGAAAGATCGGGCTATCAAAAATGCTTTATTATTGGCTGCCAAGTACGCAAGACTTAAGCTTAATGATTTGATCGTAAGCGAACTCGAATCAGCCCCTTCCGTGGTAATAAGTCAGTAGGATTCTGATAAAAATTAAGGTGTTGGAAGGAATCTTTTAATAAATGGCCTCATCAGCGTTTTTATTTCCTGGGCAGGGAGCTCAATATTTGGGCATGGGCGCTGCTCTTTGCGACAAGTTTCCTCCTGCATTTCAAAGGTTTCAGCAAGCTTCACAAATCCTCGGCTACGATCTTCTTGAAATTTGCAAAAACGGGCCTATCGAGCAACTCAATTCCACCGTTTTTAGCCAGCCTGCTATTTATGTTTCTAGTTTAGCTGCATTGGATTTATTAAATTCAGAAGATCCACAAGCATCCCAAAGCTGCAAAATTACTGCGGGCCTTAGTTTGGGCGAATACACCGCATTGACTTTTGCTGGGGCTATTTCCTTTGCAGATGGCGTTGCTTTGGTTAAAGAGCGCGGCGAAGCCATGCAAGCAGCCTCCGAAAAAAGCCCTAGCGGCATGCTAAGTGTTATTGGTGCTGAAAAAGAGCAGATTGCACAAATATGTGAAGACGCTGGGAAAGTGGGCCTAATCAAGATGGCTAATTTTCTTTGCCCTGGAAATATTGTTGTTTCTGGTGATGATCAGGCTTGTTTGATGTTTGAAAAAATCGCATCTGAAAAAGGTATTCGGACTATTAAACTTGCGGTTGCTGGGGCTTTTCATACCTCCCTCATGGAACCCGCCCTTGATAGACTGGCCAAGATCCTTAGTACCACTAGCATAGCTTCTACTAATGTTCCTGTTCTCGCTAATGTCGATGCATTAGAGCACTCTGATCCCGTAAGCATTAAAAGTAAACTTGCTCGGCAGGTTGTTGAGCCTGTACTTTGGGAAAATTGTATCCGGAAAATTCTGGACTCCGGGGTTGAAAAGCTTTATGAAGTAGGCCCGGGCAGAGTTCTTGCGGGATTGGCTAAGAGGATCAACCGGAAGATTGAGATTGTTAACATTCAGGCTTAATGTCCAACTTTAGTGTGGACTCATTTGGCAGGAATTATAAACAAGATAGATAAGATGGCTTGCTCGCGATTCTTGGTTGTGGTAGATAGCCTTATAGTTAATTGTTTTTATAAGTTTTTTTATGGGCTTTATTGCCCTATGTTTTCTGGAGGTATAGTGCCGTGGCTTCTGTCGAAGAAAGAGTTATAGACATTGTTGTTGAATCCTTGGCTGTCGATAGAGGTCAAATCACTCGCACTACTTCTTTCGTTGAAGATGTGGGTG
>CAXNFS010000087.1:0-10342 GCA_964201235.1 Gemmataceae bacterium | reverse complement strand
CCAACAATCGGATCTTTACGAAGCTCTGGCATTATTTTAAATCCCCGACTTAGTGTTATTTAAGTTCAAACTTGTTTTCATTATCAGACATCCCACATGATTTGTTCAAAATCTCGGGTTGGTCTGCTAAAGGTAATTAATCCTTCTCTGGGTGCCCGATCTCTACCAAGTCCATTTTCTAAAATCTCGACATAAAAAGAAACGATTTGATTTTCATTCACATCGAGTGCTTCAAAAGGAATAGATAACTCCACTACTTTCTGCAAGGCTATTTCGATTGATGCTGGTACTTCTTTTCCAGCCAACAGATGAACGGAAGTAAGTTTTTCTTGGTTAGATATATCAATGATCACTTGGTGCCCCGCAGGTTCTAGAAACCCTATTTTAATCTGATGAAACTGTTTGAGTGCTTGCTTGGCATCTGCGGTGCAATCAATGCGGATGAATAATTTTTTGAGATTAAAACCAAAGTAGATGTCACGAAGCGGGCCTCGGGTGGTCATAGCCATGGTGCCTCGTTCACCCTGACAGGCATAATGCCCTGCGGTGAGCCATTCAAAAAATCGGGGCATGCCATCGATACGAATTTCGAGGAAAGAGCGGGGCAGGGTATGGATATTGCGTGCCCCTTTTTTGCGAATGGGCCTATCGAGCTCGATGGGTGGGATATCACCCAGAAAAGCATAAACATTTTTCAGATGCCTGCGAAAGAGCTCATCAAAGAGTTCGTCTTGTGCACAGGAATGGTCGTCCCCATACCACCAGAACCAATCGCTTCCTTGGGCGATGTAAATTTCTCGCCAGGCTTTTTGTAATAATTCGGGAAGGGAGAAAGCATCCTTTTTGGTTTTGAGATACTCGCGTGCTTTATGGAGTAGATCCCATGCAGTGTTATCTTCTTCATGCCCGACCCAGATTGCAAAATTATGATTGATCCATGACCCTGCAAAAAGATGATCAAGATTGTTCGTTGGTGGATTATGCGCAAGGTAATCGCCCAGACGAACAGGTTGAACATTAGGCGTTGAAGTGCACTTACGATAAAGGGCACGGAGAAAGTCGACGCCCCCGCCTGGGTAATGTTCCCAGCAATTTTCCCCATCTAAAATGACAGTGACCAATGCAGGTTTATCCGAGTTGATGGACTTCCCAATTTCCGAAAGGGTGTGAAGAAAATCCTGTGCAGCAGCCTCAGGGTCGCTATGTTGATAACGAAAACCAATTAAATCGCTAAGGGCATGATCACGGAAAACAATGTTGATTCCTTTGCCTGAATCATGAACCCTGTACGCTGAATAAAGCTTATGGGGGTTGCGAACATACCCTTGGGAATCTCTACTTACATCGCCATGGGTTGATGCGGATAGTATTTCTTCATCGGTTGCAATCCAGCGAAATCCAAAACTTTCAGCAAGCGAGATAAAAGGTTGGCAGACACTGCCTTCGGAAGGCCACATTCCGGTGGGTGCAATTCCAAAAATAGACTTATACTGATCGATAGCTTTTTGGAAATGAACTTTAGCATCTTCCAAATAGCTGGCCTGATATGAGGGTAATTGAATTTGCGGGAGAGCCTCGCGGGCAAACTTCTTATCCAACAACAAGGGTACTATTGGATGAAAATAGGGAGTTGTGGTGATCTCAATCTGCCCATCGTCCTGCAATTTTTTATGAAGAGGCAGAACCTTTTTTAGGATCTCTAGGTGCTTGTCTAAAAGAAGATGTTTTTCTTCCTCTGTAAATTGTTTTCCCTTGGTAACAAGGCCGGAAAGAAAAGGATCTTGGGCAACTGCAATGGGATGCACCCAGGCAAGATTAAACCATACCTGCAAATCTCTGAGGTCTCTGGAATTAAAACGCCTTAGCGCCTCCTGCCCCGAACATCTCCCCAAACCCCTTCGCTGGTATAACTCACCATAGCGTGGAAAAGCTAGAATCATGTGGTGGGGATTAGCCATGAAGAAATTGTCGAGCAAAAAAACAGACTCGGCTTCCTCGAGATTGTCTGCGTTGATTCTGGAAACATCTAGAAATCGATCGGATCTGCCTTCTTCGGTATATTGCAGAATTTGCTCTATAAGGCTAGGCACTAAATTGATGGAACAACGCATGGCGGGGAATTCCATGAGATGCAATAGCATACCGTAATAATCTTTGACCCCATGAAGACGAACCCATGGCATGGGGTTTTCCCCTGTTAAATCATCAGGATAATATGGCTGATGTTGATGCCATAAAAAAGCTAAGGAAACATCCGCCATGGTGGATCATGCCTCAGTAATGGAAACACTAAGCTTGGCTAGATATTATTGTACTATAAAGTTGTTGATAATTTTTGGCACTGCGGTTCCAAGACCAATCTTGAGTCATGGCATTGCGTTGAATTTTAACCCAATCTAGAGGATGATTTCGATAACAATCAATGGCCCTGTAAAGGCAATCATAAAGAGCAGCGGAACTGTAGGCATTGAAACTGAATCCAGTTGCGGAGTTATTGGCAAGGGTTTCAGGATTGGCATCGGTGACAGTATCAGCAAGGCCACCCGTGGCGCGTACAACCGGCAGAGTGCCATAGCGCATGCTGTAAAGTTGGTTAAGGCCCGAGGGTTCATAAAGGCTGGGCATAAGGAAGCAATCTGATCCAGCTTCAATTTTGTGTGCCATGGATTCACTGAAAGCGAAGTTGAGAGCTACTCTGCCTGGGTAGGTGGCCTGCAATTGGACTAATGCATTTTGGTAATAAGAATCACCTTCGCCCAAAACAACAAACTGAATTCCCAAATCCATCATGCGCCATGCGCTTTCAATCACCAGATCAATACCTTTTTGTTGAACAAGCCTTGCGACAAGTCCAACGATGGGGATTGCAGGATTTACTTCAAGCCCGAGTTCGTGCTGGAGTGCTTTTTTGCAGAGTCCTTTTCCGGGTTGAATGTTGACTGCGTCAAATTTTCCTGCAATCAATGGGTCGTTTGCCGGGTCCCAGACTTTGTAATCGATGCCATTAACTATGCCGGTTAATTTGCTGGCGAGAGCAGTTAGCAAACCCTGCAAGCCATACCCATAGTAAGGGGTTTGGATTTCACGGGCATAAGTTGGGCTGACGGTGCTGATGCGATCGGAGAAAACAATCCCCGCTTTAAGGAAGCTGAGGGTATCGTGGAATTCGAGTTGGTTTAGATTAAATAGGCTCCAATTAAGATGGGCCATATTCATATCTTCTTTCCAGAAATTACCTTGATAGGCAATATTGTGGATGGTCATCAGGCTGCGCACCTTTTGGTATTTATCCGCAAGGGTGCGATCTTTGCTTTTGTCGTACTTTTCTCGAAGTAGCACAGGGCCGATGCCTGATTGCCAATCGTTCCAATGAACTACATCGGGCCAGAAACCTAGTTGGGGGAAAGAGGCAAGTACAGCCTGATTGAAGAAATAGAATCGGGCTGAATTATCTGGGTAATCTTTTTTCGTGCCTTCAGAGCCAGCAAATTGGTAGAACCCTCTGCCATATGCGGGGTTGTCGCGTTCGAATAGATCAGGATTTTCAACTAGATAAATCGTGACATTGGAGCCTGGTATTTTTGATTTTGCAAGCGAGCCTGATACTAGTTTAGGCCCTAGCGGAATTTGAAATCGCACATTGGTGCTTTCAAAGTTTCCTGTTTTTCGGATGCAATGGTACATCGGTAGAAAAACGATAACCTCTTCGCCAAGGCTTTCTAGTGCTGGGGGTAGGGCACCCGCAACATCAGCCAAGCCCCCAGTCTTGGCAAATCCGACCACTTCCGATGATACCAATGCGATCCGCATCGCTTTAACCCTTCATAAGGCCTGTATAAATGCCTCAAAACCATTTTTGTATTGTTAATAGTACTCTATAGTTAAGCTTACGGTTCTAGTTGATGCTTCAGAAGTATTTGTTATATGAAGAAATCAGGTTTCCTCTTACGCAAACTGCTAATCCGGAAATTTCGTTACAGCCGGCCGATATACCCTTCGATTCCTTACTTCCGACTGCCTTTATTTAATCTAAATTTAAGATAATTCATGCCCTTTTTCCATTGGTTGCTAAGATATTCTTAGGATAGATGTCCATCCAATTACGAGGTTGCCATGGGAAATAAAGTCCTCCTTGCCATGTCGGGGGGAGTTGACAGCTCGGTTTGCGCACAATTACTCATAGATCAAGGCTATGAGGTTATTGGGGTATTCATGCGCACAGGAGTGCATGGCACAGAAGATGCTCGTGCGGAAAGAAAAAAAGGCTGCTGCAGCGCGCTTGATGCGGGCGATGCCCGTCGGGTAGCAGATAAATTCGACATCCCTTTTTATGCCCTCGACTTTGAAGCGGAATTTGGCAAGATCATGGATTATTTTGCCCATGAATACCTTTCCGGGCGTACACCCAACCCTTGTATTGTTTGCAATAACTGGCTCAAATTTGGACAACTCTGGTCCTATGGCGAAATGCTGGGAGTTGATCATATTGCGACCGGGCACTATGCAAAAATAGTGCATGGCACCGATGGCGCAGAGCTGCACAGGGCCGTAGATCCTGATAAAGATCAATCGTATGTTCTGCATGGTTTGAAAAGAAAGATACTGGAAAAAATCATGTTTCCCCTTGGGGATATGAAAAAAGAGCAAGTGCGGGAGCTTGCGTTTGCTGCCAACCTTAGTGTTGCGGATAAACCTGATAGTGTTGAAATTTGTTTCGTACCGGATGGTGATCATGCCAAAATGATCAAGCAGCGTATGCCCGATTTAAATAGGCCCGGGATGATTGTTGATGAGGCTGGGAAATCGCTGGCAACGCATGATGGCATTGAGAGGTTTACGATTGGGCAACGCAAAGGATTGGGTTTTGCGACGGGGCAGCGCAAGTATGTTCTTAAAATAGTTGCAGAGGAAAATAAAGTCGTTGTGGGCGAAATGGAAGGATTGCTGGCAAAGGGGTTGAAATCAACAGGTGTTAATTGGCAGGCAAATATACCGATGAATGTGCAGATTAATTGCCAAGCTCAAATTCGCTATCGACATAAAGCCGCGACTGCCAAGGTTATTCGGTTGGGTGAGGAAGCAGCGGAAGTTGAATTTGAAACGAGCCAAAGTGCGGTAACTCCGGGTCAGGCAGTGGTTTTTTACGATGGAAATCGGGTTTTGGGGGGCGGTTGGATCGATCAGGCTATCTAATTCCCGTAGTTTAGGCTAATCCCCTTAGTCTCCTATTGCTAAAATATCACCATTTTATTCTAATTAAAATCATGTTCTCTCCAAGGATCGGGGTAAAATTACACTTAGTTGATTAAAACTACCCTATCTGTGTTAAGTATCTGTTAAGAATCAACAATCGTGATTGTTTCATAGAACGACAGCCCTAGACTTACTTTGTTGCAAGAAATATTTCAAACTTGATTACGAATAATATTTCATGAGTCTTAGGGTTTAGTACTAAAAAAACATGAAGCAGATTATCTGATAATCATGGAGTTACTGTGGAAAAGATCGAGCGAAGAATGAAAATTGTCTTCGTTTGTACCGGGAATACTTGCAGAAGCCCGATGGCAGAAATTGTGTTCAAAAAGCTTCTTGCAGAAAAACTCGGGTGTCAAATTCATGAACTGCCCGACAAAGGTTTTGAAATTCTTTCGGGCGGATTGGCAGCTTATGATGGCATGAAAGCTTCCCCAAATGCAACCATTGTGGTTCAAAAATTAGGGGTTAGCTTGGAAGATCATCAGAGCAGATATGTGGATATTGATTTAATTAAGCATGCAGATGCTGTATTAGTCATGACGAAAAACCACTTGGATATTTTTCAAGATCGTTTTCATGACCAACATCTACCCGTTCATTTGTTGAGCTTTTCAGGCTCGGATATCAGTGACCCATTCGGTGGCGACGAAAAGGTTTACAGTCAATGTTTGTCTGAAATACAGGAAAACCTCAAACATTTAGTTTTAAAGATACTCTCTTAGTGCACTAAGGTGATAAAATGATGAAGCAAGATATATTTGGAAAACAAGGATACCATACCATGGTAATCGCAATTGGTAGTGACCATCGTGGTTTTAATGTCAAACAACGCATCCTTAATTTTCTTTCGGGCATGGGGCATGAAGTCCTTGATATGGGCCCAGGTAATGAAGATTGCGTTGATTACCCCGACTTTGCTTTTGATGTAGCTAACTCGGTCAGCAAAAAACAATCTCATCGCGGCATTTTAATCTGTGGCACCGGCATAGGAATGTGCATCGCTGCAAACAAAGTTGCTGGTGTTCGCGCTGCACCTTGCCATGATAGCATCACTGCAGAAATGAGCAGGCGTCATAACGATGCTAATGTTTTATGCCTTAGCGCAGATTTGTTGGGCGAGGAATTGATTGAGCGCATGGTAAGAATATGGTTGGAAACCCCGTTCGAGAAAGGCCGGCATTCTAGGCGCATCGAAAAGATCGAGCAATTTGAAAACGATTCCAAAATGATGCCGAAGTCTTCCTCCCAAGTAATGACCAAGAAGTAATAACTCTCATTATCATACCAATAGCAAAGCCTTCTTTACCCTTAAGTAAAGAAGGCTTTATTGTTTTAAAAGCTGAGTTAAGCTTGGGGGAGAATTGGTTGACGGTTGAACTTCTGGTAAGGCAGGCGCACCCCTCTGACAAACTGGAAGTCTGCCCGAAGTGAATCTGGTGCATTGTAACCAGCCTGACCACCGAAGGTAACCACATCATCCTGATCCACACCGTCGCCACTAATCCCAAATCCAGATATAAGCTGGCCACCAACATAAATCCCCGAGGAACCAGGGAAGTAGATGACCCCGTTTTGGTTTTGAATCGGGGTTGTCGCTGTTGCAGGCTGCCTGAAGTTACTTCCGGGATGGAACGACGAGAACCCAAACACACTTTGGAAGGCAGAAGCAGGCAAAGGAACACCAACGGTTTGCGCTGTATTAAGGCTAGTCCCACCATCATTAATTTGCGAGAACGGTCCTGAAGGGAAATCAATACCTTCAGGGAATCTTGGTAATGACAAATACCTGATTGTGCGATTAGTGAACGCAGTTCCCGCAGGAACGCCTGGTACCTGATCAATGGATTGCAACTGGGTTGCATCGTTGTAATAACGAAGGTTGCGGGCTTTCCCAACTGCAACATCGATTGAGAAAGTGGTGCCATCTGGCATGCGGAACAAGCCCAGAACTTCACCTGTTACATCGGTTACTGCAATGGTCATCTTGGCGTTCTGGTTTAAAGGTAGGCGAATTGCAGATCTTGTTTGAAGCGCCTGATTTACTGATTGCATGATGATCGTATTTACTTGGGCTGCGGTAAAATTCACACCATCATGAGGAGTTACCAAATAGCCTTCAGGAGCAAATAGGCCTGCAAAAGCTTGTGAGGTTGCTGTGCCAACAGGAGTTAGATTAGGTGGTGCCCCAGTATACTGAACATAATTTGTCATTCCGTCCCTAGGAAGTAGGTTGGCAAGGATGCTGTTGGTTGCTGTACCTTCTCCCAAAGCTTGGCCAAATTGCAGGAGTTGCGTCGTTCCATTTTGCCCAGGCAGACCAAAGATCGGAAGTGTAATACCTACAAGATCAATCCGCGTAGTACTTAATGGAGCATTTAATCCAAAAGAGCCACTCGTTGGTAATGCGATACCACCGACTAGTTGATTTTGTGCAGCAGCTCCTGTAGGGAAACCGCCCGTTGCTACAAAAGCGCAGTATTCCGCCTCATATGACCGATCAAGTTTGGTTGGATCATAGGTTGATGAGAGAATTGAATTTTCTTCGGTCGCAAAACCGGTTGCACCAGGATAGAAGACACCAATACCACCAACAATTGTATTGTTTTTAACAATTGGAATACCACCAGGCAGGGTTGCAATACCGCGACTCTGTGCATTGGGTGCATAGCCCGACATATAACCATAGGAGTCTGGCGCGGTGTAAAAGGTGCTTAAAATATCTGCAGGAATATAGGTTGGATCGATATTAAAACGATAGGGTACAAAAACATCATCCGCAGTGCCCTTGATGCGATCAAGGCCCGGATTATAGGTTCCATCCCGATTGGTTTGCTCGATACCAAAAAGATCAACCTGTGGTGTGAAGGCAATACCGTTGGGCCCACCATTCGTTGATGGTTGTGGTGGGAAATGGTTACCAATGCCCACTGCAGCAACATAACCTGGACCACGAAGAATTGAACTTTCATCCGTGATACTTGGGTAGGAATTGACTTCGCGTTCAGTAACGGTTGTCTGGCTAATGTATCCAATGGTGCGCGAGGTCAAAGGTGCTTGGTTATTACCAAACATGCCACCTGTTCTTGCAAGTGCTACTGCACCATCGACAGCAAAAACGAAAAGGTTTGGATCAAAATCTGGACTGTTTGGGTTCATCTTCGAGTTGACACCACCTTCAACTTGAACGCCCAAAATTCTACCCTGCCTATCCACAATTGCGATAATCCCATCCTCACTTTTAGTTGCAGCAGCAGCGCGTTGTAAAAGGGTTGTTACATCGCTGATTAGTAAGGTTTCATTTGTACTGGGTGGCAAGTTTAATGTGGAAGAAAGATCCGGAGGTGCCTGGGGAAGAATATAATTAAGATCATTAGATGATAGATTAGTGATGGTGGCTTGAGCACCGCCGTCAGAATTTAGGGCATAACCAAAAAAACGATTGATCCCAGGCCCGCCTGTGAATGAATCCACACCCGAAGGGCTGCCGATGATATCGAAATCCCCTTGACCAACTATATTGTCATTCCCTGTCCCGCCCGCCATGCGGTTGGCGCCTATGCCCCCGGTGATCGTCGAACCTCCTCCGCCACCAAACACCCTGTCATTACCCAATCCACCATCAATGAGAGCGGGTTGAATAATTTGGGAAGAAACTTGAAGTGAATCATTTCCTGCGCCACCAAATAGATAGATGGAGTTGACATCAGCAGAATTAAAACGGCCTGTTTCCTGATTGCCATTGATTACCACTATTTGATTGGTGATTGAATCAAGGTTGATTGAAATGCGATCAGGTGCATTGGTACCAATTACAGAAAGAATGCCTGAATCTAATACTGCGGTTACATTCGTTGCAGGCACGGATCTATCTTCGAGGGTTTCCATGCGTGGCAGTGCGAAGCCTTTATTGATGTTCTTTTTGGGATTTTTAAATAGTGACTTAAAAATATTCATCTCAAAGATTCTCCAATAAGAATGCTCCAAATAACTGTTTACTACCGATGAGGGAGCTATTCCTTAAAGGAAGAATCGACATAATCGGTAAAGTCTTTGAGCCAATTTTGAAAATATTTGGAAAAACTATCAAGTTTTAGGAAATGAGCTTAATATTATGGCTATTTGGAGCTTTAATTGCAGGCTGATTAATGATTACAACCCCAATAACACATATTACTGATAAAATTGTCAATCTTTATCAAGCTTAACATTTCTTATACCGATAAATACATTCGTAGACTTTCGAGGAAATTATATTTCTTGTGATTATTAACAAGTAAGATTCCTCGACCAATATATTTTAGAGGGAATTCCCATGAGGCTGCGAAGCATCCTGTGGGCTCTGGCACTTTGCGGAGCTGGTTGGACACCGGGCATCATTTTATCACAGGAACCTGTGAAGGATGAACCATTGGTTGTTAGTCAAGCAGAGAAAAGTAAAGTTACAAAGGAAGCAACCCCAACGCAATTACCGAATTTTTTACCCACACCTGATTTTAAATCTGCAGACAAACCCTTTGAAGCACCTAGGCCCGCTGACAGCTCTAAGCCCATTGAACGCCCATTGGTTACACCTCCTTCATTAGAAAAACCGCCCAGCATTGAAGAAATAGTTTCTACCCCTGTACTTCCCCCATTAGGCTTTACAGGTAAATCCTCCATACTCTCTGATATTGTTGGCGATAACGATTATGTTCCTGTGCCTGACCGCTGGCGCATGGGCTTCCCCGCATTGGATCGATATGGTTTGGGCCACCCTCCTGTTAAGGATTACCCCTTTCAGCTTGGTCATTGGTGGGATCCGTACAACCAAAATGTTCTTAAGGGTGACTATCCAGTTTATGGTCAGCATACCTTTTTCAACTTTACAGGCTCGGTGACACAGATCACCCAGGCGATTCAGAGCCCGATTGGGACAACACCGTTTGAAAGTACCGCCCGGCCTTTTCAAGAACAGTTCTTTGGTAATCCCAATCAACTTGCAAACTTAACTTTTATGTCTTTCTCTTTTGATTTGTTTCATGGGGATGCTGCATATAAGCCTGTGGATTGGCGCCTTAAGATTACTCCAATTTTAAATGTAAACACT
>CAXNFS010000086.1:0-10343 GCA_964201235.1 Gemmataceae bacterium | reverse complement strand
ACTATCTAAAGTTTTGTTTTACCTTGACAATAAACAAGTCAACAGCATTTTTAAAAGGAGTTCCTATGCAAGATTTTAACGCAGATATAATACGGTGCACAACCGCCATTGAGTTAAATCCAAAAGATGTGAGCGCCTACCTAGCTCGGGGCAGAGCACATCGGTTTCAAGGTGAAAACCAGGAAGCAATTGATGATTATTCAAAAGCTATCGAACTTTCCCCAAAAGATTCCTCAGGTTACACTAACCGCGAACAAGTTTACCGATCCATGGGTAAAATCAAAGAAGCTGATGCAGATTTTGCAAAGGCCAAACAATTACAAGTAAAGCGCTAAACTAGCATTTATGAACGAGCAAATAATTGCCCAACCTTCAAAGGTAATGGCGGTAAATATTTGTTCGTTTATCCAGTATTCAAAAAACATAATCACTGATTACAAAACATCATTATTACAATGATTCGGCATTGTTTACAGGAGTTGCAATTATTCCCAAACAAGAAGGGCAAAGGTATCCTTTCCCCTGTAATTCTCTTTGAGAAAACTCATACCCCAATAACTTTTAACACCTGCAATTACCTTTCAAGTAAATTGCACATTACAACTTGGGGCAAACCAGATTACTTACTAATTGCAACTCCATAATTTTTTATCCCAATTTTATCTAAAAGTTATTGAAAAATTATAAAGAAAGAAAATATCAGGGCTAATTGCTTAGTCTTACTTAAAGAGCAATTTTCACCATAAAAGGTTAAATTGTTTTAAACCAAATATTTCTACGGCCTCATACAAAAATTCTTAACACAAGAACCATTGCGCATTTAATAAATCGTGTTAATATAGAAAAATCTGTTGTTAAATATTTTACTGAGGTTGTGCATTTGTTGATTTTCAATTTCAAAACAGGCTTCACCTGAGTCACTTGCCACTAGTCAGCGGCGTTTCCGCTATTTCTCTTACTTACTATTGAATACCACTACACCTACTAAAGGTGATCCATATAGAATGTTTCGTTTAGCTGGCTAAATGTTTAGCTGGCTGCTTTTGGTTCTTAAACTTAGGAGATTGATATGAGTCTTTTCCGTTTGTTTGCTGTTTGCACACTTGGTTTCGGATTAGTAATCGGCAGTATCCAAGCTGCTGATGCAATTAAATCTGGGCCACAAGTTGAAGAAAACGTCCCTGGTCCATTCCATCCGCTGAATGTAACGGGAGAAAGCGCTGGCCAAAGGAGTTGTCTATACTGTTCGAATGGCGACAACCCTGTAGCAGTTATTTTCGCACGCAAGCCAGATGAATCCCTTACCAAGCTTATCAAGAAAATTGATGAAGCAACTGGTAAAAATAGCACAGCCATGATGGGCAGCTATGTGGTTTTCCTCTCTGATTCACAAGATTTGGAAGCCAAATTGAAAGCCATGGCTACCAAAGAAAAGGTAAAAAATACTGTACTTAGTATTGATAATCCCGCAGGCCCTGAAAAATACAATATAAGCAAAGATGCAGATGTAACGGTTCTGCTTTACACGGGTAGAGTTGTTAAAGCTAATCATGCATTTAAGGGCGCTCTTAAAGACTCTGATATCGAAAAAATCACTGGCGATATTTCAAAAATCATCAAGTAAACACTTGTAGGTTTAGATTTACCACTAAAAGCTCGGCTCTATCTAAGGTCCGGGCTTTTTTTACAACAACAAACAACACTCGCCCCTTTCGGCCTATCTTCGGCAAATCAACAGGCATACCGGTTCTTCTACTGCAATTAACAGCAATTCTGGAAGATTAATCATTATTCCTTGACAAAATTTAAAGACTGCCTTTAAAATAGAATTATGGTTTTTTACAGTAACACAATTGGTCGAAATATACTTTTGACTTTTACGCTGATTAGCATCGTATTAGGTTGGTCAACCCCTACTATCTCCTGTGCATGCGCCAACGCCTCATCAACTATTTCAATTACTCAAAAACTAGAAAATTTCGAATCATCCTGCTGCTTCAAATGCAAGGAAGTACAAAATTGTTCATGCTGTACAATTGACGAAAATCAGGTAATTCCAATTTCTAATATTATGAGCGCCAATGGTTGCCAATGCGTATTGCATTCAAATGGTTTACCTGGATCAAAAATGCTTATTTCGGAAATCGCAGATACACCCAATTTAAGACCACAATTAATTAACGCTGCCATTACGTTATCTTTGAACACAAACTTAAATCAAGCTTTATCAAGGAAAATTGACAACTGTTCTTTTAAAATTAAACATTCAACTTCATTAATATTGATCTATTGCCAACTCAACATTTAAATTCCACTCTTATTTCTTAATTTCAGCAAAACATAATAACCAACTTGCAATATAAAACGATCTAAGTTTTTTTGAAGGAGCGAATCATGGAAACCCCCAATAAAAACGGATTGAGTTGGTTTCAACTTCTTGTACTAACACCACTGGCAAGGCTTCGGTTCATATTAATTCTTGGTGCAATAGGTTTAGCCCTTGCAAAATGGGAGACTCTTATCGCCCTAGGGCAAAAATGGTCTTGGAACCGTCAGGTAACGGACGTTGCGGGAGAAGGTTTTGAATATTTCTGCCCCATGCATCCCACATTCATAAGTGAGAAAAAAACTGAGAAATGCCCCATATGCTTCATGGGTTTAAGCAAACGAAAAAAAGGACTTTCTTCTCCGGATGTGCTTCCACCAGGCGTAGTCAGCAGAGTTCAATTAACCCCGTACAGGGTGGTTCTGGCTGGGGTTCGAACCCAACCGGTATCCTATGCTCAACTCATCAAAGAAATCAGCACAGTTGGAACCGTGGAATTTGATGAACGCGAACTAAAGCATGTTGCTGCCCGTGTTAAAGGCAGAATAGAAAAACTGGTGGTAAATCAAACAGGCCAGATGGTTCATCAAGGTGATGAGCTAGCAGTTTTATTTAGCCCTGACATGATAATCACGGTGCAAAATCTTCTCGATGCACGAAGATCAAACAATCTTGGTCTGGAAAAAAACTCACGCGAAAGACTGGAACTATGGGGCGTTGGGCCTATCGAAATTGAAAAAATTATTCGGGATGGTGTACCTGTTCAGAGAATTGCAATTCGTTCGCCTATTAACGGTCATGTGCTAAAAAAGTACCCTAAGGAAGGGCAATATGTCGAAGAAGGCGGCCCACTTTATGATGTTGCAAATCTTGAACGCGTTTGGGTTCTAGCTCAACTTTACGAAGATGACCTTGGTTTTTTTACTCCAGTGAATCATCAATTGGTACAAGAGAAAAACAACACCAACCATTGGAATGTATTTGCAACTAGCAGAGCTTACCCAGGGGAAAAATTTCAAGGAACACTTTCTTTTATTTACCCACATGTTGATCAGGAAAGCCGAACTCTCTCCGTTCGTTTTGAAATGGCTAATCCGGGAAATCGCTTACGCCCAGGCATGGCAACAAAAGTTGAACTGCAAACCAATGCTACGGAACTTGCAAACTTCAAGCGGGCTGATGGTAAAGCACTATTCCCTTTTCAAATCAAAGGCGACAAAGTCCTCTCAATAACCGAGGATAGCGTGATCGACACAGGCTCCTCACAAGTGGTTTATAAGCAGGAATCACCCGGGGTTTATGTGGGAATAAGTGTCCAATTGGGGCCTCGCATGAAACTTCCCAATGGGCAATCAGCTTTCCCAGTATATTCGGGGATCAAAGAAGGAGACGATATTGTTACTCAAGGCTCTTTCCTTGTTGATGCTGAAACTCGCTTAAATCCTGCTTTAGGTTCGATCTATTTTGGGGGATCCGGATCAAGCAAGGCTGCAATCCGGCCTTCTACACCCGATGACGAAGAAGCAACGATTACTGCAAATCTTGCAAGACTATCACCCGCGGATAAGAAGTTGGCGTTAGAGCAACTATTATGCGCCAGCCAAGAAAATTCAAAACTTGGCTCCATGGGTATACCTATCAAATTTACCATTGAAGGTCAGACAGCTTTCGTTTGCTGTGATGGATGTTTAAACGAAGCAAAAACGGAATCAGCAAAAACCATAGCACGATTGAAAATGCTCAAAAGCAAAAACCCTGCACCGAAAGAAAAAGCAGGAGTCACGCCATGATAGGAAAATGGATTGAATTCTCAATTCGGAACCCTTTGGTAGTAATCATGATTTCCTTAGCCCTTGCCGGCTGGGGAATTTACGCTGCATACGATACCCCCATTGATGCAATACCCGATCTTGGAGAAAACCAAGTTATTGTTTTTGCTGACTGGCCAGGCCGTAGCCCCCGCGAAATCGAAGATCAGGTTACCTACCCGCTTTCCAGAAAACTTCAGGGTTTAGCAGGGGTTCGAACACTCCGATCTTCTTCTGAATTTAATTTTTCAATGATCACTGTCATTTTTGAAGACAAGATAAATTTCTACTTTGCGCGACAGCGCGTATTAGAGCGCCTAGCTGAAAATTCAGATAAACTTCCAGCAGGAGTAACCCCCTACTTGGCACCTGACGCCACTTCGTTAGGGCAAATCTATTGGTACACGGTGGAACCAACCCCAGGCACAACGATTGATTCTGCAAGATTGTGGGGGCTTAATAAATTCCTCATCGCACCACAGATAAATTCCGCTCCGGGAGTTGCTGAAGTTGCAAGTGTAGGCGGTATGCCAATGGAATACCAAATCGATGTCAACCCGGAAAATCTTTGTGCCTATGGCATCAGCTTGGGTGAACTTTTCGACTCAGTTTCTCGATCGAACCAACCTGCAGGCGGGGGCGTTATTCAAAAAAACAACGCTGAATATATCGTGCGGGGTATAGGTTGGATTCGCGGAAAAGAAGACATTGAAAACACCATTATCAAAGAGGTGGATGGCACGCCCATTTATGTAAAAACAATTGCAAAAGTTCAAATAGGCACGCGATTCCGCAGAGGCGTTTTCGAAAAAAATGGATCTGAAGTTGTCGGTGGCGTGGTTTTAATGCGGTACGGTGAAAACCCTCTTGCAGTTACTGCGAGGGTCAAAGAAAAAATACGATTACTGCTTCCCAGTCTTCCTGCAGGCGTTCGTATTGTTCCCGCCTACGACCGTACAAGGCTTATCGAGGGCGCCATTAATACCTTGGCCGAGGTTATGTGGCATGAAATGGTTATCGCTGCGGTTGCTATAATTTTGATTCTTGGGCACATTCGAAGTGTTTTTGTAATCTGTATCACCCTGCCTCTTTCAGTTCTTTTTTCATTTTCAATGATGTGGATACTTCGCCACCTTGGAATAATTGATATTCAAGCAAACATCATGTCACTTGCTGGAATTACGATTTCAATAGGGGTATTGGTGGATCAAGCAATCGTTATGGTTGAAAATGCATCACACCATCTTAAAGAAAAATTCGGGAACGATAAAGTCTCTGGAGACAACACAGACCTTATTGTAAAAGCATGCATTTCCGTTGGCAGGCCAATCTTTTTCTCAATTCTAATCATGCTTCTTTCATTCATCCCAGTATTCCTTCTCTCAGGAAGAGAGGGAAAACTATTTCACCCCCTCGCATACACTAAAACTTTTGCCTTGATTGGAACTGCTCTTTTTTCAGTAACTTTAGTTCCCGCACTTATCCCACTTTTAATACGCGGGCGCTTGCGTTCCGAACAGGAAAACCTCATTGTTCGAAGTTTCATATCTATTTACAGGCCATTTCTATCTTGGTTTATGCCACGAATTAATCTTGTTATGTGGATGTTCGCAGCCCTACTTATTCTCGCAGCGGGAATTTTTCCACTGCAGGCATTAGTAGGGTTGGGCGCTTCAGAAACAGCTTGGCAAAATATGTTCCTTGCTGTTCTAGCAATAGTTACAAGCATTACAGTAATGTCGACGATGGGTGGTATGAATCAAATTTTTTCACTTGTCACACTGATTGCTTTGGGCGTTTGTGCTCACAGTTTTCCAAAAATCGGCGTTGCATTCATGCCTGCACTTGATGAGGGCACAACCCTCGATATGCCGGTTACCGTGCCAAGGGCAAGTGTTACACAAGTTATTGATGACCTTAAAGCAAGAGATGCGCTAGTCCGTGGTTTTCCTGAAGTTGAAAGTGTGGTTGGAAAAGCAGGAAGAGCCGATACCCCGACAGATCCTTCACCATTAGATATGGTTGAAACCTTCATAAATTTTCGGCCCAAGGAATTCTGGCCTAGGAGGGTCCTTAAATACAACGATGGTATCAAGCAAGCAACAACCATCCTTTCAAACTTGGAAAAAGCAGGTTTTGTTTCAAAAAAGGTACCAGCAGACGACCGATCCAACATGCTAGTTGAATCAACTCAAAAAGCTCTTGAGAGATTCGATGAGGTTCAACGAGAACTTGCAACCAGAAGATTTGTTGAAATGGAAGCCTCCCTTGCTGCACTCTGCGCTAAAGAGTTCACAGGTCAAACACTCTATCATTTTGCAAACAGTAGCGAGTGGATAGGCCCAAAAATGCCACTCGCAGAAACAATAATGGCTGAATTTGAAGCACGATTGCCCAAAGGTTTTGGTCTAGCAATGGCAAGGCATACTTCCATCGGGGAAATCGAAAAAGAACTCCGCTTGTTTGCAGACTTTCTTGCATCAGAAAAATTGATCAACAACCCTGTCGCGGCTATGAAGCATTTACCAACCTTGATCGAAACTATAAATGAAAAATTCACAGGAAAAGCAACAACTCTTGCTGACCGTATTACCTCACAGTTATTGAAAATACAAAACCAATTCTGGCAAAAAGAAGTTCAATTACTTGATCAGGAATTGTTTTTTCACGGTACTTCTGCCTTTATATGGCTCGCTATTGAAGAACTTTTCACCTATTCCAGAGATCATGGATTTCTAGAAAATGGAACTGCAGGCGATTCTGCTAATGCGCTTATTGACACGACTATTTCAGCACGACTTGGCCATGAACCACGAACCAAAGTGCCTAGTGAATTTGAAGACATCGTTAAAAAATTAGAACCAGATTTCCAGAAATGGGTCTTACTCTGGAAGAGAATGGGTGGACCAAGAGGGGATCTTGTTGACGATGAAATGGGCAGGGTTTTACAAGTCCCTGGATGGAGCAATATTTTTACCCAACCGATTATTAACCGCATAGAGATGCTTTCTTCAGGTATTCGCACCGATGTGGGCATCAAAGTTTTTGGCCCAGATGTAGCGACCATCGATAAACTCTGCAAGGATGTAGAAAGATCCGTAAAGGGAGTCCGCGGGGCTCGCGATGTTGTCGCTGCACCGATTATGGGAAAAGGTTATTTAGAAATCGAAATAGACCGAGAAAAAGCTGCTCGTTTCGGGGTTAGCGTTGAAGATGCACAACTAGAAATTGAAATTGCAATCGGTGGCCGCGTTGTAACCTCTACTGTTGAAAAACGGGAAAGATACCCGGTAAGGGTTCGGTACTCCCGCATAGAAAGAGAAGATGAAAATGCTGTCCGAAAATTGCTTGTTGCAGGAACCCGCTCCGCAAAAATGAATCGTGATGCTGAACCACTAAATAAAGTTCTTCCAGGGGGCGACATTCATAAGGCGGGAGGTGCTCATCTAGGGGGCGGACTTCGCGTAATTCCACTTTCTGCGTTTGCTGATATCCGGGTTACTGAAGGGCCCGCCATGATCAAAAGTGAAAACGGGCAGATGATGAACGCAGTTACCTTGAATGTGCGAGGGCGGGATATGGTTGGCTTCATCGAAGAAGCAAGAAGAGTGGTCGAACACAATATAAATTTACCCGAAGGATATCATCTTGAATGGAGCGGCGAATTCGAACACCAATTACGGGCTGCAACAACGCTATTAATTGCTTTTCCTGCAGTAATCCTACTAATATTCCTCATCCTTTACTTCACTTACAAAGATATTGCAGATGCCTCACTAATCATGCTCACCCTACCCGAAGCCCTAGCTGGCGGCGCATTCTTCCTCTTCTTCTTTCCTAAAATTCAAAATGGATGGGATTCTCCGCCTTTTGATTTCAGCGTTGCTGTTTGGGTTGGGTTTATTGCATGCTTTGGCATGGCTGCAGAAACCGGAATTATCATGATGGTGTATCTGCGCGAGGCGATAGAAAAGCGAGGCGGACTTGAAAACATCAAATCAATTGATGAACTTCGGGAAGCTGTACTCGAAGGTGCAGTTCATAGGCTTCGCCCTAAATTACTTACCGAGGGCGTTGCAATCCTTGCGATTTTTCCAATGGTTTTCTCACAAGGTGTAGGCTCAGAAATTTTAGCACCCATGGCATTACCTGTTCTAGGTGGCCTGCTAATTTCAGATGAAGTCGTGGATTTGTTTTTGCCAGTAAGGTTCTTCTGGATTCGAAAAGCAAGATGGCTAAAGCTGCAGGAACAAAAAGCAAAAAATCTTATTTGATCATTTTTGCAACTTCTGCGGTTGGTACATTTGCGGTAACCCGATCGAGAGTTGCTTTTCTACGGAATGCCTCTGCTTGAGCTTGATAAAAACGATCTCGAGCAAGGTACATTTCTTTTTGAGCTGCAACCAAGGTTAAAAAAGGAATTTTCCCAGCGATGTACGAAGTTTGTGCCTCACGCACATTTGCCTCTGTAGCAGGGAGAGTTGTTTTTTTAAACAACTCCATGATCTGGGTACTTTCTTTCAGTTGTTCAAAAGCTTCCTGCACTTGAAAATTGATTTGATCTTCAAGCTTTTTATGTTCAGCTTTTCTCTGGGCCAACTTGGATTGCGCCTCTGCCAATGCTGCATATCTTCTACTTCTTTGCGAAGGCAGATTCATCCTTAAACCAAGCTGATATTGCATCTGCTTATCCATGCCCTGCCAAAAACTATCGTAAGCAGCAAGGGCTTCGTAATCAGGCGAAAACTCACGCCTTGCTAGCTGAACTGCAGCATCATCTGCCCGAATTTTATCTTCCAACGAACGCAAATCTGGCCGGTTAGCCCTGGCCTCTTCACGTAACTGTTCCCCATTTCGTTTTTCAATTTCCAACGGAATCTCTCGCGAAGAAGGTGGCAAACTTAAATCAGGCTCCAAGTGCAGCAGTGTATTGATCCTTGCCTGAGTTACCTTGCGCATACGATTCAGCGTGATAGATCGCTCCTTTTGCAAACCAATTTCGACATCGGCTTGAAGCACATCTTGCTGAGGCACCTGCCCGTTACGATATCGTGTTTCAGCATTTTGCTTGAATTCGCCTAACAACTTCAAAGAACCTTCGTTTACTTCGATTGCCCTATCCACCAAATGAAAATCAAAGAAAGCGTTCTTTGCATCTTCAGTTAATTGAAGCCTTACATCTTCAATATCTTTTTCCGTTGCACTAGCTTCAGCTTGGGCCTTATCGCCTCGCAGTTTAAGTTTCCCGCGGCCTGGTAATTTCTGCGCAAACTCCACTCGCAATGCAAAATTAACTTGATTTGAGCCTATGGTCCCTGGTGCAAACCATCCCCCAACATTTGGGTCATCCAAAGATATCGCTTGGGGATACTTGGACCATGCAGCTTCCGATGCCGCAATCATTGCGGTTAATGTCGGATTTCGACCTAAAACTTCCCGTACCAAATCATCTGCGGTCAGGTTTTTTAAAGTAGAAAACGCCGGGGCTTTTCCGGGCCCTTCATCAATCTGATTTTCAATTTTGCTTTCAGTTGATTCTTTTGGAGTGGTGTTTTTAACAACTGTGGAAAGCTCATTTCTTTCAACCGGAACAACAACGGTGGCCAAATTATCATCTACTTGCGGAAAAAGTACGCACCCAGGCAATCCTAAAATTGCAGTAAGATACAAACTTTTTATTGCATGAGTTCGAATCTTCATTACGCTGAGTACCCTAAAACGGAATTCCTAAATGCCTCTACAATCTTTAATAAAATCGGCGCAATTTGATCACAGACTTAAGATGAAATGCTGATTATCCCAATTTTAACGGCAACATATGCAACATACCGTTAAAAATAGGCTGTTTGCAACCCTTGGGGCCAATCTGACTGATTGTAAGTCGGAAATGCGTAGTACCATAAGGCACTATTTTAATCAGGCAAACTTCCAATGATAGAACGACTGAATTACTTTCTGTGGCTCATCAATAACTAATTGATCACGCCAGTGGGTATATTTGGTACCCAAGATTAGGGCGCCATCGCCTGGGTTGATTTCAATTGCATGTACCTTACCGTTTTCATCTTCAACACAAAGAGGCCATGGTTTGTTAATATCAGAAAAAGTGCAAACGCTGAGGGTGATATCAAGGCCCGGCCTATCCTTATGTTTTTTAAGATCAGAACCATTAAAGTAAATGCGGGTGTAAGAATTTTCGGGGACTATAT
>CAXNFS010000085.1:0-10423 GCA_964201235.1 Gemmataceae bacterium | reverse complement strand
GCAGGTGAGATTTTAGAATTAGCGAAATGATCTTTGCTTATAATGGTATAATTGATTTAAGTTAGATTAAGTTTCACATAGGAAATTACAGCGATGGCAAGTGTTTCAATTCAAGACTTAGGCCTTGATCGATTAAGTTTAGAAGATCGACTACAACTTGCCGAAGCAATTTGGGATAGTGTAGTCCGTGAAGTTGAATCTAGTTCTTTGCCCGAGTGGCAGCTTACAGAATTAAAACGAAGGATGGAAAATAGTGAGATTAATTCTAAAGTTCCAAAAGCTTGGGAATTGATTGAAGCTGAAGCTTTAGCCAAGGTTCGGAAATGAAATTGCAGCCCTTTTACCTTTTGAACCATGTTTTGCCAATGGATCATTCTTGAAAAACTCAAGCATGACATTCGCAATTTTGTGGCGGCTTGCTTGCGAAGGATGTGCACTGTCTCCAGCAATCATCACGATAACGAACATAAATTCTAATAGAAAAGTAGGCAAGGTGCAGGTTTGCGAATTTCGCCTTGGCATTGTGAATTACAGTCAATGTATGTTTTCTAGTTTTTCACTATTTTCCTTCAGATCGCCACTATTGCCTTGATGGCAAGTTAACTCTTATAAGTATTGAACCTAGTTTGGGCAAGGGGCCACAGAATCTTGCAATCACCTCTAATAATGGGTGGTTGATGTGTGCGAATATGCCAAGGAAAAATGTTGCAGTCTTTCGCATTGATCCAAAAACCGGGAAAATCAAGCCCGCTGGTGAACCTGTTGCGATGCCAAGTCCATCATGAATCATGCTGGTGGAATAAAGTTTTGGATTCATTTAAAGGGTTTTAATCATGCTTAACTTTATAGTTATGTTGTTGGCTTCCTTGTTCTTCGGCAGTTTATGGAGTGCCTGGCCGAATGGGGGTAGTTCCCGTCTTCACATCGGTATTCTGAATTACACCAGCTAATGACAAAACATAAATCGAATCCAACGGGGGCGTGGTGATTGACTTCGCTTCCCTCAATATCGCGATCACTTCCGGCGTTGCCGCGCGGAGTCGAGGCAGACTGACCCCTATCCGCGATTTCGTCAGCGCCCGAGCAACTGCTGGATCATCGAGCACTGTCAGCCCGAGATAGGGTGCATTGGGACCGCTGGCCAGTACCTCTGCTGCCGCGGGCGTGATGGTTCTAAGGGAGGGCAATGTCTGGCCTGAAGAATCCTGAATCAGCCGCGCGGCCAATGTGGGGGAATTGAGCACCGAGAGTTGTCGGAGTGTGAAAAAACCGTTGTATTTGACGTACACTGGAATTGTTTCGGTCGAGATGACCTCAAGACCATCTGTCGTCCGTGATGATTGTTGGGCAAATTTTGCGGCCAACGGCACGGAGTCGAGCACTATGAGCGGTATGTCGAGAGTGCCAGGGAACTTGGCGAGTTGCGCCGCCGTTTCGGGTGACAGTTTGTCCGTTGCAGGGCCGGACAGTTCAAGACGCGGCCCTCGATAAGGCACCAGCGCATCGGCCGATTGCGGTGAGAGTTCTTGGAGGCCGGCGATCGACAAACGGCCCCGATATTTCGCTAGTTCCTCCGCCAATTTCGGTGTGAGCAGCGGACTAGTGCCTTTGAAGGAGAGGCGGCCGGGAATGCGCCCACCGAGGAACAACTGCGGTGCCTTGTTGAGTCCGCCCCATGTGGGAACCTCTGTGCCACGGTTTAGCGATGTCACCAAAATCCGTGCGGCATCCGGTGAAAGTTCCGTCAGGTAAGGAAGAGTCAGCGTTCCTCCGCCTAGGTCGCCTTCATTGCTTGCCATCTCGCCAAATGCGGAGGCGAGTCCCGGAGGTAAGGTGGTGAGGCCCAACGTCAAATTGGAAGTCTGCCGCACCATACTGCGAAGGGTCTCAAGGGAAACGTTTTTTAATGCCGGCAATGAGATCGCAGACCAGGGCCGCGTCATTAGCAAGCCAGCCGTCTCGGGGGGCAGTTCCTCTAAACTTGGAAACGACAAACTGTAAGGAGGAAGAACTCGAACCGTGCCGTTAGGATAGACCATCTCTTTGTTGGGAACACTTGCCAACGCAGCCGCGGCCTCGCGTGAAATCCTTGTGACGCCGCCAAAATCCGACGAACATCGAAGCAGCGCCATAGCGAGCAGCGGAGAATCCAGCGTCTTCAACTTAGGCAGACTGATCTTCGTTTGAGTTCCAAATGGACCGCCAGGGACGGAATCCGCAGCATTGGCCAGTATCTGCACTTGCGCGTCACTTAGCGATTCTACTTCCTGCAGTATGATGCTTAACTGGGACTGCACAATAATCTTCAGAGACGAATCGGAGATTGAGCCGACACCAAGCTGCAGACGCCCAGCAGCAGGATTCTTCGCAAACACGGTCGCTACTTCCTCTGTCATCACGCTTTGCGGTAGAAAGCTCCCGCCAAGAAAGAACGGCCGCTTGATCGATGCGATCTCGTTTGCCTGTTCCACAGACAGCGTTTTAATAGATGACAGCAGAACTGATGAAGCAAAACCCGCGGCGAGTTTCTTGGTAAGCGGCAGCGAATCAAGCGACTTTAGATTCGGTAGTGTCAGTGCACCCACGGTCTCTGCAAGCTTGTCTTGAACTTCCGGAGACACTTCGGTCAAACCAGCCAGTGTCAAGCTGCGCGGGTTCTTGCCGAGCGCCACGGCGATCTCAGGCGTGATCTGTTTCAAGTAGGGAAAGGATAAGGCGCCCGGTCGCTGTGCCAACTTCTTAGCCAGCGGCACGGAGTCGGAGTTGAGTTCCACTAAACCGGATAGTACTAGATTGCCCGGCGTTTTGGCCATGGCTTCGGCTGACTCGTTGATCATCGAAGTCAACGAGTGCAGCCATACAGTACCTGCTCGGCTTTTGGCTAACGCCTTGGCCGTATCAGGGTCGAGCGTCGTCAGGCCCAGAATCAGGAACTCCCCCCGGAACTCGGCAAGCGCCTCAGCGACCTCCGCGGTAATCTCGTAAGTTCGGCTCAGTTGCAGGATCCCAAAGCGCGATTCCGCTTGGACCTTTCGAACCAGTTCGCGAGCCTGCTGTACCGTGATTTCCTCCGGCTGTCTGGCTGGCACTTTCTGGAACGCGGGGTCGATCGTGTAATCAGATGCGGGCAGCAATCCTTGTTTGATCAAATCGCCAAAGGTCGGCGAATCGGGTATGGAAGGGTCTGCCGGGATATCGTTGACTCGTTGTCCCGCCTCACGTTTTCGCGAAGAGTCCTCACGATCGATCCCTGTCACCAGTAAGTTAATCGCGCTCCCGTACTGATTGCGGGGACCATAACCGGCCACATGACACACGACGCATGATATCCCACGACTCTGAACGATCTGCCGCGTCCAGGCCCGCGCCGCGCCCAGATCCTGCACTTTGCGGATCTGTTCAAAGGCAGCGGAATCAAGACCACAAATGGCATAGGTATTGGTTGGCAGACAGAGCCAGAACAAACCAAGGCAGAGACCGAAACTCCAGTGAAAGTAACCCATGCGACCATGTCCTTTAAGAATAAAAATATTCATAACAACCTGTTCTATGAGAATCGTTTAAATTACTGAAGGCTAAAAAAGTTCATAACACTTAAATTTACAGGTGGCTTCCAGCAAAGTCAATGTGTACGCCGCTGACGAAAGAAACGCTGAAAATCTCGACAATCCAACGGCTACTCTTTGTGGGCAGTTTTGGTTCACATTAGATAGTCGATTTCTTCTTGGGTAAGTTTCGTCCCACCTGATTACTTTTGAAAAATCGAATGGGCTTGCTTGAAGTCAATGCTTTCCCCACTTTTAGGATTAGTCGCTTTATCAGTAGGGTTTTGCGCAGCAAGAACACCTAAAGCCATCAGGCCGAAACTTAAAGTTAGAATATTGATTTTATATTATATTTTTCATGATGAAAAATTAAAAGTTTTTTGAAATCAATTTTAGTAGATTAGATCAATTAAATTGTGGTCAAGTGGATTCATTCCTGCATTATAGCCATCGTATTAATTTAAAGTTAAAGAATAACTTCATTAATTGTTCTTGTGCCCTGACTAATCCAAGATTTACAATCATCTTTTCTTAAAGTTTAAAAAGAAGGAATAGAAATGAAGCATAGTCTTAAAAGCATTACCTTATTGATGATGGTGGCTTTTGGAAATCTTTCTGCAGCAGAGGTTACAAGTAAGCCCAACATCATTTATGTACTTTGCGATGATCTTGGCTATGGCGATGTGAAATGCCTTAACCCGCAAGGTAAAATTGCAACCCCGCATATGGATGCGCTTGCATCCAAGGGCATGATTTTTTCCGATGTGCATTCAAGCTCTTCTGTTTGTTCGCCCACCCGCTATGGGATTATGACAGGCCGATACAACTGGCGCACCAAGTTGCAAAGTGGTGTGCTTGGTGGTTTAAGCCCAAGGCTTATCGAACAAGGCAGGCTGACCACCGCTCAGTTGTTAAAGAACCAAGGGTATAACACAGCTTGCATAGGGAAATGGCATCTCGGCATGGACTGGGTTAAAAAAGAAGGTAAGGATGTTGCCGAGCTAAATATTGAGTCCGCTAGTCAGGTTCATAATGTCGACTATTCCAAGCCGATTAAGAATGGCCCCAACAGCGTTGGTTTTGATTATTATTATGGCATCAGCGCTTCTTTAGATATGGTGCCTTACACTTTCATCGAGAATGATCGTGTCGCAAAGTTTCCATCTGTTGAGAAAGAATTTCCCATGTTTCTTGGAAGAGAAAAAGGGAAATGTCGCAAAGGCCCTGCAGCGCCAGATTTTGAAGTTGAAGATGTTCTACCCACTCTTACCACTAAGGCCATTGATTTTGTAAAGGGCCGTAGTGTTGATGCTAAGGCAGGCAAACCGTTTTTTCTTTATCTACCTTTGGCCTCACCACATACTCCGATTGCGCCCACCAAGGATTGGCAGGGAAAAAGCGGGCTTAATTACTATGCCGACTTTGTAATGCAGACCGATCACAGCTTAGGGCTGATTTTGGCCGAGCTTGATCGTCAGGGAATTGCGGATAACACACTTGTGGTACTAACAAGTGATAACGGTTGCTCACCCCAGGCGGATTTCCCTGAGTTACTTTCCAAGGGTCATAATCCAAGTCATCTTTTCCGTGGCCACAAAGCTGATATCTTTGAAGGTGGACATCACATTCCCTTTATTGTTCGCTGGCCCGCAATGGTAAAACCAGGAACCAAATCTGATCAACTCCTTTGTCTGACCGACCTGATGGCTACCTGTGCGGATATCCTCAAGGTCGCACTTCCAGCAAATGCGGGCGAAGATAGTGTCAGCTTTCTTCCTGCATTACTTGGGCAGGATAAAAGCTCGCTTCGTGAAGCGTTGGTGCATCACTCGGTGAATGGTACATTTGCAATTCGTCAGGGTAACATGAAACTTTTAATGTGCAAGGATTCGGGTGGTTGGAGTGAACCACGGCCTGGAACTGTAAAACTTGGAATGCCCGAAGTGCAACTCTTTGATCTCAGCAACGATATTGGTGAGAGAATTAATTTACATGACAAACAACCAGAAACAGTTAAGAGGCTCACTAATCTTTTGGAGAAGTACATTGCGGATGGGCGTAGTACCAAAGGTGAACCTCAGAAAAATGATGTTAAGGTTGATTGGAAGCGTGCGACTCAAACCAAAGATGCTGGCAAAGCTAAAGATAAAACGAAGAAGTAATGAGCGGCAATTACATCGCTATAAAGAAAGATTTATTATGAAGGTTCAAGGGTTTGCTTTTCGAATTACACTACTGTTATGTGTCTTTTTGGTGGCCCTTGCCCTTCCCCTGATGACTATTGCGTTGCCACCAATAGCGGTAGATCCTGATCCCAATGGTGTGTTATTAAAACCCATTCCTGATAAATTGGTAGTGCTTACCTTTGATGATGGCCCCGCCAGCCATGCGACTATTGTGACACCCATCTTGAAATCTTTGGGGTTTGGAGGTTCGTTTTATATCGCTGACTTTGATTCTTTCCATACCCGTAAGGATTGGTACATGACATACCGCCAGATGAAAGCGATGGCGAAGGATGGTTTTGAAATCGGCAATCACACGGTTGGTCATGGTGGTGGGTTGGAGAATTATTTGCGGATGGAAGACCAGTTGCTGGCAAATGGTGTTCCTAAGACTACGACAGTATGCTGGCCTGTTTATAATGCGGTAAAGAATATCTATGATGATCTTTCGGCACGGGGTTACACTTTTGGCCGTGGTGGCCATGAGCGACCTTATCGCCCCACCGTAGATAGCCCGTTTGATGTGCCATCTTTTACGATGCGCGATGGTATTTCGGTCGAGACTTTTGCCAAGCGTGCGCAGTTAGCGTGCCAAGGTAGAGTTGTGGTGTTTTGCTTTCATGGCGTTCCAGATATGGAGCATCCTTCGGTTGGGCTGGAGCCTGAAACCTTCAAGGCGATGATGCAGTATTTGAAGGATAATGGCTACCAATGTATTGCCTTACGAGACATGGCAAAATACATCGATACTGCTAAGGCTGCAAAGTTGCCTCCAACCATAAGTGATACCAAGGGGACAGCGCCGTTTAAGTCTCTCGTTGATGAAAAACCTTATGTCGCAGTTGCTGCAAGGGCGATTGAAAACTTCACTTTTCCGGGCCTGCCTTCAGCTAGAATTTCTCAATCCAATATCAGTGTGACGGTACCTTTTACCACGGATATAACTTCACTTACACCCAAGATTATAGTTTCTGCGGGCGCAAGTGTAATGCCAGCTACAGGTGTTGCCCGCAACTTTACGCAACCACAAACGTATTCAGTGAAAAGCATTGATGGATCAATCAAAACCTACACCGTTACAGTGAGCAAATCTTCAATCAGTAAAGATGCAGAAATACTTTCACTTAAATTACCTGGCAAAGCATCTGCAAGTATTACTCCTAAGCGCATTGGAATTTCCGTAGCCAAGGGCACCGATTTAACTACGCTGGCTCCTGAATTTACCATTTCTCCTTTTGCAACTGCGGTCCCTCCTTCAGGTACAAAGCGCGATTTTACCAAACCTCAAACCTATTCAGTTACTGCGCAAGATGGATCCAAGCAAGTTTATACCGTTACGGTTGTTCATGTGGATAAGGCAGGAAGCTTCACTTGGAACAAAGTTGCAGATGGCAATTGGAGTGATGCAACGATGTGGTCAAATAATTTGGGTACATCATCCGCACCCTCCGCAATCGGACAGGAAGACTACATTCTTAACTTTAATTTGGAAGGCAAATATGCTGGTTATAATGACCTTGGCAAAAGCTTTCAGCTTAATCAGTTTAATATCGTTCAAACACGAGGGCTTAAACTCTCGGGCAATTCCATCAATTTTACCAACAATAAAATCACAGGTAATTCACCTCAGATTAATTCCCTTTCCAATTCCGAGAGCGATCATATTTCATTACCTATAAACTTTGACGATGATTTGGAAGTGAATGTCAAACTTAGGGCAAGATTAACTCTTGAGGGATTGATCTCTGGCAAAGGGCGATTGATTCTTAACTGCCCGGATGCTTCTGATATTGAGTATAGCCGTTGGGGGATCCTTCGAATTGATAACAAAATCAACACCTATAGCGGGGGTACTATTATCAATGGCGGGCAACTTTTTCTCTTTGTTGCAAATCAAGGATTGGGTACCGGGCCAGTCACCCTTAATCAAGGCGGTGATATTCGCCTTGAAGGTATTAAGCAAATCACCAACCCTCTGATTATCAATGGTGGTACTGTCGAAGGTACGGGTAATTGGAACGCCCCCATCAAGCTTAATGGCATTGCAAGGTTTGCTGGGCATCTAAACCTAAACGAATTGGGCGGCGGCATGTCAGGGTCTGGCGGCTTTACCCAGATTGGACCCATTGGTGCATTCTCACGGATAAATGTTGGTGAAGTTGTGCTTTGGGGCACGAACACTTATACTGGTCCCACGACAGTTCATATGGGTACTCTTATTCTTAAAAAGGCTGCTTCACTTTATAACGCAGACCCTGCAAGTTGGACTGCCTCTAAAATTACTGTTCACCCAACAGCTACATTGCAGATTTCCGCAGGCGGGCCGGGTGAATTTACGGGCGACCATATTAGCGCTTTAATCTCGAACCTGACCGCATCAGTTAATGAAAATGGCCTACAGTCTCGCTCGGTTTTTTGTGTGGATACTTCTAAAGCTACCAGTCCTATTATCGTCAATGCAAATATTTCTGACTCTAACGGCACTGGTGGAGGTCCTTTTATCATCAAGAAAATTGGAGCGGGTATCTTGCAGCTTTCGGGTAACAACACTTTTACAGGCCAGATGATAATTGAAGGAGGAGCTTTGAGTTTTGCTTCACTGAACAGTGTTGCCAATGGCAATAAAACTAGCAGTCTAGGCGCGCCTTCTTCTGTTGAACATGGTGAAATCTTCATCGGGAAAGCTGATGGTGAATGCACCCTGATATACACCGGCCAAGGTGAAACTTCCGATCGTGTGATGAATCTTGCAGGAAAAAACTCAACGGTTATTTTTGATCATGCTGGTACTGGCCTTCTTAAGTTAACCAGCGCCTTTGTGATATCTGGTTATGGCCACTCCAAAACTATAATGCTGAAAGGTGATACCGCGGGCGTTGGTGAACTTGCTGGCGCGATCATCGATCCCATTGATCGCACAAGCAAAGCGACAACGAGTATTATCAAATCCGGTTCGGGTAAATGGGTGCTTTCTGCTGAAAATACTTACACCGGGCCAACGGTGGTGAAGCAAGGCACTTTGGCAATTACCAATGCACGAGGTCTTGGAATGAGGGCCGTCACGATTTCAAAAGATGCCGTAATGGAGCTAAACTTTACTGGCGAAGTAAAAGTCCGCAGTTTAACCTTGGATGGAAAAATTCAAGCGCCTGGGTTATATGATGCAGCTAAAGTGCCAGGGTTTATAAAAGGTACTGGTATCATCAATGTTCAACCATGATTAATGGACGCATTGCTTAAACGGTTGGAGTTGGACTGCCATGAAACCACTTGATTAGGGTAGCATCATCCAACCAGTTCCCGGATTGTATCCGTATGGTCAATTAGGTACTGAGGGCGGTTGTTTGGATCAAGTGCCGTGGCCTGAGTCGGATCGATACCGAGATGCCGATAAAGTGTGGCAAACATCTGTTGGAAATGGATAGGCCGATCGAGTGGCCGCTCACCATTTTTCGTAGTGCTGCCGATCACTTGACCCACCTTGAGGCCGCCGCCGAACATTAGTGCGGATGCTGCTGGTGCATAGTGGTCGCGTCCCGCATCTTTATTGATTCGTGGAGTTCGACCGAACTCGCCCCAGACGAGTACGAGGACATCTTCGAGCATGCCTCGAGTTTCGAGATCGTCGAAAAAAGCACTGAGGCCAATATCGAAGGAAGGCAATAATTCATGGCGCAGAGCGTTGAAGTTGTCTTTGTGGGTGTCCCATCGGCGTTCGCCTTCTTCTTCCCAAGTAAGGTTAACACAACGCGCTCCACATTCGATTAACCGACGAGCCATTAGAAACCGAGCATTTTGGAGCCCGAGAGTCTTTTTTGATTTTGGGCTTACTCCAAAATTGATGCCATAACGACCTCTCACGGAATCGGGCACGCGGTTTATGTCGAGGGCATCCGCAAACTCGCGTGATGTCACGAACTGAACGGCGCGCTGGGCATAGATATCCATCGCCAGCATGTTGCCTCGTGTATCTATTTCTCTTCGAATGGTGTCGAAGTGAGGTAATAAGTCTCTGCGATCCTGTGTGATATTGCGTGATATTAGGTTTGCCCGCCCAGCTTCGCTGTCTGGAGTATAACAGTCTAAGGCACGGCCAAGAAACCCTGCTGAGCGAAAATATGCCTGCTCGCTGGCGTTATAACTAGAAAGCATTGCGACTGATGTGGGTACATTACCGTTGGTTGGGCCCTGAAGTTTCGCCACAACGGATCCGATGTTAGGCCTGCCTCCAACATTTTTCATGTTGCCTGGTGGATAACCTGTCGCACACATTGCACCATCGTGAGAGTCGACGGTACCAGTCAGTGAACGAATCAGGGCGATGCGATCCATGCGCTCGGCAATACGCGGAAGATGCTCGCAGATTTGAATACCCGGAACGCGAGTCGCAATAGGCTTAAATTCTCCGCGAAACTCTACAGGGGCATCAGGCTTCATATCGAAAGTATCAATATGAGAAGGGCCACCAGCCAACCAGACATTCACAATCGATCTTTTGCGATAAGAAGGATCGAGCACGGATTGAGCATCAGCACGCAGGAAATCGGCCTGAGTCAATCCACAAAGGGCTGCGGCTCCCAAATGAAGAAGTTCCCGCCGGTGGAGCCCGTTGCATGAGCGATACTTGTTGTTTAGCGTCATTTCTTGGCTCTC
>CAXNFS010000084.1:0-10425 GCA_964201235.1 Gemmataceae bacterium | reverse complement strand
GAGGCTGATTTGATTGTTTAAATCTACAATTTGTTGAGCCAGCGTGCCCAAGGGTCTTGAATTTGATTGATAAACCATAATATTTCACTCATTCGTCAATTAGCCATGCGATTACAGTAACCATTCAAATGTAAACAATTAACCAACCTTCTGTCAAATTGGAAAAAACAAATAGCTTGAGTATTGTGGTTGACCTAAGGTGTTTTGCGTGATTTGTAGCGGTAGTGCCGGTTTTTACGGCTGATGCTTCCTTTTGAGTTTTTAGCTTTTTCCTTACCTCGAAGCGGCCAAGTCGATTTTTGCGAACCTGTCTTGTTAATTTGAACCCTTTTTTGCTACTTACAACATGTTATCAATGGTATTTATTTAGTAATTGACCAAGGATCGGTCCTTCTATGAAGAATTTTCTTAGAGCTCTGCGGTATGCTTGGCCTTATCGAATTAGGTTAGTTATCTCCATTGTTTGTGCGGTTTTTGCTGCCATTCTTTGGGGGCTTAACTTTACCTCCATTTATCCAGTGCTAAAACTCTTGAATAACGACCAAAGCCCCCAGCAGTGGGTCGATTCATGCATCGCAAATTGCAACAAAGAAATAGAGCAAATTGAAGTAGTCTCGGATGCTTTAAACGAAAAATCAAAAGAACTCGAGAAGCTTCCCCTTAATAAGCATGTTGAGCAGCAACGCAGGGAGCATACTCATGCACTGGTCAAGGTTGAAAGTAAGCTGGTTTATGCCCGTAAACAAATGGATTGGTATCTGATTGCGCATAAATATATTTACGCTTATTTGCCTAGGGATAGTTTTACCACTCTCTCTTATGTCCTTGGGTTTGTCTTGGTTGGGGTTTTCATCAAATGCATTTTTGAATTCTTCCAAGAGTCTCTTGTAGGCAGCGTTGTTAATCTCTCGCTTTACGACATGCGCAATAGTTTTTATCGCAATGTCATTCATTTGGATGTGGATCAATTTGGGGAGCAGGGCACCAGTGAGCTGATGGCTCGTTTTACAAACGACATGGAATCCGTTGGGTCGGGTTTGAAAACACTATTTGGTAAAGTTATAGCTGAGCCACTGCGTGCCATTAGTTGTGTGATTTTTGCTGCATGCATCAGCTGGCAGTTGACCCTTTTGTTTTTGATTTTGGTTCCAGTAGCGGCATTCATTCTTGGAAAAATTGGCCGCCTCATGAAGCAAGCCACCAGGCGCTTGCTTGAAAGAATGTCGAGCATCTACAAGATTCTTCAGGAAACTTTCCAAGGAATCAAGTTAGTTAAGTCTTACACAATGGAGCCCTACGAACGCCGTCGGTTTCGGGCTGCTACTGACGATTATTACTTGAAATCCATGACCGTGGTTAACATTGACGCTTGTGCAGGCCCAATTATCGAACTGCTTGGGGTTGCTGCTGTAGTTGGTGCTTTGCTTGCTGGATCGTTTCTTGTCTTAAAACATGAAACCATGCTTTTTGGTATGCGCATGAGCCAGCATCCGATCGAGCCTGAAAGCTTATTGCAGCTTTATGTTCTTCTTGCTGCGATTGCCGATCCGGTACGCAAACTTTCCAGCGTCTTTACCAAAATTCAATCCGGTTGTGCTGCTTCAGATCGCATTTTCTTCTTTATGGATAAGCAGCCTAGGGTAAGTGCCAACTGCGAGGGCCCAGCATTTATTAAAACTGAACACGGCTTATGCTTGGATTATAGTTCTAGGACTGGTGATATGCCCTTTAAAGCACACGAGGTCGGCAAACCAATGATCGAATTTAAAGGGGTTTGCTTTAGTTATGATCCGGGTCGACCTATTCTTTCGAATATCAACCTTTCGATTTTCGAAGGCGAAACAATTGCTATTCTTGGGCATAATGGTTCAGGGAAAAGTACTCTCATGGGTATGGTTCCAAGATTTTATGATCCAGACCATGGCACCATTCTTCTAAGTGGGGAAGATCTCCGAAACATTAACCTTCGTAGTTTGCGTAAAAAAGTTAGTGTCGTTACTCAGGAAACGGTTCTTTTTGATGACACCATTTACAATAATATTGCTTATGGAACTCGGGGGGCGACCAAAGCCAGTATTGAATCTGCTGCAAATAAAGCATTTGCTCATGATTTTATTCTCAACCTTCCCAAGGGTTATGAAACTATGGCAGGGGAATCTGGTAATAAGCTTTCTGGGGGGCAAAAACAAAGAATTGCCTTGGCGCGAGCCATCCTTCGTGATCCAGCTATTATCATTCTTGATGAGTTCACCAGCCAGTCAGATCCCGAAAGCGAAGTTTTGATTCACAAGGTCATGAAAGAATTTCTCAAGGGTAGAACATCCTTTGTCATCACGCACAGATTAAATACCTTAGAGATAGCATCCCGTATTGTTGTTCTAGATGCAGGTGTTGTTGCTGCAGTCGGAACCCACAAAGAGTTAATTGAAAATTGTGCTGCTTACCAGAGAATGTTTGAAGTCCATGGGAAAAGGCTTTCCGCCTAATGTAATATGGATGCTCAAGATTTTCGGTTATCGTTTGGCAAAGGCTTGCAAAACCAGACTCAGGGTATTTCTTTGGTTTTAAAGGTTGTTGTCGGGGTTCTCCTGTTTTTGTTTTCGATCTACTTTGCTTTCTTTCATCATTTTGCTAATCGTGATTTTTGGAGCAGCCACGAAGCCCGGGCTGCGATGAATGCCAATAGTATCCTAGATGGCTCAAGCAATTTTCTTCCCAAAATTTACGATGGTTCTGACGATCTTCAAAAGCCACCTTTTTATTATTGGTTGGTTGCAACTATTGCCCGCATGCGAACTTCCGAGGTCGATGCGGTTTCCGTGCGATTGCCCTCTGCTATAGCCGCTTCTGGCATTATTGTTTTGTTATTTCTTTTTCTTTGGAAAAACCATGATCTTTATGCGGGGGTTTTCGGAGCGGTTATTCTACTCACTTGTATTCATTTTGGTTGGTTGGCAAGAATTGGCCGTATAGATATGGCAATGGCGTTTTTTACGACAAGTTCGGTGTTGGCTTTTTATCAAGCGGGTAAATCTGATGGGAAAACAAAGCTGATCTTACTTGTGTTAACTTATGTCTCGATATTAATTTCGGTGTTAATGAAAGGCTTGCCTGCTTTAGTGTTAGTTCTACCTCTGTTTGCCTTCTGGATTTTTTTTGATGCTTTTTATTGTGAAACAACTAAAGGTTCACATTCTAAGTCTGAGATTTTATTTCGAAGTATCCGTGATTATCGGATGATTCTAGGTCTGTTGAGTGTTGTGTTTTTATCCTGGATTTATTTTTACTGGATCAACAAACAAAGTGATGGAAAGTTTTATGAGGTTTTTTTTGGGTATCATCATTGGGTTCGTGCATTGGGTAACGGGGCGCTGCGATCCCATCCGCCTTGGTTTTATGCTTACCAATTCTTTATCGATTTTGCCCCCTGGTCTCCGATTTTTTATGGATCCGTAATAGCAGTTTTTTGTACCAAGCGTTTCAAGCTATCATCACTTCATTGGTTTGGTTTGATTTGGTTTTTTGTCATGTTTTTTGTTTTATCCTTAGTCAGTTATAAGCGGGCAGATTATCTATTACCAGCTTACCCTGGGGCTGCAATCTTTTTAGCGATGGTTTTGTCTAATGCGCTGAAAACTTACTTGTCGAAGGGGTTTCTTACAACCAATATGGTTTTTAACAGTATTGCAACCTTGTTGGTTGCAAGTATGGTTTGTTGGGTATGGTTTGTTGATTTTTATCTACCCAAGTTGGAACCTATGCGTGAGATGAAATCTGCTGCAAAAATAATCCGCCAAAGTACGGGTGACAGTTTGTTGTTTTTTAACATGGAGGCGCATGCACTGGCCTTTCATCTGGGGAAACCCGTAGAAACAGTGGTTGGCTGGGAAAATCTGTCTAAAGCAATTTGCGCCAAAAATGAAGCATTTGTGCTTACTTCGCCCGATTATCTTGATGAAATGATGGAAAACTTTCCCAAATTCAAATTCGATATTCTATATTTAAAAAAGGAATCAGAAACAAAAGGGCTTAGCAGGCCTTTTGTCTTTATTAAAATAGCTTCTATGGATCATTCTTGATTTCTACCGTCGAAAGTTTGCATGAAAGAACATTTCTTTATCCCAGTATCTAGCTCTTCGCTTTGCTTTTTACTTTTTGCAAAGATCGATGATATGGCCTCGTTAAAACATGGGCTAAAAAAATGGCTTGATTATGTTGCAACATTTGAAAACAAGGTAGAAGTTATAGTTGCACCCATTGGTAAAGGAATGGATGAATCAGAACTGTTGGAAATAAAGGTTGCAGCGGAGAAATATGCATCCAAGGATGTTCTGCCCGGGTTGAAAGTTTTGGCAACCAGTTCCATATCAGAGGGGGATGCAATTCGGCTCGGGTTTGAGCATTCCGCACATGAAATAGTTTTAGTTGCACCATTGTTACCACGCTTTTGCCAACCTTCGGTGCTTAAAATCATGTTGCAAAATATCGAACAAACTCACATTGCAGGTGCGGTTCGAGTATTGGATTTTTATTCACTCCCCTTGAGACTCTTTTCTTTTGTAAAAGGCTTTTTGTGCAGGTTCTTTTTGTGCATCCCTTTTGAAAACATTTCGGGCCCTGGTACTATTTCTGGTCGAATTCAAAGCTGGATTTTTTGGTTCATCTTTGGTGTTCGTTATGTCGATCCATTTTTTCCTGTCCGGGTTTATAGGCGGGATGCTCTTGCGACCTGCCTTCCTGTATCTAAGGGTAATTTCTTTCATTTGGAAATACTCGCAAAAGCTAATTTCCTTGGCCTCTTGTTCTTTCCTGAACAACCTTGGCCCGAGACTTATTCTAAATCCTTGATTTCTGACCGTGGTGATCGTTATTGCTCATCAGATTTCTATTATTTATTATCTAATCCCATTTTCTCAACTTCTAACCCTCCTTTGGCAAAAGTTGCTGCAAACAATGATGGTTTCGCGGATTCATCAGGCCATCAAAACCCTTTTATTCCTTAATAATTCCAAGCAGTGTCTTGACGGACAAGTTTCTTACCTTAGGATTGTATTGCATGCCGAAGTGGCGAAACTGGCAGACGCGCTAGCTTCAGGAGCTAGTTCTCGCAAGGGAGTGGAGGTTCAAGTCCTCTCTTCGGCATTTTAATTTTAATGATTACGGAACATCTTTTGTTAAACATTCAAGCTTAAGCAAAGCTTGAATGTTTATTTAATGTTCAGTTGGATCGATTTTAAAAGCATGTCTCGGACTTCTGAAGCTTTTGTCAATTTTTTGTAGGTTGCTCTAAACTCATTTAAACTGCCTTCATCAATGCTGTTTAACACCCTTAAAATAGGGTGTAATCTTTGAACGGAAACACTAATGGCTGAGACATTGCAACTTGCAAGAAATGTGGCCCCCAAAGGGTCCGAAGCTAGTTCTCCACATACGGTTATCGGTTTGCCTGCAGCATGGGCATGATCAATTGCGGAAGATAAAATATTCAGAAACCCAGGATGGCAATGATCACCTTGGGAGGTTCCTGCTTCTTCATTTCGATCTAAACCAATAACGGAAGCAAAAAGATCATTGGTGCCAAGAGCAAAAAAGGATGCTTTATCGGCCCAAAAAGGCATCATAGGAATAGAAGCTGCGGTTTCCACCATTAAGCCAAGAGGGATGTCTGGGTTGTGATCCAGTTTTTCTTGAGACAGCGATTCTCGAGCGTCTTGCAAAGTTTGCATGACAAAATCGAGAGTCTCGGTTGATGCTACCAGTGGAATAAGGATTTTGGGTTTTCCCTCAACCCCGGCACGCATAATTGCTCTGACCTGTTCATAAAAAAGTTTTTGTAGTGGTGGTGAATCCAGTACTTTGCGCCAGTCATAGGCACGAGAGGCTGCGCCGCCAATGTCAGAAAATGATGCTAATTTATCCGGACGCAGGTCAAAGGTGCGAATGGTTGTGGGCTTGCCTTGCATGTTTTTTAGAAGCTTTGAATAAATAGCAAATTGTTCTTCCTCGGTTGGAATGGTTCGCCTTGCAAGAAGCATGAATTCGCTGCGGAAAAGCCCAACACCTTCTGCGCCTAAATGCAAAGCGGTTGGAACTTCCCAAAGGAGATTGATGTTTACAAATACGGTAGGAACTTTTTCTAACTTGGATTGAACGGGATAAAGCGATTCGGGCAGTTCTAGAGGCTGGATAAGTGCGTGGATCCTAGCTTCGCTTGGGTCAAGACAAATCGATTGGGTGGGCCCATCGATAAGCACAATTTTCCCTGGTATTAATAAATCTTGGAACCCTTCGCTTAATTGCATCATCGGGATTCCAAGTGCCCGAGCTAAGATTGCTGCATGGCACTCGGGCCCTCCTTTTTCAACAATCACTCCTGCTAATTTTTCCGGGCTTACTGCAAACAACTCCATCACCGAAGCTTCTTTACAAATTAAAATAATTCGCTGTTGAGTTGCACCACCATTAGTTTTTTGTGGCCGGAGATTCCATAGCACACGCAAGAATACATCTTTGATATCGTAAATGCGTTCTTGAAAGAATGGTGCTTTGATTTTCTGAAATGCAGCCAGGTATTTGTCTAGCGTTGATATAAGCGCAGTTTCAGAACTCATTCCCTCGATAACGCATTTCATCAAATCTTTTTCAATGGTTCGATCTTGTAAGATCATAAGTTGGGCATCTAGGATTGCTCCGTGATCTTGGCCTACAAGATGCGCAATCCTCACCCCCATTGCAGCTAATTCTTCTTTTGCCAGGCTCATGGCCTTTTGCATCCGCTCTTTTTCAATTTCCAGTCCTGCGGGCTTGAATGCAGTGGTCGAGCGCCATTCATCTAGGCTGTCAATGGAATAGGTTCGACCAACTCCAACTCCTGGGCTTAATAGTCTTGCGTGCAATTCGTGCGATGAAGTTGAAATTGCAACAGGTGCAAAGGGTTCATGAGTAGCTGCAGTTAATTGGGAAAGAAGCCTTGCATCCGAAGCAACGGTGGTAAGTTGGGCCGCAACGGTAACCAAGGTTCTTATTTCATTTATTGAAAAGCTTCTTGATTCTTCAGTTTGGATAACCAAAACACCAACTAAGCCACCAGCTTTTACTAAGGGAACGCCTAGAAATGAAAGGTAAGGGTCTTCACCCGCTTCTGGAATGTATTTGAATCTTGGGTGGGAAAAGGCATTTGCTACCATCACTGGGCGCAAGGTTTCTGCCACCAATCCAACTAAGCCTTCCGTAGTCTTTAGTTTAACTGTTCCTATGGATTCTTTTCGAAGTCCAACGGTGGCTCCCAAAACTAATTCGGTCCCAGAACTTTCAAGAAAATAAACCGAACAAACATCAACTTTGAAGCGCGAGGAAATTAATTCCACGATGTTTTCCATCGTCTCTGCTGGGTCGCGAGTATGTGCTACAAGCTTGCTAGATTCTTCCAAGGTTAATAGAAGAGGGTCTTCTTGGTCTGTAATCTTGCGGTTCATTCCGTCCTCTGATGACGAATCAGTTGTAATTAGCTGCATTCAAATAATCCCTTTCGCCCTGGATAAGATTCCAGAGAAACCGGGAGAGATGTGATTTTTACAAGGTAATAATAAACCTCATTTGCTTATCTTCGTATATTTGATGGTATTTTGCAACAGTTAGGATTGCAAGGTGGCAAATTTGTTTCACAATTACTAATTCCGTCTTGGCTACCTGGCCTAGCAGGAAGAGACCATTTTTTTTCTAAACTTGTACTTTTGCAACACGGGCAAACGGCTTTTTCTCCTGCGAACACTAACTGCTCAAATTCTTTTGTACATCGTTTACAGCTAAATTCGTACATCGCCATTGCGTTTCCCCTAGTTCTTTTTCCGTTTGATTGTTTCGCTTGCCTTGTACAAAAATGCTTTTTCTTCTTCACTAAGGCTATCTTTACCACTCAACGAGATCTTTTCCAATATTTGATCCACTCGAATTAACATATCTTGGGGTATACCAATTTCTTTCGTTTCATACTTCGGCACATATGCATGAACTTCTTCCTGATACAGTTTTAACTTTGGTTTGCGCTTGAATAACTGCATAGAGGGCATTTCTCTCGGAATTAGTTTCCAGCGAAAAGCATGGTACAAGTAGGCGAATAAGGCGCCAGATAAATGCACCTCTACCGCTACAGATCCTTGTTTCCCAGAAAGAAGATTTAAAGCGTCAAACCCAACAAACAAAACAGCCATCAGCCATATGGGCATTGGGATGATAAAAAACAACAAAACGGTGCGGTTGGGGAACCAACATGCAAAAAGAATAAGAATCGCACTTACACCACCTGAAGCCCCCAAACACACTGCGTAAGAGTTATGCAGACCTAATTGAGATCCGAGAACAAAAGTTACTCCCCCAATGATTATGCTCACCACATAAAAAAGAAGAAATTCTTTCGCCCCTAGCACCTCTTCCACTTCCTTACCAAACATCCACAAAACCATCATGTTCATTAAAAGGTGGAGAGGGCTGTCCATGCTGTGAAGAAACGCATAGGAAAAGACGCGCCAAATTTCCCCATCGATTACTTTGGCTGGATTTAGTATAAGCCAGTCAGTGACAAATCCGCCTCCAGAAGGAGTTCGAGTGCTGATCTGCAAAATGAAAAGAACTATGTTAATTCCAATTAGCCATTTACAAATACTTATGTTTCCCCATCCTTTTTCAAAGGTGGAGTTGAAGTTGGTTTTGTAATAGTCTCTGTCGTAAACTCCCATAAGCGGAGATGTCCCAAGGGCCTTAGTATTCATAAAATCTCTAGACCATGTTATTTTAGGATGTTTGAAGGTAATTAAGAAACATTGATTTGGGTTAATTTGAACTTTTTTAATAATAGCCATGAAACGATAACACAACTTCCCAATGAAATTAGCTGAACTAAAAAATGGTGTCTGCGCAGTAATTGCTGAGAAAACATGCATGCAGATGGTGCAATCTTGTAATCATGCATTTGATTTTGGTGCAGATCTGGTTGAGTTAAGGCTGGATTTTCTTCAGGAAGAGTGTTCCATTGCGGAGATACTAAAAAATATAACAGGTCCAACTCTAGTAACCATTCGAAGGAAAATTGATGGCGGGCTTTGGGAAAAAGACGAGCAAAGTCGCATTAAAATATTGATTCAGGCCCAGAAATCTGGGGCACATGCGATCGATGTCGAAGCTGATTGTTTTCACAACTTCTCCCCGTCAAATGATTGCCTGCGTATCCTTAGTTATCATAATTTTGCCCAAACCCCAGCTAATATCAGTGTGTTGCATAAAGCTTTTGAATCACAGGGTCCAGAATTGGTGAAAATTGCCTGCTTTGCCAACAATAATTCCGATTCAGTTAGAATCCTCGATTTATATCAGCATGCAAGTCTTCCTTTAATTGCTTTTTGCATGGGAACCGTTGGTTTTCCCTCCAGAGTGCTTGCATTGACCCAGAAGCGTAGCCCTTGGATGTATACAAATTTTTCTGATAATTTGGTGAACGCTCCGGGAATTCCAATTTTTAAAGATGTGGTTTCGGTTTATGACATTAAAAGTTTAGGCAACGAAACCAAGGTTTTTGGCGTAATGGGCGATCCTATTGGTCATAGTTTAAGCCCTGCTATTCATAATGCCAGTTTTAGGGCATTGGGTTTTCATGGGGTTTATTTGCCTTTTCATATTTCAGCATCCGATTTTTCTACTGCTATCGAAGCTTATCAATCGATTCCCGTAATGGGGTATAGCGTAACGATTCCGCATAAGGAGAGTGCTTTTCGTTTTGCGACAACAAGTTCTGATCTGGTGAAGCAAATAGGTGCGGCCAACACTTTGGTTAAAACTGGTAATGGATTTCATGCTGAGAACACGGATGCAACAGGTATTATTGCAGCCATCAAGAACAAGTTGGGTGAAACACTTGAGAATAGAGAAGTCTTGATTCTTGGAGCGGGCGGCGTATCGCGTGCTGCAGTATTCGCTCTAAAAAAAGCGGGTTGCAGTGTGAAAGTTTGTAATCGCTCTTCTGAAAGAGCTGAAAACTTAGCCTCTGAGGCAGGTGTTGCATTTATGCCATGGAGCCAAAGGCACGATTTCAAATCCGGCTTACTTGTGAATTGCACTTCCGTGGGGATGCACCCCAATGAGAATGATTCACCTTGGGATTCAAATTGCTTTACCAAAGATCATGTTGCATTTGATACAGTGTACAATCCAATTGAGACCCGATTTTTAAGAGATGCGGCGCAAGCAGGGGCCATCGTTATCGATGGAGTGGAAATGTTTGTTTGTCAGGCTGCAGCACAATTCAATCTTTTTACATCATTTAATGCACCTTTAGATGTGATGAGGAAAACTGTCTTGGAAAAGTTGCGAAGGAATAAGATTTAAACAGGAAGTTGCTATCTAATGCTTAAGAAAAATATTTATTTGATTGGT
>CAXNFS010000083.1:0-10537 GCA_964201235.1 Gemmataceae bacterium | reverse complement strand
TTAAAAGTTTTTCAGCAGTTGCAAGATGAGCCAACACAGGTACATCCCAAAGGTCTGCAAAATGGTTTGCAGAGTTGGTGTGATCTGGATGATGATGGGTGAGCAAGATACCATTAAATGAATCACCATCATTCACTCGAGATTGGATTGCATTTTGAATGGCCAATACGCCACTCTCATCGAGTGCCCCTGGGTCGATCAGATAAAACTTGGAAAGGCCGACAAGAAAAACATTCCCTATTTGGGGAACGGAAGGCCCAGGGCATGCGACCGAAACGACTTGGATCCAGGATGCAAAACGAACTCTGTCTAAAACAAATTCATCCTGCGAAACTAAACCTGTTCCTGAAGACAACCTCCAATCCGAGGTTGGGATTTTATTCAATTTTTCCAACAGTAATAAGACCGGAGGGGAAATCAGGATCTCGTCGGAGTACCATTTTTTCAGATGCTCTGCGGGAGTTCCCCATACACCATTTTCGAGTTCATTCTTAAAGACTTCGGGGGTCTGACCAGAAGGAATTTTTGCGAGGAAAAATCTAGTTTCAAAGCGCATAGGAGAAAAAAGCGGGGTGGTAAAATATCCGATCGGATAAAGGTCGGATGCGGATAAAACCCAATTGTTATCACGAAGGATTGTGGCAAAATCGCTTCTTTTTTCTAAGAGATCACACCTTATTTGCGCTAACTGGGGGCTCGACTTGATTGAATTATTTAAACTATCGCGGCATAAAAGCACGCCCGATTCCTCGAACAACTCGCGCACAGCAGCTACCAACGCAACATCCCAAGGGTTTTGAGACTGAGCTATATCAGCATCAGGAGGATCGACTTTGCCACCAGGAAATGCGTGGAATCCTCCAAGAAACTTTAAAGCTTTGGCACGCTGAACCAAAAAAATGCTTCCAGGAGAATAACGATCTTCGAGAATTATCGAAGCAGCGGGCAAAGGATTAGACAAAACCTTCCTCCATGTTCATGAAGTGATATTTAATATCATGGAGATTAATAAAAACTTACTCTTTAGCTTTTGCAGGGGCATTGATAGCCTTTTTAACTGCTTCAAGCAACTCATCCATCGAAAAGGGTTTGCGCAGGTAATCAACCACGCCAAGGTACTCCGCATAGGCCTTGTGCCTTTGGCCTTCGTTTGCAGTCATCATGATAAAGGGCGGAACATCTTCTTTGCCCCTAAAATGCTCAAGAACGGGATACCCACCCATCTTAGGCATCATCATGTCAATAATGACCAAATCCGGGCGCTGATTATAAATCAATTGCCTTCCCTGCACGCCATCTCTAGCCTGAAGAACTTTATAGCCGTTCTTTTCAAGAATTAGCCTCAGCCCATCACTTAATTCGTAATCATCATCGACCAGCAGTATGGTCTTGGAGTCAACCATTTTAATCATTCCTCTATTTACAAACAATACAGGCAGGAAGCTTATAGATTAACAATCTTCGAGCAACGGCACAATACTTTAAATTAATATGCATAAAAAGCAATCATTAGGAGGAACTATTGTTGCACTTGAAGAATAATCGATTAGCATTAAAAAATTAGACAGGCCGACCAAGAAAACAAGGATGTTGGTGATGCGATTTACCATGCTGGCAAGCGGAAGCAAGGGCAATTGCTCTATCATAGATGATGGGCAAAGCTCGTATTTAATCGATGGCGGTATTAGCCCGCGAACGCTTGAAACCCACTTAAAAATTTCAGGTTTCACTCCCCAAAGGCTTCGGGGCCTTGTTCTAACCCATACGCATGGTGACCATTGGAACCCAAGGTTATTAGCTTATTGTGCTGAAAAGAAAATCCCCTGGTATCTCCATAAAACCCATGCCCGAACGATTTACGACCAACTCCCAGAATTTAAAGCTTTTTGGGAATCGGGATTGGCGCATTTTTATCTTCCCAACACTCCATTTGAAACTGCACCGGGCTGGAATTGGTTTCCTGTAAACATATCCCATGATTCTTCCGAAACTTTTGGCTTTCGCCTCGATATAAAAAACGCACAAGTGCCATGCGTTTCGATTGGTTATCTCGCAGATTTGGGAATCTGGGACAAAGCACTTGTAGAACAATTTACGGATTTAGATTTACTGGCATTAGAATTCAATCACGACGAGGATCTGCAAAAAAACAGCAAAAGGCCTCAATTCTTAATTGAACGAATCATGGGTAATGAAGGCCATCTTTCAAACTATCAAGCCGTTTGCTTCTTGGATTATTTGAAAAGCCTAGGGGTAAACAAGCTGCCTAAACATCTGATACAAGTTCATTTAAGTGAACAATGCAATTCGCCTGAACATGCTCAAGCATCATTAAAGTTATTTCTTAAAGACAGCACGATAAACATGAGGCTTCAAACAGCACACTCTAAAAAAACGACTAGCCCGATTAATCTTCTCGAAAGAAACCTGTTTGCATTTGCAGAGCATCTAACAGAAAATTACTAGTAGATTACATTGTCTCATCAACCTTAGAAAATATTGGAAATCCTCTATGACACCAGAACAATTGCTTGCCAAGCTTTACGAATTAAGAAAAGATTTTCAGGATGAGGATGAGCCAACAGATCCAAATTATATGGCTCTGCATCATGCGTTTTTGTTTATATCGTACAACATGGACGGATTTAAGAAGTATTGTAAAGAAGCATTCAAGAGCAAAGATTCCCCTGCCCCCCCAACAACCTGAACTACCAAACTATCAATAAAAACATGAAAAATATGTGCCAAACTGGTGTAGACAAGTAGGCAATAAAAAACGATAGGTCCCTCAAGTGATTGAAAAGCCAAGCAGCCGCGGGGGCGTGCTGACTGGATTTAAATCGATCTTTCGTGGGGGATTAAATGAATATTAGAAAAATAGCGTTTGCAGGCATTTTTGCCATCTCGATCACAAATCTTGCTACCGGAGATACCGGAAGCGCGTCTACTACAGCTCCAAAATCCAAATCTTGGTGGGGCATGGGTGGAACTGCTAAAAAAGAAAAAGAAATTGTTCCAGAAACAGAAACCAACGATAAAGAAACCATTTCGAAAACGGTGGCTAGCGAACAAAATCGCAAAGTTCTAAACCGCGAAGAAAAGGCGTATTTCAGAAGGCTGGAAGCTTGCGATCGTCTGATGCAGGTAGCGATCACCAAAAACGACAGTTCAATGCAAGAAAAAATCATCACTCTGCAGGAAAAAATCCAAGCAGTTTACAATCGAAAAACTTCAAATTTGCAATTACCTACGCAAATGCCCACAGGGGGCGGCCTGACGGAGTTAGACTCCAATCTTGACAAAGATGTAGAAAAATTACTCACGCCTTCATCAACCAAATCCAACAAAAATCAATCTGCCCAGAGAAAGGATAATTAGTCATGAAGAACCTAACCACAGCCTTACTGCTGGGAGTTTTTGCAACAACAGGTTGCGTAACATTACCAGAAATCGACAAAAAAGCTGAGATCAGCAACAGTCAAGAAAAAACGCGAGGATTGTCTAACGACAAGATTCCAGTGATGGCAGACCAAATCAATACTGATAACGCAACCAAGATGCTTGCAAATCTTGAAGAAGAAGTTAGCAAGGCTTATCAGGAACCCGTGGAATTGTCGCCCGATAATAACTAATAAAGCCCGGGATTCCGGGCCTTATTATAAAAATGACTACTAGGGACATTATGACAAGCTATTTTCCCTAAAAGCTTCGAGACGCTGACTGCGTGCTGGTTGACGAAGCTTAACGATGGCCCTTGCTTCTATCTGCCTAATTCTTTCACGAGTGATGCCGTAAGTATTTGCGACATCCTCTAAAGTTCTTGGATGCCCATCCAATAATCCAAATCTCAATTCTAAAACTTCCCTTTCCCTAGGGCTAAGAGATTTCAGGACTTCCTGAACACGATCTTTTAAAAGATGTTGATCCACAGCAACGCCCGGACTACAGGTATTGCGATCATCAAGAAAATCTTCAAGTGCCCTTTCGCCATCGCCCCCCATGGGTTCGTGAATACTCAGCGGATTTTTCGCAACAATACGTAACAATTGTGTTTCTTCAGCACTTACCCCGACTATTTTTGCGATTTCCTCTGCTGTAGGCTCTTTACCCGTCAAACTGGACAGTTCATTTCGAACCCGTTCGACAGCAGCAAGCATACCCACTTGATGGCAGGGGACACGGATGGTGCGAGCATGATCTGCCAAGGCTCGGGTAATTCCCTGCCTGATCCACCAGGTAGCGTAAGTACCAAACTTATAGCCCAATCGGTGTTCAAACTTATCAACCGCACGCATCAAGCCCCGATTTCCTTCCTGAATAAGATCAGAAAAAGCAAGGCCCCTAGTGCGGTAACGCTTGGCAATCGACACAACAAGCCTAAGATTTCCCTCTGCAAGATCTCGTCTAGCATTACGATAATGCTCTCTTCGGGAGATTAAAACCTCATTGAAAGCAAAGAAATCATCTGCGTTGGAAAACGAAGAAAAACTAAGGTCCCGAAGTTCTTTGACAAGTCGGGTATGCTTTTCCCGATACTCCCGGGAGCGCAAACTACCTCGCATTTCAAAGGTAATCTCTTTCATTCGATTCGAACGGTTTAGAAGATCATCAACCCAAACATCGATAAGATCAATGCGCGGGGCGAGTTCCTCCGCAAGCTTGATCGCCTTACGGGTTTTTAACCAAATCTCTTTACCCAGACGCTTTTTTACTGCCATAGATGTGGTGCGAAACATCGCTTGAAAATCACTCTTGGCAGCATTTATAACACGCTTTAAGGTCCGAAGATGAAAAGGCAATCTGGCCAGAATTTTTTCCCGCGTGATTCCCATTGTGCCCACAACATCGACATGGGGATCGATTGGAAGCTCTCCCGCCTGAATCTTTTCAAACATCTCAACAACACGCGTCAGATTCAAGAGATTAGACAAGGCAGCTTTACGAAATCGAGAACGGTGGCGCTCTAAGCTGACTGCTAGTTTTAGCTCTTCATTTCGGTTTAAAAGTGGAATGGAACCCATCTGCCTTAGGTATAAACCCAATGCATCATCGGCACCTTGGCTGGCAATAGGCTTAGCCACTGCAACCGCAGCATTTTCTTCACCAACCTCTGCTTCAATTTCTGAATAGATCTCTTCAGCAACTGCGGGGGAAAATACATCTTCAGCTTGATAAGAGACTGAGGGTACAGTTTTAGCGGTTTTTTTAAGTGGTGAAAGATTGACAATCTTTTTTTGATTGGTTATCACTTTTTTTATGTTTTTTTTCATAGTTCAAACCATCCTTAGTGAGAAACTCTTAAACCTGAAAAATTATATACGCTTGAGCAGAAACTTGTTTCAAAAGAGATATTTTTGCCTAAAAATACTTCTATACACAATTTTCAATTAACAATTACTGTTCAAAATTGTAGAATCAGTCATGCTTAAAAATTATCTTGATAGCTTTCCGAACACTTTTATTATTAGGCTTAAGTCAATTGCTTTTGCCTGCTTTGACAAAATTTCTTCTGAAATTCTCAAAAAGATAGGATTATTTGTACTATTTGCCCTGCTTGTAGTTGCAAACATTACCTTGGGGCAGGAAAAAGTACCTTCAGAACCCGAACTTACATCTGTAGATAAATCCCACTGGGCGTTCCAATCCCCTAAAAACAACCCCCTTCCAACCGTAAAAAATTCCACCTGGGCCAATAACCCCATCGACCTTTTCATTCTGGAAAAGCTCGAAACAAAAAAACTCGTACCCTCTCAACCTGCAAGCAAAGAGCACCTCATACGAAGAGCGACTCTTGACCTGATTGGGTTGCCGCCCACAATTAATGAAATTATCGCATTCCAAAACGACCAAAACCCCAACGCTTACGAATCTTTGATCGATAGACTTTTAAGCTCGCCACACTATGGCGAACGCTGGAGCTTATTTTGGCTTGATCTAGCACGATACGCTGAATCGAACGGGTATGAAGCTGATGGGGAACGATCCCAGTTCTGGCGCTACCGCGATTATGTGCTAAATGCTTTTAACTCGGACAAACCATACTACGAGTTCATATTGGAACAACTAGGCGGCGATATTCTTGCCAAGAGCATGATCAAACCAAACGAGGACATTCCCCAGGCAATCATTCGCAATCCGAAAATTGCTGAACTATTTAACGCAGCGGGTTTTAATCGTTGTGGCCCTACCCACATGGTTGGGGGAAATACGGATCAAGAAATTCTGAGGCAGGAAAATTTGACGGAAATGACCACTGCTGTTGGCAGTGTTTTCATGGGTCTTACAATCGGGTGTGCCCGTTGTCATGATCACAAATTTGATCCGCTTTCCCAAGTTGATTATTACCGCATGCAGGCATTCTTTGGCAGCACTTATTTCAAAGAAATCGATATGGTAAGTGCGGCACAAAAAAAGGCGCGTGAAGATGAGTCATTTAAATACAAGCAGCAATTAAATCCCCTTAAAGCTTCCGTAGATGCCATCGATAAACCAGTTCGCGAGAAACTCACCAAGGCAAAAATCGAAAGCCTTGATAAGGAAACAAAAATTGCCTTGGCAACCGATGTCAAACAACGATCCCCTCAACAGCACAAATTGGTTTCCATGGCAAACCCTTTAGTTAAGGTAACTTGGGATGAGGTGCTTGAAGCTCTCACTCCCAAAGCAAAGGAAGAACGAGATAAAATCAAAACCCGTATGCATGACATCGAAGCACGAAAGCCCCAACCTTCACCACAATCATTTACGCTTGCAGACAACGGCGCTGGGGGAACAAACTTTTTAAAACGAGGTAATCCAAAAAACAAAGGGGCTAGGATTGAACCGGGTTTTCCAAGATTGCTGGCCCCTGAAGGGTTACAAGCAGGCAAAAGCAAGACCCCAGATAGATTGGATCTTGCGCAATGGCTCATCCGATCTGAAAATCCGCTTACTGCCAAGGTGATGGTAAACCGAATCTGGCAACAGCATTTCGGCACTGGGCTTGTTGCATCTCCAAGCGATTATGGCATAAAGGGGGTACCCCCAACCCATCCGGAATTACTCGATTGGCTGGCATTGGAATTCGTAAATTCTGGATGGTCGATTAAACACATACATAAGCAGATTGTTTTATCGTCTACCTACCGACAAACATCTAAAAATGAAAACATGGCAGGATTGAAGGCTGAGCCCGATAACAAATATTTATGGCGAATGAATCGCAAGCGGATGGATGCAGAGATTCTGCGGGATTCGATGATATTTGCTGGGGGACAGATGAATCAGAAATTTCATGGTCCGATGATCAAAATCCCGTTGGAACCCGAAGTATACGATCTTATATTCACCGAAGGTGAGCCCGATGGGTTATGGCTTGCCAACCCTGATCCGCATGAACATTTTCGTAGAAGTGTTTATTTGTTTAATAAACGCAATGTAAGATTGCCGTTGCTTGAGGTGTTTGACCAACCCGACACTTTGGTTACCTGCCCGATTAGAAATTCTTCCACCCACGCCCCACAAGCCTTGACCATGCTAAACGGCCCTCTATCTCAAGAACTTTGCCTGGCCTTGGCTGCCAATATTATTGATGCTGCAGGTACCAAGCAAGAAGATTGGACCACTCTTCTTTGGCAACGGGTTTTAGGGAGAAGCCCCACTCCGATTGAACAGGAAAATGCAATCACTTTCCTCAAGGAGCAGGCCAAGAGAATTGAATCTGCGATTTCCGAAAAAACCGCTCTGCGCATACCTAAAACTTCTAAAAAGCAACAGATAGCCCCTATTCATGCTGCAGCTTTTTCAGATTTGTGTCTCGCTTTATTTAACACCAACGAATTTGTATACAGGCCTTAATCCTATATGAGTGATAATAAAATCTTCGATGTGTTGGGCATGGGTTGTGTGGCGGTTGATGAAATCTTACGCATTCCAAAATGGCCCGAACAAGACACTAAAGTACGCCTAACGCATTACGACCGGCAATGTGGCGGCTTGACAGGAAACGCGTTGGTTGCAGCTTCGCGCTTTGGCGCCAACTGTGCATTCGCTGGTCATCTAGGGCTTGATTCCAATTCCGATTTTGTCAAAAGCTCCTTCCTCAAAGAAAATATCAATCTGGATCATGTGCCTTGGAAAACCGATTCCATGCCGATCCACTCTTTTATCATTGTTGATGAGTCCAATGATACAAGAACCATACTATTTCATTTGAATGGTTCGACGGGTGCACCATCAGACTCACCCCCAGAAGAAGTCATCCTTTCCAGCAAAGTTTTGTTTGTTGATCATTACGGTATCGAGGGAATGATCCGAAGTGCGAAAATTGCCAGACGAGCTGGAATTCCAGTGGTGGCAGACCTCGAAAGAAATGAATGGCAAGGGTTCGACGAATTACTTTCCCTGGTCGACCATTTAATCATTTCGATAAAATTTGCACGCAAAATATCAGGCTGTAGTTCACCCGGTGCTATTGCCCATAAGCTTTTTACACCTGGGAAAAAAGTCGTGGTGGTTACAGGTGGCGAAGAAGGATGTTGGTATGTTGAAGAAAATCGAATTCTAAAACACTTCCCTGCCTTTAAAGTGAAAGCAATCGACACCACGGGTTGTGGTGATGTTTTTCACGGGGTGTACAGCGCTTGCCTTGCTGCAGACTTACCAATTCATGAAAGAATAAAGTTTGCATCAGGTGCTGCAGCGATGAAATCTTTGCATCCGGGAGCACAAAAAGGAGCACCCACCAAAGATCAAGTTATGGAGTTTCTGCAAACCCGTTAAAAGCTTTTGCTAAGCGTTACGAAGCCTTGGTTTCAGAATCTTTACCGCCCAGCGAACCCTCATCTTCCAACTGAGGCTCTACCCGTTTGGCCTTCGAAAAATCAACACTTCCATAATATAAATCAACTTCGAGCCGGGGTTCGGTACTTAGCTCTATTGGAATTACAACGGTAAAGGTACTACCTTTGCCCAATTCACTTTGAAGTGAAACTTCTCCCCCAAGCAGCTTGGTAAGTTCTCTAACGATAGACAAACCAAGGCCGGTGCCATCATGTTCGCGGGTGAGAGTATTCCCAGCCTGTCTAAATTTTTCAAAAACGAGTTCCTGCTCTTCGGGGGCAATACCAACACCCGTATCCGAAACAGTCATGATGTGATTTTTGCCTTCCTGCTCAACTTTCAAAACAACCTTACCACCTTCAGGGGTAAATTTCACCGCATTCGAAAGTAAGTTGGCAAGAATTTGCCTGAGTTTAACTCGATCTTGCCTAAGGTTTTTAATATCCTCAGGAATGACCGATTGAAGATCGATGTTTTTCTTTTCAGCGAGGGGCCTGGTCATCGTTAATAGGCCTTCGCTAACATCATCGAATCTAAATTCAGTGATCGAGACTTCCATCTTGCCCGCTTCAATTTTTGCAAGATCGAGAATTTCATTAATCAAGCTGAGAAGTTGTTCCCCAGAACTACGAATGTTTCCTGCCCAGCGAATATGTTTCTCTGTAAAGTTCTGGGTGTTGATCAACAGGTCGCTGAAACCAAGAATCGAGTTTAAGGGGGTTCGGAGTTCGTGCGACATCTTTGCCAAAAAGTCACTTTTCAGCTTATTTGATTCAAATAATGCCAGGTTTGCATGGGCCAGCTCATCCACTTTTCGATCTAGGTTTGTGTTCACCTTTTTCAATCGATCCTGCATGCTTACAAGGTTTCTTAGCATTCGATTAAACGCATGACTGAGATCTTCAAATTCATCGCCTGTCTGAATTTCACTACGAACATTCAATTCTCCTGCGCTGATTGCATCGCTTACTTCCTTCAAGTGCTTTACTGGTTTCACGATCACATAACGCACAATCAAGTAACTTCCGCCCATGATTAAAAGCGCGGTTATCAATGCATTAGAAATAAGAATTGCACGGTTGATATGCACTTGTTTTTCTATCGAATCGATCGGGATATCCACATCAATTTGAATCATTGCGAGGAGATCATTTTCCTTGATTGCACCCTGCAATTGCGTATGACACGCCATACAAGATTTACTGGCACGAATTGCAGCATAATAATGGTTCACTGACCGTGAAAGGAACAGCTTGTTCTCTTCGTTCCGCTCAGGATTATTGATAAATTCATTTAGCTGTTCATGGCCATAAGGGTCATCAGGTTTGTTTTCGGCTTTGGTTGCATTTGGGGTTATAAGCCGATAGCGATATTCTTTGAGAGCTCTGGGCCAGTTTTTTTCCCACTGTCTGCGAAAGTCTGCCAAAGCTCTAGCGGTATCTGGGGCAACAGGGAGCGCACCATCAACAGGTTTGCCATCAACTCCAACAGTTTTACAAACAGAAGTTAAAAGGTGATCTACAATTTGGCTAACAAGCAACCTGCAGGTTGTAGGAATTTGCTCGTATGCAAGATGCTCGGTCTGATAGGCATAAAGCGAAAAGCTGCCACTGATTAAAAGGAGGATAAACCCTCCGAAAAGGAAGCGGCATTTTCGCTCGAGGCTGGTTTCGCCCAACAATCTTTTAAAGGCTCGATAAGACATTATTCCCACATA
>CAXNFS010000082.1:0-10648 GCA_964201235.1 Gemmataceae bacterium | reverse complement strand
CAAGGGGTGGATACTGTATTTCACTGTGCAGCTAAGGTTGGAGACTGGGGCAGTGTAGATTCTTACAGGCAAGTAAATGTGGAAGGGCTTCGAAAGCTTCTAGATTCTTTAAATCCTGCCCAGCTCTACAAGTTTGTCCATTTCAGCAGCTTGGGGGTTTACGAAGCTAGGCACCACCACCAAACCGATGAATCAACTCCCCCGCCTAATCAACACTTTGATGGTTACACCCAATCGAAGATGGAATCTGAAAAGCTGGCACTTCAGTATCACAAAGAAAAAGGCTACCCAATTGTGGTTTTAAGGCCTGGATTTATTTATGGCCCTAGAGACCGTACAGTTCTACCTAGGCTTATGGAAAAACTTAAAACTAAAGAAGTGAAGTACATAGGTAGCAGCAGCTACGCAATGAATAATATTTTTGTGGGTAACCTAGTGCAAGCCGCATTTTTAGCCCTTGATAACCCTAGTGCAGTGGGAGAAGTATTTAACCTCACCGATGGCGAAAAAGTAAGTAAAAAACGATTTATCACGACCATCGCCAAGGGCATGAATCTGCCTGCGCCCTTTTTCTTTCCTGTTCCGCTTTGGCTTGTGAAATTCATTGCAAGCTCTATGGAAAAGAAAGCTTTAAAACGCGGGGCCCTAGAAGCCCCTAAAATCACCAAAGCCAATATAAAGTTCCTAGGCCTAAACCTAGATTTTAGTATTGAAAAAGCAAAACGAATCTTAGGCTATGCCCCTGCTAAAACTTTTGATGAGGGAATGGCTGAAACACTGAATTGGTACAAAAACAAATCCTGAAAATCATTCAAGAATACTCTTTGCGATCATCATCAATAAAGTTAGATTAGGCGAATTAGATTTTTAAAGGAGATTGCATGAGCCTTCATGGAAAGAAAATTATTGTACTTCTGGAACAACAATATCAGGAAATGGAAGTATGGTACCCCTACTACAGGCTTAAAGAAGCTGGGGCAGAAGTGGTCATGGTTGGACCTGAAGCAAACCATTCATACCCAAGCAAGCTTGGTTACCCTGCTAAAAGCGAAGTTGCTGCCCGGGATATCAACCCCTCCGATTTTGATGGCATCATTATCCCAGGTGGGTTTGCACCCGATTTCATCCGAAGATCCGAAGCTATGATCAAGTTGGTCAGCGTGATGGCAGAGCAAGGCAAAATGATTGCCGCTATTTGCCATGGACCTTGGGTATTATGCTCCACTCAGGCATTAAAGGGCAAGAAAGCTACTTGCTTCTTTGCAATTAAAGATGATGTGATCAATGCTGGGGCAGATTATGTAGATGCAGCAGTTATTCGCGATGGAAATCTAGTTACTAGCAGAAAGCCCGATGACCTGCCTGTTTTCATGACAACAATTTTCGAAGTGTTGAACCAAGCCAAGAGTTCAAAAACCAGCACCAAGTAAACTTTGATTATTTCAACCATTATTTTTTAGGAAAGGATAGTTTCATGTCATCACATTTTTACGCTCCAGTTAAAGAAGACAAATTTGCATTTGGTATTTGGTGCCTGCAAAATAGGGGCCGTGATCCGTTTGGTGACCAAACACGCCCCGAGATTTCTGCTTTGGATTGCATCAAAGGCCTTGCAGATCGAAATTGCTACGGCTTCGAATTCCATGACAATGATATTATTCCTTTTGGATCTTCCGCAGCACAAAGCGACGCTATTGTTTCAGGCATTAAAAAATGCATGTCTGACAACAACATCAAAGCTACCATGGCAACAACCAATAACTTCTATCATCCCATTTTCAAGGATGGCGCTTTTACCAGCACCGATCCTGCAGTAAGACTTTTCGCAACCCAGAAAGTTATGCGTTGCATTGATATTGCAAACGAACTGGGTTCCGAAATATTTGTCTTCTGGGGAGGTCGTGAAGGCGTTGAAGTTGATGCTAGTAAAGACCCGATCGAAGCGTTCAAATGGTTTAGAGAATCTTTGAACTTCCTTTGCAATTATGTTCGAAGCCAAGGTTACAACATAAAATTCAGCCTTGAACCAAAACCAAACGAACCCCGTGGTGACTTGTATTTACCCACAGTAGGCAGTGTTCTTGCGTTTATCAACACACTTGATCACCCAGACATGTGTGGCATCAATCCTGAGACAGCCCACATCAAGATGGCAGGATTAAACCCTTACCATGAATTTGCCCAAGCTCTTGATGCAGGCAAACTGTTGGATGTTCATTTAAACGGCCAAAAACCTTTGCGCTTTGACCAAGACCTTACTTTTGGCAGTGATGATCTTAAGGAAGCATTCTTCACCACAAAGCTTCTCATAGATCATAAGTATGCCGGGACGATCGGATTTGATTGTCACCCTTACCGTACTGAATCCAACCCTTGGGATTTCGTAGATAGAAACCTGCGCACCTACAAAATCATGCAAGAAAAGGTCAAACAGTTCAACGAAAACAAAGAAATCCAAGGCATCCTTAAGGAAGTCCACGGGGCATCCAAAAACTTGCAAGGCTCGCTTTCAAAGTTCACTCCTGAAGCTGCCACCAAGCTTAAAGAAATGACCTTTGACCCCACTGCACTTGCATCAAGAAAACTACCTTATGAAAAGCTCGATCAATTATTGACCGAACTTATCCTAGGGGTTCTTTAACTAAACAGCTTTAGGAAGTAGGCGTGATATGGCTCCGAATCATTCTCCAAAGTTTCTGGCTATTGCACACGATGCAAAAAAAAATGTTAAAGAAACTACGGGACTTGATGTAAAATCACGCCTCGACAAAGGCGAAAAACTTCTCCTTATCGATGTCCGCGAAGAAAGCGAATTCGCAACGGATCATATCCCTGGTGCTATTCACCTCAGTAAAGGTGTAATCGAAAGTGACATTGAATTAGCGGTACCTGACCTTGCAACTGAAATCATTCTTTATTGTGGTGGTGGTTTCCGCTCTGCGCTTTCCGCAGAAAATCTAGCCAGAATGGGTTACAGTAATGTGATATCCATGGATGGCGGGATCCGAGTATGGCGAGAAAACGGATTTCCACTTACATCCCATTAAAAAGCATAAAAATGATTCCTATCGCTTATCTGGCTGCATCTTTAATAAGAAATTTTGCAGATTTCCTCTCAGTATCTTTTATAATTTTAGCATCTAAAGCGAATTACAATGGGCTCGATACCCCCAGTACTTTATTACTGCATCTAGCAATAGGCTTCGCTTTCGCTGGGTTTGTTTTTTCGCTTCGCAAAAGCCGCAGCGACATTATTCTTGCATCTTTTGGCTCTTTACTTTCACTCGGATTTTTGAGTATCCCTTTATTTACAGGTTTTTTTCCCGATCCAATCTTTCTGGGCTTCGCGATTGGACTTGGGCGCACCTTCTGGAATAGCTCACTTCTTCTAGCTGCCAACCAAAATAAAACACTTGCTCGCAGCATCGATAATGCAGGAATGCTTTTAACGACACTGCTATTACCTTTTAGCATTTTTGCAGCAACAAACATCTTGCCTGCACCAGATCAAGTGATTTTTCCATTGTTTTCCATGCTTTGTATTGCCCAAGCATTTAGCTTATTTTGTACAGGCGCATTTTACATTATTTGCAATCATGAAGCCCCTGAATCCCTACCAGAAAACTCTAAAATATATCCATCAACTTGGAGAGATGATTTAATCCCATTGATCGCAAGAAGCTTGATCTCTGGCATCATACTCGGGCTTTGTTATTTATTCATTATTGAAGCCAATGGCTTTGTTTCGGATTCAAAACATCTTGCACTAATCACCATCAGTAGTTTTGTTGGGATTTTGTTTTTTTACATCATCAATCACCCACTTAGAACTATCGGGTCTGCGCCTTGGGGCATGTTCTTATCAGGTGCAAGTTTGATATTTTTTGCTTTATATCCCACCAACATTCTTCCATTAACAATGCTTACAACTCTAGGGATTGCAAATGTTTTGGCTTGCTGTAGGCGGGCTTGCCGGCCTGAAGACTTGCTTTCAACACCTCCAGCAATGTTATTGTTCAATTTCGCACCATGGTTTTTTGCAATTGGTTTTGGGTGGCTATTCTACCAACTAAAACTCACCCCAATGGTGGCAGGAATTTTGCTGGTTTTAGCAGGGCTTATCCTCGCTTGGGTGACCCTTAGGGCTTTTTTGGAGCAACTACTTTCTATTGCTTTAATCCTTCCATACAAAATGACAACGCATGGCCTTGGTATCGAGCAAATGCCTTACCGTGGCCCAGTCATTATGATTGCAAATCATGCTGCATACCTTGATCCTTTTTTAATTGGAAAAGTTGTAACACGCAGAATCATCCCAATGATGACCAGTGTTTTTTATGATTTACCTGTAATCTACTGGTTGATGTCAAAAGTAGTTAAGGCGATACGAGTGGAAGCAGCGACATTCAGAAGAGAAGCCCCAGAGTTAAATGATGCCATCGAGGCATTAAAGCGGGGAGAATCTCTGTTAATATTCCCAGAAGCCAGACTTCGCAAAAAAGAGGATCAACTTCTGTTCCCCTTTGGACAGGGAATATGGCACATACTAAATCAGCTACCTGAAACGCCTATCGTTCCAATCTGGGTAGAAGGTGCCTGGGGAAGTTATGCCTCTTATTACAAAGGCGCTCCTTTCGCAAACAAGAGCATGGATTTCCTTAGAGCAATTAAAATTGTCGCAGGAGAAGCAAGAGTCATACCCAAGGAACTACTTGCAGAGCACAGATTGACAAGAAAATATCTGCAAGAAGTTGTATTGGAAAATCGAAAAATCCTAGGTTTTGCGGCCCTCAACGCCGAGGAAAATGAAGATATCGCAAAAGATTGATCAATTTGTAATGTTTTATTTGAAAAAATTCAAAACCTGATTCTAATAGCAAGCACATATTAATCATGGAGTGATTCATGCTTGCAACAACATCATTAAAAATAACATTGGTAACTGAAACTTTTCCCCCTGAGATCAACGGTGTAGCATTAACGCTGGAAAAGTTGCACAATTTTCTTAATTTATCAGGGCACCATCCCTCTGTAATACGCCCGCGGAGATTTTCTGAAACAAGAAAACCTGAGCTTGTTCAAGGTTTTCCAATTCCCATGTACCCAAAACTTCGTTTTGGCATTGGTAGCCCGCTAAGGCTTTATCAGACAATTAAAAGCAAAATGCCTGACATAATCCACCTTGCGACGGAAGGGCCGCTTGGGCTTGCCTGTCTGGGAATTGCAAAATCGCTTCGGATTCCAGTGGTCAGCAGTTTTCACACCAATTTTGATTTATATGCAAACGACTATAAAATGGGATTTTTATCTAGTGGTATTTCGCACTATCTGCGGTGGTTCCATAATCAGACAGAAGCTACATTTGCCCCAAGCAACGCCTGTCTGGAAAGATTACAAGCACTTGGGTACAAAAACATCAAGATTTGGACACGGGGAGTTGATACCAGTCTGTTCAACCCAATCCAAAAAGATTTGAACTTTAAAAGTAAAATAGGACTTTCAGAAACCGACATTCTCTTGCTTTATGTGGGTAGGCTTGCGCCCGAAAAAAATATTGGTGCACTCCTCGAGACCTTCAAAAAAGCAAGGAGCACTTTAAGCAGGCAAGGTAAGAATCTTTTCCTCGCCCTAGTAGGAACAGGGCCACTCATAGAACAGTCGGATCTTGAAAAAACAAATGGGATAATACTTCCCGGTGAACTTCGGGGGAATCAGTTGGCACAATGGTATGCAAGTGCAGATATTTTTGTTTTTCCATCCACTTCAGAAACTTTTGGTAATGTCATCCTAGAGGCACAAGCCAGCGGTTTACCGGTACTATGCTTGAATTCTCAGGCAACACAAGAACGAATCTGCAACCACCATGACGGAATTCTAGCAGCAAACATTGAAGAATTTGAACGACTTCTAACCGATCTGACCGCTGACAAATCAAAAAGAGATTATCTAGGTAAGAACGCTTTCATAACAGCAAAGTCCCAAAAATGGGATGATATTTTTAACAGGCTTTATCTGGAATACTGCAAGGTCATCGAATCAACCAAAACTAATTTTCCGAACAAAGCCGCTTAACCCACCGCCCTACCTCTTTATTGCTTTGCACCAATCTTAATTGGCTCTTTACTGAGGATGGAAAAATACAATCCATGCTCTCCTTCACCATTGTTGATCTTAATCAATATGGGATTTGGGCCCTTTTTAAGCTTCACTGCAACAGAATTTCTTGCAGGTTGAGCAGCAAAATGATTCTTATCTTTAAACACTTCAGCGTTATTCACCCAAACCTTGACGCAATCATCAGCACCAACAAGAATTGTTGATTCTTGGTCGATGGGCGAATCAATCACTTGATAAAGGTAAGAGATAATACCATTGCTTTCAGGAGAAAAATGCAAAGCAAGATTCAAATAACCATTGGAAGATGCACGCACTTTAGACCAACCAACTGGCCCGGACTTACCTTTCAGCTTCTTTTCCAATTCGACCTTGGCTTCTGATTCACCCATTTTCTCAAAGTTTTCATCTGAAACACCATTTTCGAATGGACCGATAATATGAAACCATTCTGGAGAAAATGCTGCAGTCTGAAGTGTTGCAAGATAATCAACCAAGTCGATCAAATCCTGTTCACTCATGCTGTTGATCAAATCAGAAGGCATAAGCGAATTAGGGCCTTTAGCCTTAGATTCAACATCCTTTCGATCGATTTTGTAATCCTTACCGTTACCATCACGGAGAACGATCAATTCTGGAGATTCTTCAACAATCAAACCAGTAAGGACCTGACCTTTTTTGGTTTCAATTATCCATGTGAGGTATTGGTCAGCAATAGCCTTATTAGGATTGATAAGGGATTCGTAAAGGTTTTCCTTGGTTCCTTTTTTACCAATCATGGAAAGATCTGGACCAATAGCACCACCACTACCCTGAACGGAATGGCATTTCAAGCATTGCAATTGGGAAGTTCCACTGGAAGCCATAAGGGCTTTACCGCGAACGATATCGCCCTTTTTAAGTGCAAGCACACTGAGAGCGGGCAGTTTTTTAGGATCTAGTTTTCCGGGTGCAGGATAAGCAATCATCGCTTTATTTCGAAGATCTTGATACGGGCTATTGCGCAACAACCTGCCAACCTCTTGCTTTAATTCAGCAGGGATTTCACCCTTACCATTAAGCAATAGGAAATCAGATCCATTCCTAGTGCCTGATAAAGCATTAGCAACCAAAGTTCTTTTAGTTAAAGGTGCAGTTTGATCACTGAATACTGTTTGCAATGCAATCATTGCAGCTTGAAAACCCGTAAGCTTGCCTTTAGTTTGCCCAAGAGAAGCAAGGGCATTTGCCGCATCTTGTGAGAAGTTGTTGTTTTCCTGTAATACTTTTGTCAGGGTATCAACTGATAGTTTTTCAGGCAGAGCGCCCAAAGTAGCAATGGCTTGTTTTTGCACCCGACCATCTTTATTTGCCAACGCCAACTTACTAACTTGTTCCACAACGCCTTTTGGTTTTGCAGCTTCAATAATTCCGAGGGCAAGCCTTTGATCATCAGAATCACCCGAAAGTAATTCATTTACCGATTTTAGAAGATCTGGGTTGGAAGCAACCGCAGACCATTTCCCGGGTAAATAGATTTTAAGCCATTCGACTGCTTTTTCACGAACTTCAATACTCGCCTTTGATTTAACCAAGCCGACAAAAGTAAGGGCATCATCAGGACTATCATTGGAGGCAAGGATGTTAATAATTTTAAGTTTTTGCTCGAGTGGGATTTCCGCCTTGGTCAGCATATCGCCCAACCCAGCCATCATATCTTTTGGTCTTAATTCAAAAACAAGATCCCCTACTGCGGGTGACCAGACAGAGAATTGCTTTTTGAAATCCGCAAGGAAGAGTTCACGGTGTTTGGGATCGGTGCCTGCAGCAACACCAATGGCTTTTAAGAGGAAAACATCTTTGCCATCATATTTTTTCGCAAGGTTATAGAACCACTGTTTGGAATTAGCATCATCTGATTCGCGAAGGTTAACTAAGATTTCGCGGGCAACCCCTGGTCCCCCGTTAGCTAAAAGAAAATCAACCCGTGTTTTTTCTTCAGCACTAAGGCCCATCAACCCGGGATGTGCATCCACAAGTTTCCGGATTTCGAGCCATTTGAATTCTTCGCGTTGTTCAAGGCCTTTAGGAAGCTCTTTGGGAAAATCAACAAACCATAGAATTCTTGCAGCAACCCAAGGTTTTTGAGCAATATCAGGATCAGCAAAAATCATCTTGGCGAGTGCATTCCTCTTGGAAGCATCCATTGCAATAATATGTTGCAATGCAATATATCGCGTTGCATTACAGCCAGAAGAAAGGCCAGAAATGATGCCTTCATTCGTAGAATAATCAATAGCAGGAACATGGGATTTCGAACCTTTGGGTGCAAGGCGGTAAATACGCCCCTTAGTAGTATCGCCCATACCATGCCCGCCAACACCAGGATCATACCAGTCCGCGACAAAAACAGAACCATCGGGTGCAACCTTGACATCGCTGGGGCGGAACCAACCATCGGTGCTGGAAACCATGTTTTCTTGTTCAACCGAAAAACCTGCGCCATCGATTTTAGTATGGTAGCAGCGTAAGTTTCGGGGACCAGCATCGGTATGTAAAGGTTGGCCCTGATACTTCGCGGGAAGTAATTGCGCTTCGTACATGCACATGCCAGTGGGGCTGCCAAAAAAAGTGCGCAAGATTTTAGGAACGATACCTGGGTCTTCTTCATGCCAATGGGTTTGGCCAGGCCCACGGGGATGATATCCAAAATTACCACCGGGCATCACATAGCAAATACGCGTCTGTTGATTCCCATCATCATCGTTATCACTAATAAAAACGGTGCCATAACTATCAACCGCTGGCATGTAATTATTGCGGAAATTATGAGCAATAAGCTGAAGTTTTTTACCATCGAGATCGCAACGCCAAACAGTACCTGCCCTAAGATCGGTAGTATTGGAGGACCATTTTTTACCTTTACCGTCGGCTGCCTGAAGATCTTTGACACCTGTATCGCCAATTGAAAAATACAATTTGCCATCAGGGCCAATTGAAATACCATGCACGCCATGGTCATGATCAAGCCCTTGGAAACCTGTTAACAATTTGGCCGGAGGGCCATCCGCTTTGTCATCCCCGTCTTTATCTTCAAGCACCATGATATCTGGGGATTGGCAATAAAAGACTTTACGGCCTGGGCCTTTAGCATCCTTTGCAACTGCAATACCAAGTGGAGACATAACATGGGATGCTTGGTAAAAAGTAGTGGCTTTATCTGCCTTTCCATCGCCATCGGAATCGATCAGGATAACAATTCGATCGCCTTCAGAGCGCAGGGGCGGCTGGTTTCGCAATTTTCTTCGATAGTTGACCGCTTCGCAAATCCAAGCCCGACCCTTTTCATCAATATCGAAGGTAGTGGGGTTAACAAAAAGAGGTTCTGCGGCCCAGACTTTAAGTTCCATACCTTCAGGAACGGAAAAAGTAGCTTCGGCTTTTTCTAAAGGAATTTGAGCCATTGCCGAATTTTGGACAGCCAAAAAGCCAACCAAAAGAATTATAGAAAAAGAAAAAGCGGTTCTAATAGTCATCGAATACCCCATTCAGGCCAGAAAATAGACAACCAAAGCAGAACCTAATAATACTCTAAATCCAGTGAGAATTAAAAGGTGTTTATTGAAATGCGTTGTTTTTTTAAACTCAGCCTGATCTTTGCGAAATTAGATCAGGAGCGATAATTAACAGTAAGCCATTGAACCAAGGCCGTATGCCTCTTCCGATGATCCTGTCGGGAAATTGCAATTTCCAGTGCTTTTTTTGTTCCCACTACAATCACTAACTTTTTACCCCGGGTTATTCCAGTGTAAAGCAAATTTCTTTGCAACATCATGTAATGCTGGGTATGTATTGGAAGTACCACTGCTGGATATTCTGACCCCTGCGATTTGTGGATAGTTAAAGCATAAGCAAGCGAGATTTCATCCAGTTCACCAAAATCGTAAACCACCAAACGGCCTTCAAAATCAACTGTGAGTTCCTTATCTGATTCATTGATTTCTTTGATGAAACCAACATCACCATTAAAGACTTCTTTCTGGTAATTGTTTTGCATCTGAATGACTTTATCGCAGTTGCGGAATTTGGTACCAAACCTTTCAATCTCAATTCTTCCTGCAAGAGGATTCAACAAATCCTGCATTTTCCGATTGAACTCCCCTGCCCCCAATTCTGTGCGATTCATTGGTGTAAGAACCTGAATATCCTTCATGGGATCGAAATTGAATTTTTTGGGAATCCGATCATGTACCATTGCAAGAACTTTTTCTGAAACCTGAAGCGGGGCCTCAGACTCAATAAAAAAGAAATCCCCTTCTGCATTTGGAGCAGAGTCCGGGAATTCCCCATGTAATACAGAATGAGCTGCACGAACAATAAAACTACGCCCAGCTTGGCGAAAAATCTTGGTCAGCCTGACGGTGCTAAACATACGGGAATCAATCATATCTGAAAGAATTCTGCCAGGACCAACCGAAGGAAGTTGATCAACATCCCCAACTAAAAGGAGGCATGCATGTGCAGGAACTGCTCGCACTAAGTGATGCATTAGCAC
>CAXNFS010000081.1:0-10666 GCA_964201235.1 Gemmataceae bacterium | reverse complement strand
GGTAAAGCCCTAGGAATGCTTTACCGCTTGGATATCTTGGTGCTAAACACCAATGACCCTGACGGGATTCGAACCCGTGTCGCAGCCGTGAAAGGGCTGTGTCCTAGGCCCCTAGACGACAGGGCCACGCTCGCCGTTAAGCGAACAATGATATGATAGGAATTTAAGGCCCCTACCGTCAAGTTAAGCTTCCCAAACATCTTGTATTTCCTGCATGTAAAAGCCCAACATACACCTAAATCTAGGGCCTAATCCACATAACGGAAGGCCATTTGTTAAGCTATACAACCCAAATTAAACCCACAAATCACGCACATTTAATCCAAAGTGCACGAATTTCTTTTCCCTTTGGAAAAGTTGAAAATTTGACTAAAGTTCTTCCATTTCCTGATGTCGGGGAAGGTCATCTAAACTTTTTAACCGAAAAAGTTCCAAAAACTTTTTTGTCGTTCCATAAGTGATCTCCCGGGATTCGGATTGGCCCCTTTGCACCGAGATCAGGCCCAACCTTACCAGCTGGCGAATAATCGCAGCGGTATCATTACCCCTTAAAGTGTCAATTTCTTGCCTGCACACCGGCTGCTTGTAAGCAACCAAGGCCAAAGTATCCAAAGCTTGCGGAGATAATCTTGCCTCTTTTAACATCCCATACAATTTATCAGCAATGATTCGATATTTAGGCAGGATGGTCATTTCATAACCATTACCCTTGGGCTGAATTCGATAAGGGCGGTTTTCCAACTTATACTTCCGATTCAACGCGCCAATGATGACAACAAACTCTTTGAGATCTAGGCCCCGTAAAATTTCACACGCCCTTTGTGATGTTAAGGGCTGACCGCCCACAAAAAACATCGCCTCAACCACTTTTTCAATCGGGGGCGGTTGATTTTCAAAATCTGGTACATTCCCGACCTCTTGGGGCAACGCTCCTGCAAAATCATCCGCATTGGGTTCGCTAACCTTAGGAACATTCATGCCTTTTTTTTGCATCTTATTGAGCCCCAGAAAAAGTTGCTTTGTTGCTCATTTCAACATGATTAGGCAGCCAAAAAATCCCCGTATAAAATGTGCCAATCCAGCATACTAAAAATACTATCGCAACCCTTCTATGCCATACCTTCAATTTCCTTAAGCCGGTGAACAGCATAATTCCCATAAGAAACGCGCTAGGCACAGCAAAGCATAAATGAATCTTCAACGACTTCGCCAACTCTGCGTTTTTCCACAACCCGGAAAATAGAGCTGGATCTATCATTCGCACTACGATTTCAAACAAAAATAATGCTGCCACTGTTAATATGAAAAAGGCGAGATTTATTTTACCATGTAACTTTATTTTACCCTTTGCCAGGGCAATCAACGAAAAGACCAGAAGAACCGTAACCGCCCCCACTGCATATTTAAGCGAGAGAATAACTAAGGTTGGCGTAAGCAATATTATGTCCTGAATTAATTATCGCTGAAATTCACCGAAGAATCAGCTTCTCTCGACAAGGGATTGCGTTGAAACCTTTCCGTGCATTTCGGACACAAGTCGTACTTCGCTTTTGTCAACGCAGGCAATGGTTCTATTGTATCAGGATCGCTTATCAACATTGCGATATGTTCAAGGTTATCTTGATCGAGATCTTCTTCCGCCATCGGATTGTTTTGTTCCATTGCAAATATTTCAATTTCCACCCGGTAATGATTTTTGGACTCTTCGATCATTTGCCCGCAAAGATCGCAAGTGACATGTATCATGAGTTAACATCCTGTGTCTTCGTTTTTAAATCACTAATTCTATTTTCTCCAATAATTCACTAGTGTGTCAAGCGGTAAACACTAGATAAATCCAAACCCATGTTTCACTTTTTTCATGCAAGTCAAGCAAATAAATCAATCAGTATTTTAGTAAATAGAAAAATTGCAAGAATGATCCAACTCATCGCCTCAAAAAATTATGGCCTAGAACTCGAGAAGTACACTGCCTAAAATAAATGTTCACTCGGGGTATAGCTCAGCTTGGCTAGAGCGCTTGGTTCGGGACCAAGAGGTCGCAGGTTCGAATCCCGTTACCCCGACTTTGCCACAGTAACAATTTTAGGCGAAGGTTTCCATCATTCGTATCCAGAAGTCGGGCTCGATAATTCCTCAAGCTACGACTTATTGAATCCTAACAACGCGGAATCCTGCTGCGCAGTTTCGTCCGTCCGGCTCAGTCCTGTTTCGCTCGGCGCAACGGGCCCCGAGCGGCCTGAAGGTCCAAGTGCCACCGCGAATGACACGCTCCTTACCGGAATCGGGGCCGGTCGGATCTACGGCGGGGGACTGCGCGTAGTATTGATCCCCGTACCAATCCGAGCACCACTGAAAGGCATTTCCGTACATGTCGTACAACCCGAAGGAGTTCGGTTTGGATTTACCCACTGGGGATGTAAACTGGTAGTTGTCGTTGTGCCGGATCATGTATTTCCAGTCGGGCATTTTCGCTCGTACCGCGGCATCGACCAGGTCGGCCTGATCTGTAACTTTGCCTAGTGTTTTGGGGTCATCGCCACTGGGGTAGCGGGTAGTCGTACCGGCTCGGTAGGAATACTCCCACTCCGCCTCCGTGGGCAAGCGGTAGGTCTTGCCTTCCTTCTTGCTGAGCCACTTACAGAAAGCCATTGCATCGTTCCAGGTTGCGTTCACCACAGGGTGCTCATCGGTCTGCTTGAAACCCGTGTTTTGCCAAGAATACTTCTTATCGTTGCTGAACTGCTTCTTGTCAGAGTCCCAGCCCCATGCCAACAACTTCTTGTCCTTCTCCGTATCTGTCTTGTACGCAGTGTCGGCAACAAATTGCTTGAACTGACCCCGCGTTACATGGTGCATGCCCATGAAGAACGGCTTCGTGATCGACACCTCGTGCTGCGGGTGCTCGTTCTGAAAAAAGTTGGCTTCTACCCCTTCCTCGAGGTCAGGCGGAAAATTCTCGCGGTAGGTCTTGTTGAAGAACGCAGCCGTTTCCTTCGCCGACTCGCCGCTACCCATCTTGAACTTGCCTGCCGGGATGAGTACCAACTCCATCTTCATACCACCGCCCAAGTCTGCACTATGCTTTTTCGGCGATTCTTGTGGCTCGCTGAAAACAGCGCCTATCATCGTGACCAGCACGATGAACACGACGACGAAGTTTCTCATAAGGTGTCCTTTATCACTTGCTCAAATTTAGAAGGCAATATCCCTTAATTTACTGGGAAATTCTAAGGGCAGTGACCCTACTCCCTTTTGCCATTAAATCTGAAAGTCTACTTGAAGATTATAGGTTCAAAAAACTGCTGGCATGGTTATAGTGTAATCTAATCGGTTTTGATTTGTTGCTAAACTAACACCGCTAGCAACAATAATATTCAAATACAAAAAGATACTGGACCAAGGATGATGACTAATCCATTAAACCAACACCGATACGCAAGAATCCAAATTGCAGTTTTGTTACAATTACTCGCAATGGGCACCATGCCTTTAATGGCTCAAGAACCATCATCGAAAATAGATTTCAACCGGGATGTTCGCCCGATACTCGCAAACCATTGCTGGAATTGCCATGGGCAGGATGAATCTTCCCGAAAAGCTAAGCTAAGGTTGGATCTCCGCCCAGCAGCACTTGCAAAAACAAAAAACAATGATCATCCCATCGTTCCAAATAATCCTGCAGCCAGTAGTCTAATAACCCGCATAGATGCCCATGACAAATCCCAGATGCCACCGCTTTCGTTTAATAAGCCCTTGACTGACACCCAACGAAAAACATTGAAGCAATGGATTACAGAAGGCGCGCCCTACGCAGAACACTGGGCATTTGTGCCACCCCGAAAATCAACTAGCCTACCCAAGGTTAAATTATCCAACTGGCCAAGAAATGAAATCGACTATTTTATTCTTCAGAAATTAGAAGCCGCAGAAATCATCCCTACGCTTGAAATTGGTCGTAGCACTTGGCTTCGCAGAGTTACTCTTGATCTAACCGGCTTGCCACCTACCCTAGATGAAACAAAATCATTCCTTGCAGACAAAGCAGAAGGCGCTTATGAACGCGTTGCAGATCGCTTGTTGAATTCGAATCGGCATGCCGAACGAATGGCAATGCATTGGCTTGATGCAGCCCGATATGCAGACACCAACGGCTACAACAACGATGAAATGCGCACGCTTTGGCCCTGGCGAGACTGGGTGATTCAGGCTTTCAACAAAAACATGCCTTACGATCAATTTCTTACAGCACAAATTGCAGGCGATTTAATTCCCAATGCAACATTAAATCAGAAAGTCGCAACGGGTTTTAATCGTAACCATGTGCTCACTACTGAAGGTGGAATTATTGAAGAGGAATACCGGGTGGAATATGTTGCAGACCGTGTCCACACATCTGCCACGGTTTTTCTTGGTTTATCAATGCAGTGCGCCAGATGTCATGACCACAAATATGATCCATTAACCCAGAAAGATTATTATCGGTTCGCAGCCTACTTCAACAACATCCCGGACAAATTGGTTTCTTATAGTCAAGGCCGAATGGCAGAACCTTTATTAAAAGTACCAACACAAGCCCAGATTGCAGAAAAATCAAAACTGGATGCAAGCAATGAAGAGTTAACGAGCCGCTTGAAAAAGCGTTCAATGGAAATTGATGCTGACATCACTAAATGGGAAAGGTCATTGAGTAAGGAACAAATTGAAACTGCTGGCCCGGTGGGTTTAGTAGCACACTTCCCGTTGGATGATAGCAAAGGCCCAACTGTTGTTAACAACATTTCAATGCAAAATCCTGGCGCAATAAAAGGCACATTTGCTTCTGTTCCAGGTCGCATTGGTAAAGCATTGCAATTTGATGGCAACACCCATATTTCTGCAAATGAAACCGGTGTATTTGAAAGCGACCAGACATGCTCGTTCGCTGCATGGATTTATCCAACTAGCAATCAAGCCGGCACCGTGTTATCAAAAATCGATGATGCAAATGCCTACCGAGGCTACGATGTTATTCTTGAAAACGGCAAAGTTGCGAGCCATTTCGTCAATCACTGGCCTGATAGTGCTTTTAAAGTTGTGACAAAAAAATCACTTACCTTAAATGCCTGGCACCATATTACCGTGACCTATGATGGATCACGAAAAGCATCGGGTGTAAAAATGTATGTTGATGGGCAATCTCAAGAACTAGATATTACGACCAACAATAAGCTTGAAGGTTCACTTAAAACTGACAAACCATTCCACATCGGCCTGCGACAATCATCTATCCCCTTTACAGGAAAAATAGATGATGTGCGCCTTTTCTCAACCGTTCTCAGTTCTAAGGATGTGGAGCGACTTTCCAAGGGCGAAACAATCCAAGGCCTCAAAGAAATACTAGTAGTTCCACATGCAAATCGTTCTGCCATCCAGTCGGAACAATTGAAATCCTATTATCTCGATCATGTAGACACTCAAGCAAAACTGATAAAAGCAGAGTTGCTAGAGATTCCCAAAAAACTAGCAGAGCTAGAAAAAGCTATGCCGTTAACGATGGTTATGGGAGAACTGACACCCCGTCGCCCCACACATATTTTAAAACGAGGCCAATACGATCAGCTTGGAGAGGTAGTAGAGCCGGGTGTACCGGGGATTTTTGCAGAATTGCCCACCACCGTTCCGAACCGGCTTGAGCTTGCAAACTGGCTTACAAACCCCAACCACCCTCTTACTTCACGCGTCGCAGTCAACAGGTGGTGGGAAATGTTTTTTGGAACAGGATTGGTAGAAACATCCGAAGATTTCGGAGTTCAAGGATCCCTACCTAGTCATCCCGAATTACTAGATTGGCTAGCGCTAGAACTTATAAAGAAAAACTGGAACATGCGCGAAGTCTTAAAGCAAATAGTGCTTTCTGCAACATATCGGCAATCTTCAAACACGGATGCCAAGGGATTGGAAAAAGACCCGCGAAATAAGCTACTTGGCCGAGGTTCACGAAATCGGTTACCAGCAGAAACTGTTCGCGACAATGCCTTGGCTATCAGCGGGCTACTTGTGGAACACCTTGGCGGCCCTAGTGTAAAACCTTACCAACCCGATGGATTGTGGGAAGATGTCTCAGTGGATAGACGGGAAAAATACAAGGCAGATTTAGGAGATGGTTTGTATCGGCGCAGCATGTACACTTTTTGGAAAAGGACCTGCCCGCCACCCGGCATGGCGGCATTCGATGCCCCCGACCGCGAAACCTGTGTCATTCGCAGAGCACGCACCAACACGCCATTGCAGGCACTGGTACTCTTAAACGATCCTACCTATGTAGAAGCTGCTCGCAAGTTTGCTGAACAGATCCTACTAAAGGCAAACGATAATCAAGCAAGGTTCGAATTAGGATTCCAGATGGCCTTATGTCGATCACCAAAAACAGAAGAAGTGGAAGTACTTTTAAAAGTATTACAAACTGCTGAGAAGCGCTTTTCATCGGATCCGGTTGCTGCCAACAACCTAACAGCAATAGGGCATTCAAAGCGAAATGAGAAATTGAATTCATCAACCCTTGCAGCCTGGACCACGATCACCTGCATGATTTTGAATTTAGATGAGACAATTTCAAAGCCATGAAAAGCTCAACGATAATTTTGCTTATAAGCCCTAGAAATGCGAACAGGAATTCAACCAAATGAACACACTAATTGATTTCAGTAACCGGATGCGTCGCAGAGCTTTTTTGAATCATTCAGCGTCTGCTCTTGGAACCGCTGCCATAGCAGGGCTTCTCGCCAAAGATGCAAGGGCTCAAGAAAACGCCTTTAATCACCTCACGCATTTTGCCCCGAAGGCTAAGCGGGTGGTTTACCTTTTCCAATCCGGTGGACCCTCTCACTTGGAACTTCTTGACTACAAACCTAAGCTTAAAAAATTCCACGGTACGGAACTCCCAGATTCTATCCGCCAAGGCCAGCGGTTAACCGGCATGACATCGGGCCAGAAAAGCTTCCCGATAATCGCACCTAAATTTGAATTCAATCAAGCTGGTAAATCAGGAACCTGGATCAGCAGCCTATTGCCGTACACCGCAAAAGTAATCGACGAAATCTGCTTGATTCGATCCATGCATACGGAAGCGATCAATCATGATCCAGCAATCACTTTCATCCAAACGGGTTCGCAACAACCAGGAAGGCCATCACTCGGGGCATGGCTAAGCTATGGTTTGGGAAGCGAAGCAGAAGATTTGCCAGCCTTCATCGTTTTAATCTCTCATGGGACTGGCAAAGATGCGAACCAAGGGCTTCTGGAAAGATTATGGGGCAGCGGATTTCTGCCTTCAAATCATCAAGGTGTAAAACTGCGTAGCAGCGGCGACCCTGTGCTGTATCTTTCAGACCCTCCAGGTATTGATCGCAACTTACGCAGGAACATGCTCGATGGCATAGCAAAGTTAAATGCCAACCAATTCAAAGAAACCGGCGATCCGGAAATCGCAACCCGCATCGCCCAGTATGAGATGGCATTCCGCATGCAAACATCGGTTCCCAAGCTTACTGATTTATCAACCGAATCAAACAAAACTTTTCAGCTATACGGGGAAGAGTCTAAGCGTACAGGACCATTCGCATCGAACTGTTTGCTGGCGCGACGTTTGTTAGAATCTGGCGTGCGTTGCGTTCAACTTTACCATCGGGGTTGGGATCTTCATGGTGGGTTGCCAACAAATATCCCAAAACAAGCGCTCGATGTTGATCAAGCACAAGCTGCTTTAATCTTAGATCTAAAACAGCGTGGCATGCTAGACGATACTCTTATTGTCTGGGCAGGCGAATTCGGGCGCACCGTGTACGGGCAGGGAGGATTGAAGGAGGAATATGGCAGGGACCACCATGGTCGATGCTTCTCCGTGTGGCTGGCCGGTGGGGGCATCAAGCCTGGCATTGTTCATGGGGAAACGGATGATTTTGGTTACAACATTACCCAAAAACCGATGCATATTCATGATCTTAACGCGACAATCTTGCATTGCCTGGGCTATGACCACGAAAAATTAACCTATCGCTATCAAGGCCGCGATTTCCGCCTAACCGATGTGCATGGCCAGGTAGTCAAAGAGATACTTGCATAAAACATAATGAGAATATTGAAACAGTTATGTATTATTGTCATGCAATATTATAGATGTGGATTATGAAAACAACTTGCAAGTAAAACAACGGGCGTAGTTGATTTAAAATCTATTGATTGCTCAAAAAAAACAAAGGTGAAGTTTGTGACAAAAGAAATCAGACCCATTAATCCAAGCCTCAGCTTTACAAGCATGGCAATTAATGAACAAGAAAAAATCGCAAAAAGTGTCGAGTATGAAATTCTTAAAGTCGAAAAACTACGGGCGTTAATTTTCGCCATTATTATTGGATGCTTGGCAATTTTTTTCGTAGTAGCCTCGAGTATATATATTGCTGAACCTTCATCTTTAAACAAATCGCCTATACCTCGAAAGATTATAGCGCTGGTGCTTATTGGATTTTCTGGATTTGAATTGCTAATCTGGTACTTCATTAAACACTGTTTAAATACAGGTAAAAGCATTCCTGAAATATGGCGCTATGTTATTGCTTTTGTCGAAATAAGTTTGCCAACAATGTTAATCTTTATCGCTAGCTATGCACTACATTTTTACGCATTATTTCTACCACCTGTTTTCATATATTTTTTAATCATTGCACTTTCTGGACTTAGGTTGAATTTTTTCATTTGTGTTTTTACGGGCGCAGTCGCTGCAATCGAATATGTTTCTATTGCAGGGTACCTTACTCATGGAATAGAAATGCCCATCGAGATTAATGAGACATCGCCAACTTATAGATTTCTAATTCATCTAACAAAAGGCGTAATAATCTTGGCCGCTGGAATTATCACTGGGATTGTTACCAACAAATTAAAAAAAGGGTTTCTCAAATCTTTCCAATCAATAAGCGAAAAAAACCACATCATGAGTATGTTTGGCCAACATGTTTCCCCCGTGGTCATGGAAAAGTTACTTCACCAAAAAAATACGACAGAAGGAGAGATACAAAATGTATGTGTGATGTTCCTAGACATCAGGAATTTTACCACATTTTCAGAAACCCGTTGTCCTCAAGAAGTGGTCAGTTTTCTTAATTCTTTATTTGAATTCATGATCGAAATCGTAAATCGCAACAACGGGATTATCAACAAATTTTTGGGCGATGGATTCATGGCTGTCTTTGGAGCACCTTTTACTGATGGCTTTGATTGCCGCAATGCCGTGAATGCTTCAAAAGAAATCATCCAGAAACTCCAGAATGAAATTGCAGAAGGTAACATTGTTCCCACGCAAATTGGCATCGGCTTACACACTGGCGAGGCGGTGACGGGTAATATTGGATCAAGCCAAAGAAAAGAATACACCATCATTGGCGATGTCGTTAATCTTGCCTCGAGGATCGAATCGCTCAACAAGCAGTTTAAATCACAATTATTGGTTTCTGATACGGTTAAGGAAGCTCTTGGCGATGCTGGTACCGATGCTGTCAGCCTTGGAAAAGTCACTGTAAAAGGCCGGGCTGAATCTGTGGAAATTTTTAAACTCGCGTGATTCTACCACGCTGTAAAATCATAAAACCAATAAGCATTCGAGCAATTTATAGTCATTACATGCATCTAAAAAAAGAACTTTATTTGTTCGCCTTTGATACCAATGGAATCATCGGGTAGAATCCCATTTTTAAATACCAGTGGTTTACCATCGAACCAGTTGTCAGGCAAAAGGAATGCTAATGAAAATCAACACCGTAAAACAAAAGATCACTTCAGGTGGAACCTCCATCGGGACTTTTATTTTCGAATTCAACACCACTGGAATAGCAAGGCTTGCAGCCCAAGCTGGAGCAGAGTTTGCAATTTTCGACATGGAACATACGGGGTGGAATGCTGAAACTATCCGAATGCTGATTGCAACTTCAAGATCCACTGCTCTAGTGCCATTGGTTCGAATCCCCGCAACAGAATATCATTTTATCGCCAGCGTGCTGGATATGGGTGCAATGGGAATCATGATTCCGATGTGCGATACCGCAGAACAGGCGCGGAAATTTGTGTCCTCCGCAAAGTATCCTCCTGTGGGCCGTAGGGGCGCAGCTTTTACCATTGCACATGATGATTATATTAGTGGAAACATTGTTGAAAAAATGAGTTCCGCCAACAGCGAAACTCTACTGATTGCCCAAATCGAAACGATGGCTGGCCTTGAAAACGTTGATGCAATTGCAGGTGTAGAAGGCATTGATGTTCTCTGGATTGGGCAGACGGATTTATCAACAAGCTTGGGAATTCCAGGCCAATTTGATCACCCATTATTCCAAGATGCGGTAAAAAAAGTGGTCGATGCCTGCAAGCGAAATAAAAAAACTCCCGGGTTCATGCCCTTGAGCATTCCTGAAGGCAAGAAGTTCATCGATCAAGGTTTCCGCATGCTTGCCTATGGTGGAGATCTATGGATTTATCTGGCCGCACTACGTGATGGCATCAATACTCTGCGTACGCATCAAGGCTAGATAATCCTCTGCTCTTCAGTTAAAGATAACAACCTATGTCATTCATACACACCTATTTTAATGGCATGCTTTCCAGAGAAAGAACCTTGGCACAACCAGGGTTCAATCGC
>CAXNFS010000080.1:0-10826 GCA_964201235.1 Gemmataceae bacterium | reverse complement strand
CGTTAATAACTGGAGAGGCAAATTTTGCTTTGATACCATCAGCTTGCCAAACAACTTTAGGCTGGCCATTGGTTACAGTGCCAGCGTCAAGGCAAAGCACCCTACCCTGAGTATTTGCACCAATATTTTCTTCACCCTGCCCAATGTAGACGAAGTTGTCTTGGACAACAGGCGAGCAATTGATGGATCCACTACCAAAAAGATAGCTCCAAACTTTTTCACCAGTATTTACTTTAAAGGCATGAACGCCACCATCACCACCACCACTTATTAGCAAGCGTTGTCCGTTAATCTTTGCAACAACAGGATAAGAATAGTAAGTGTCTTTAATAGGGTTGCCGGTGGAAGCCCACCACTGAATAACCCCTGTTTTTTTATTGAAGGCAACAAATCTGTTTCGGCCCATGCCTTGATCGCCCCAGCTTGCATTGATCATCCCAATAATGAGGAGATCGCCCTCAACTATCGGACTGGTAACACGACCACCATACCCAGTGATTCTGCCGTATTCTTCGGTCAATGATTTCGACCAAAGGACTTTGCCATCTTTATCAAAACAAAACAGCAATCCTTGTGTACCATGTGCATAAACATTGCCAGTTTCTGGATCACCAGTCATGTTGGTCCAACCAAGTCGAACACTAACGATGTCGGTGTGGAAAACATTAAACTTGTATTCCCAAAGGAGTTTGCCATCCTTCATGGAAAAGCACATGACTCTTTCTTGTTCGGAAATGCCTTTGCCAACTTTGTTGATAATGTAAACACGATCATTTTGAACAATGGGGGTAGTGCGACCACCAAAAGGTGTTTTCCAAACCAAGTTGTTGTCTGCGGTTTCAGGGTTCGGTGACCACTTTTCTGGAAGGTTTTTATCAGTTGAAACACCATTTTGGGTGGGGCCGCGCCAGTGACTCCATTCCACAGCTAAAGGGCCCGAAGATTTAACAACCTTGCTTTCTGACTTGATATCGTCTTTTACAGCAGGTGTAGAACCAGCAGTTTTTTTGTCTTCAGGTTTGTTAGTTGGGGTCGAATCGGTTTTCTTTTCTTGCTTTGGTGTAGATGTATCCCCGCCACAACCTGTGAAACAAGTTGCAATAAAACCAGAAAGAACCAAAGTACTAAGAATCTTGTTCATGTTTGAATTCCTTACAACAAGCAAAACCAAAATCAGCAGGCATTTCATTATAAATCGCATTTGAATCAACATCTGAGATTTATGAAGCCAACGGTAGGAGATAACAGTTCTTAATGTTTTAACAAAAATCATCAGAATTGCACCTAGGATCTTTGTTAGATTTGTATAAATCTTTGAGATTTCATTTCTTGTCTGGGTAATGAGTCTTTGGGCAGGATTTTAATGAGTGGCTTGAATAGAAACGCAGATTGAATCACCTTTTCAAGTCTGGTTTTGATTAATTCGGAATCTGATGGAAGAGTTTCAATTTCAAACATAAGGTCTGAATTACCATCAGACTTGCGAAAAGTGATTCTGAACTCAAGTATTCCATCAATTGAATGAAGCATATTCTGTAAAACAGAAGGGTAAATGTTGTTACCCTTAAGAAATATCATCTCGTCAGCCCGGCTTAAAATACCACCCAAAAGACTTTGACCGTTGAAACCACAAGCACATTTTTGGTGAGTAAGATGCACGATGTCACCAGTTCGGTAGCGTAATAAAGGGCACCCTGCCCTGCCAAAAGAACTTAGGACAAGTTCGCCGATAGTGCCATGCGATTGCTTTTTCAGATTAATTGGATCAATAACTTCCGCAACAAATGCATGTTCGATGATATGTAAAAGGCTAGGTGTTGCGGAACATTCGACAGTTACAGGGCCCGTTTCTGTCATCCCGTGATGATCTACAACAATTGGGCCCCAATCTTTTTCAATTCTAAAACGAGTGGCAGGAATGTTGGCGCCTGGTTCTCCCGCTAAAACTAATTTTTTGAGTCCCAACTCTCGGAGGTTTAATCCCTGATTACGGGCCACTTCACCCACTCTAAGGGCATAACTTGGAGTGGTGAATATCACATTAATTTTTTGATTTTGAATTAATGCAAGTCTGGCTTCGGAACTCATACCCCCACCGGGAAAGCTTAAGCAACCCGCCTGACATGCAGCTTCAAAAGCTGTCCAAAATCCAAGAAATGGGCCAAATGAAAAAGGGAAGAAAAGGCGATCACTCTTTTCGATGCCAGCTAGGGCAAATATTTTTAACCAGTTACTAAGTAGCCATTCCCACCCGTCTTTAGAGTCTAAAAAAAGCAAGGGCTTGCCTGAAGATCCAGAGGTTTGGTGGAAACGATTGTATTCCTCAAGCTTTAAATAATGAAAGTCACCATAAGGCGGATATACAGACTGATTGTCTTGCAATTCGCTTTTCGAGGTGAATTCGAATGAATCAAAATTATCTTTGATCCAAGATTTGGAGACATGCCCCGCACCGACGCGCAGCTTTCTTCGATAAAAAGCATTCTGAGTCAGAACCGATTCCCAGAAAGTCAAAAACGCATCGGTTAACAAAAGAAGTTCTTTCAAAAGAAAGTTTAGCTTATCGTATTTCGAAACAATAAAGAAGTTCTTGGTCTCGGATGAAAAGTTTACCATCAGAAATTGCAGGATGCGCCCAAATCTTCCCCCCGTCTTTCTTTAAGGTCGAAAGTTCTGGAATCTTGAACTTGCTGATTTCCTTATACCCTGCCGGAGAAGCTGCAAGCATTGCAACTTCTCCGGAATCTTCAGCTAAAACATAAAGCCTGCCATCAGCAGCAATTACAGATCCTGCAGTAATCCCTTTTCTAGCAGAAGTCCAGGCGACAGTGCCTGTTTCAATGTCTATGCATTCCCAAAATCGTTTCATGTGGAACCCATAAACATGTTTACCAACTAAAACGATGCCACCATTATCGTTGGCAATTTCTTTTTTGCTGTAAACCTGTTTGGCTTGGAAAGAAGACCCAGACTTTTCGATTTTGAAGCAATCCATCCCATCACCAAAACCGACAGAAGTTGCAATCAAATTGCCTGAAATAACAGGTGAGGTGCAGACGACATCATGATACTCGGCTTCGCGCTTGTATTCCCAAAGGAGTTTTCCATCATCGGGGTTAACACCAACGCAACCTTTTTGAGTGATTTGCACAATAGTTTTTTGACCATCAATGGTTGCCAAAGTCGGAGAAGCATAAGGCGCTTGAAGTTTTACATCCGCAGAGCGCCAAAGTGGTTCGCCAGTTTTTTTATTTAGTGCTGCAAGTAGACCAAGTGATCCACCAGGAACAATAATGAGTTTGTCACCATCAACGATGGGTGACCAAGAATATCCCCACCCAAATTTTTCTGGCCCACCACCGATAGGATTAACTTCAGCAGATAAATCTTTGGGGAGATCTTTTTTCCAAACGATTTGACCAGTTTTGGCATCTGCACAAATTAAAGTTCCCTGACTACCCAAGGCAAAAACGAGATTATCATCAACAGTAGGGGAGCCATTAGGTCCGCCACTCCATTTGTTGCCTTTAAAGTCAAAAACAGGGCCAATCTTGGCGTTCCAAAGCTCTTTTCCAGTAGAGTCGATTTTTAAAAGAAGCTCCTCGCCTTTGCGCGCCCCCATGATGTAAATGTTGTTTTGAACAATCGCAGGTGAGGAGTAACCCGTGCCGCAATCTTTAAAAAGCCAAGCCTGCTTGGGGCCGTCTTTGGGCCAAGTTGCAAGCAATTTGGATTCCTTTGAATGCCCTGAACGATCTGAACCTCTGAACCCTGCCCAGTCTTCAGCAAGCAAAAAACTACTTGCGGAAAATAAGACTAAAAAACCAAGTGGTAGTTTGTAATTACTTTTCATTGCAGATCTCCGGGAGAGGGATAATTATTTAGAAGATACATCGAAGCAAAAGACAAGATCGAAGTCGCGCAGGAAAAGCTTGCCATTGCTTACGACAGGGTGAGTCCAGATTTTGCCAGATTGCCTTTCAATCTTGGTTGTTTCAGGGATTTTAAACCTTCCGGTTTCAATCCATTCTTTAGTGCTTGGTTCGACAAGTACAACGGTTCCATCATTTTGGCCATAAATATAGAGCCTGCCGCCTGCGAATGTGAGTGAACCCGTTTGATTAAGTTTTTCGGATTCCCACTTAGCCTCACCGGTAAGCATATTCTGGCATTTCCAGCGTGCCGACCTGTCATTGCAATTGCCTGATGCGCCATAAATATGGCCATCTAGTAGGACTACGCCACCATGGTGGTTTTGCATTAACTTGTTTTCATAAACAATTTTTGAGGAAATACCAGATTCATTTGGAGTAAGGGCAACCAAACCGCAACCAGTGCCATAATCGGAGGTGACATAAACCTTGTTGTCATGGAATATTGGAGTTGGGATAATCGCGATACCATTAACCCCAACCTTTTCAGAAAATAATTTTTTACCGGTGTTAGCATCAACACCAACCAACCCACCTGCAGTCATTTGAAGGTAGACATCGTGTTTGCCAACCTTGGCTTTGATGATGGAAGAATAAGAGGCTTCATCTATGATATCTGTGGTGCGCCAAATCACCTTGCCAGTGGTTTTGTCCAAGGCCGCAATCGAACCCTTAGCTCCGCCTGGGCTGCAAACAACTTTATTTCCATCAATCAAAGGAGATTCGCTGAACCCCCATATTTTCATAACTTTGCCTTCGAGTTCCTTTGCAAGTGATACGAGCCATTCTTTTTTGCCTGACTTTGCGTCAACACAAATAAGATCGCCATCACCACTGATGCCATAAACTTTGCCCGCATCAAAAGAAGGGGTGCTTCGAGGTCCGCCGCCCCATTTATTTGGATAAGGTTTCCCAATAGGAGTGGACCAAAGTTGTTTCCCTGTATTGGTATCAAGAGCAAAGATCGATTCGGAATCGTTTTGAACCCCCATCAAGAAAAGATTATTGCCAACCACTGCTGGGCCAGAATAACCAATGCCAGCATCTCTAAAAGTCCAAAGCAATTTAGGGCCTTCAGATGGCCAAGATTGAAGCAAACCTTTTTCGGGGGAAATATTGTCACGATTTTGCCCACGCCATTGAGGCCAGTCTTCAGCCATTGAATATGAAACTAAAAAAAAGGTAGCACTAACTAAAGCAAATGCAGGAACTCGAAACATAATAATTTTCTCTTAGGTGGGAACTTTTACCATTAACTTAAGAATAGTGGAAAGATAAGACTGCTGCAAGTAAAAGTGATGAGTTATAAGATCTTTAAGCCTATCAATTCATGGGTGATTTCGATGAACAATAACTGTTTCGGTTTAAGTACCTAGATATTAAAGGGGTCTTACACTGGCTTTTTTAGTGTCGGTCTCTAAATGTTTTGCTCCTAGTATCCAAAATACCCCTGCTAGAAAGTACATGACGGATACGGCTACGAAACCAGCGTTTAAGTTGCCTACTTTTTCAACAATATCTTGCCCATCAATTGTGGTTGTTCTTTCAAATGGAAAACTATCTGCAATTCCCCCAATAATCCAAGGACTGATGGCATCTCCCAATGCGTGAATCACGAAAATAGTGATTGCAAAGGCCATGGGTCGTAGTAGAGGGGGCGAAACATTTAAAAGGATTGCATTTGTGGGGCCAGTATTCAAAAAGGTGCAAAAACAAGATATGAAAATTAAAACCCAGGCGAATGGAAAAGGAACATAAAGAACAGCAACAAATACCGGAAATCCAATAATCATCCCAATGCCAGATATAAGAAAATACGCCCCTTTGTGATATCGAGAAAAGTAATCTGCAGCAAATCCCCCGCATAAGGTTGCTAGTAATCCGGAAATAACAATTAATAAGCCCATAATAATTCCGGCTTCTTGTTCAGTGCCGTTCTGCCTGAAAATGGACACATAGTAGGGGAACCAGTAGGCGATCCCCCCAATTGCAAAAGTGTTGGCGGTCATACCAAGGATGTTAAAAATGATGGAGGGTGTTTTTAAAAGGTTTACCGCATCTTTGATTTGAATTTTTTTAGGGGGCAGGTGAGATGAATCTTGTGCCCCAATTTCAGGTTCTGGCATTAAAAAGCAAAGAATACCTAAAAGTATGCCGGGTGGAATTACCCAGTAAAACGCATTGGGCCAGCCTGCAATGCCCCCAAAAGCATAGCCAAGTGCACTACCAACAGGTATCGCTCCATAAAAAATAGACATGATCATCCCCCGGCTTTTTTCAGGGTATAAATCAGAAAGAATGGTTGGCGCGATTGGGCCATACGCAGCTTCACCAACCCCCACCATGCATCGGGTTAACGCAAGAAATACATAAGAACCTACAAAAGCCATGATTATTCCTACAGGCAGTCCGCCGATAATAGAGCTTTCGTTTAACTTTGCAACCGTGCCCGAAAGCCCGCTTAATCCACTGGCAAGCGACCAAAAAATCACACCGTAACCAATGAGGTGCCAGCGCTTAATTTTTGTGCAAAATATCCCGAAAATTGGTGCAAATATCATGAAACTTGCCATGAAGCATGTTGCTAGTATTCCCAATAAGGCTTTTTTATTATCTGGCGAATGATTGCGTAATAAGTCGCTTTCGATTCCAGCGATGGTTGCAGAAAGTATGTATCGATCAATGTAGTTAAAAAGATTGATTGCGAGGAGAAGCGTAAGCGCTGCTTTAGCTTTGTGATTAATCAGCATAATAACTTTCTAAAAAATTACGCAAACACTATTCAGTTTCCTTTAAAACAAAAATGACAAATTCAATCTAGGCAGGCTTTCACGGGTGTTGCCCTATGCGCCCTATCTTTCCTAATGTTTTCTTTGTGTTGCTATGGATTTAATTTGATTGGATCTTTATAAGGCTTCAAACATTGACCTTTGTAGTAATGGAAAAGGTTTCTTGATTTCATGAAAATTGATTTGTGCTTGTATGAAAATGAAAACGCTGGGATGTTAGAGCCTTTGGCTTTAACTAGGCCTGTTTTTGCACTATTATGTGGTACGAAAAATCTATTTGAAAAAATTTCAGCAACGGTTGGCATTACACCTAGCGCCTGTTTTGTTCGCAAGTATTTGCAAGAAACAGTTCGTTCTTCGCATTTCGGTTTAGCTGTAAATTCATCTGATTGGTTTGAGGGTAGAGAAAACATTTTGTTTATTGATGGGGCATGGATTCCACCGCTTGATTTTCGATTCGCCTCCGATGTTTCTCACGCAGGTATTTGTTCTGGCAAGGCTGTTTACTATTACTGCAAACGAAACAAACTTAATTCATTAACTGAAATACGAGATAACCTTGATTTGGTCGAAAGTTTAAGATCGTTGGATTTGCCTGAAAAAAAGGTTGAAGGTGTTGTACTTGAATATTTGTGGGATTTGGTTGGGAATAATGGCGCACAAATTATTGCCGATATGAAAGGCTTTTCGGGCTTTTCGAGCCCAATAGAGTTACCTGCTGGTTTGTTTGGTCCGCTAGAGCAGTTGTTCATTCATCCTGAAGCTGAAGTGGAACCTTTAGTAGCTTTTGATACTACGAAAGGGCCAGTCGTTATTGAAAGTGGCGCGAAAATACAAGCTTTCACTCGATTGGAAGGCCCCTGTTTTATAGGTAAAGACACTCAAATTTATGGGGCGAAAATTCGTGCGGGTACATCGATTGGTACAAATTGCAGAGTTGGTGGCGAAATTGAAAACTCTATTATTCTTGGTTATACCAATAAATATCATGATGGGTTTTTAGGCCATTCATATTTAGGAGAGTGGGTCAATTGGGGCGCCGCAACTAATGCCAGTGATTTGCGTAATGATTATGGATTGGTCAGGGTTCAAGTTGATGGGCAATTAATTAATACTGGACTTAATAAAGTTGGCGTTTTCTTTGGTGACCATTCTCGAACTTCTATCGGAGTTTTGATGAATACTGGATCGAATATTGGTGCTTTCGCCAATCTTTTGCCAGGGGGATTACTACCCCGAAATGTACCCGCTTTTGCTTCTTCTAAGAATGGTAAGTTAGTTCAGGGAAATTCGTGGGAAATCTTGATGCAGATTGCTTCTGTCGTTATGCAACGCAGACAGCGTGAATTATCTCCAGACCTCGAGCGTTTGTATCAGAGTGTATTTCAACTTACCGCTGCCCAACGAAAGAAAATCCCATTCGAACCAGAAATCCCTTTTAATCGCAAATCAGCTTGATTACCCTTTCTTTAGATTCATGAATTCATTTGATATCTAAAAGGCAGGTTATCATGTCACCCTTAAATCGTAGAGAAGTTCTTACTAAAAGTTTGTTGGCGGGTGGTGCGTTTTGTGCTACTGATCAAGCCTTTGCCCTTAAGGATTCAAAGCAAAATGCAATTGTGCTTGAAAATCTTAAACTGGGAACACTGGATTGGCAATTAACTTATACGAGAACCGATACCAAGGATAAACTTCGTTGCCCGCTTATTGAAGGGTTTGCTTCTCGCACTAGTGTTTCTGCTGGCGAAACTATTGCTTTTTTTGTCAGTGCCTTATCACCTGGTAAAGGAACTCTGGATATATATCGCCTGGGATTCTATGCTGGAAAAGGTGGAAGATTGGTGCAGCAAGTTGGCCCTTTCGAAATTTTTAAACAAGAAACTCCTGCAATTGGCGAGCAACGATTAAGGGAATGTAATTGGAAAGAATCCGCATCTCTAAAAATTCCAGAAGACTGGCTTAGTGGAGTTTATCTTGCCAAGATTTCTAGTAACCAACATCGCTATCAGAGTTACATCGTTTTTATTGTTAAAGACAATCGTAAAGCAGATTTTCTCTTTCAATGTAGTGATAACACTTGGCAGGCTTATAACCAGTGGCCTGATGGTTACTCGCTTTACACCAACGATAGGCCTGACAAAAAAGTGCTGGTTTCTGGGGTTAAAGTTTCATTTGACAGACCTTATGGCAAATATGCACAAATATTTGATAACCCATTGTCTCAGGGTTCAGGTGAGTTTTTGCTTTGGGAGTTTCCTTTAGCTTTTTGGATGGAAAAAGAAGGATATGATCTTACTTATTGTTCAAATTCAGATGTTCATTCCAATGCTGAGGAGTTGCACCGTGTTAAGGCTTTCCTTTCTGTTGGGCACGATGAATATTGGAGTTTGGAACAATTTAACAATGTCAAAAATGCTGTGAATAAAGGTATTCATGCAGCTTTTCTTTCCGGGAATTCTGTTTGCTTTGTAACCCCCTACTCTGCATCCTCGAAGAATGTTGCAAACCGAACTTTGACTCGTGCAGGAAGGTACGGCGGGGTAAGGCCCAAAGAAAAACCTTTCATGGTTGATTTAAATCTTGATGGCCCAAATGAGTCCACGCTTATTGGTGCCCAGACGGTAACGCCTTTTAATGGTTCTGGTGATTGGATTGTAACCAAGCCTGAGCACTGGCTCTTTAATGGTACCGGAATGAAAAAAGGGGATAAAATTTCAGGCATAGTGGGTTGGGAGTTTCATGGTGAACCAGCGGCAATCACTGGGCTGGAAGTGATAGCAGAAGGCCCCACTTATACTGGAAATGATGTGGAATCGCATTACACCTCTACGATTTATCCAGGGCCAAAGGGGAACCTTGTGTTTAATGCTTCCACTATTTTCTGGGCACAGGGGTTAACCCAACCACCAGGTCATATGCCTCCGATTTCGCATCATGGCAGGCCACAGGGCCCTGATGAGAGGGTACAGAAAATTACAAAAAATCTGTTTGAGAAATTCCTCGAAAAGAGGTAAATCCATTGTTGCAACTCGCATCTGAAAATCGCAAGATATGCAAATGTGCTAATGTATCGTCATGAATTTTAAACAAAGGAAGTAGTTATGAATGGACCATTAAACAGAAAATTAAATATGGGGCTTGTGGGTGGTGGTCAAGGTTCATTTATTGGCAAAGTCCACAGTATTGCTGGTGTTTTGGATAATAGGGCCTCACTTGTTGCTGGCGCCTTATCTTCGAATCCAGAGCGAGCTAAAGATTCTGCTTCTGTTTACGATATCAAGCCTGAAAGGGCTTATGGTTCCTATCAGGAAATGATTTCAAAAGAGTTGGCCTTACCTGTTGGCCAGAGAATCGATTTTGTTTCCATTGCAACTCCTAATCATACGCATTTTGAAATTGCAAAAAGCTTTGTAGAGGCTGGGATTAATGTGATTTGTGATAAGCCCATGACTTTTGATCTGGCGCAAGCGGAAGAGTTGGTCAAGGTGGTGGAGAAGGCGAATGTGGTATTTGCTTTGACTCATAATTACACGGGCTATCCCCTTGTTCGCCAAGCTCGAGAAATGATACTTTCTGGTGAATTAGGTGAGATAAATGCTATCCGGGCTTTTTATATTCAGGGATGGCTTCGAACCCGGTTGGAAGTTTCTGGCCAGAAGCAGGCTGGTTGGCGGACTGATCCCGCAAAATCGGGCGCATCAGGTTGTTTTGGTGATATCGCAACTCATGCCTATAACCTTGCACGCTATATGACTGGCCTTTTGCCCATGCAGATTTCCTGCCACTTAAAAGTTTTTGAAGCTGGCCGGGCTTTGGATGATTATGGCACTGCTGTTATTCGTTTTCAGAATGGTGCCTTGGGAACCGTAACAGCTTCCCAGATATCACATGGTCGTGAAAACGATCTTTTTATCGAGGTTGACGGAACTAAAGGCTCGTTAGAGTGGCACCAAGAAGAGCCAAATAAAATGTGGGTAAGAACAAACGGTCAGCCGCATCGTTTGTTTACACGGGATCCAAATGCCCCGTTTATGGGAGATATGGCGAAAGCCTCGTGTAGGCTTCCTAGTGGCCATCCAGAAGCTTTTTTAGAGGCATTTGC
>CAXNFS010000079.1:0-10956 GCA_964201235.1 Gemmataceae bacterium | reverse complement strand
GAGCCATTGCAATGGGCTGGGACATAGAGAAGGCCGGCATCTATATCGCAATTAATTATATCGGCTTGCTCGACGAGTTCGCATTGTTCGACAAGGCACTCACAGGCGAGGAAGTGTCACATTTGCACAAGAATCCCGAACTGCTGTCGCCACTCAAAAAAAAGGCTGCCCTCGAGAATCCTCCCGCCTCGACAGCCATAACTTCAGAAGAAGTGCCTCGCCGCTTAAAGAATTTCTACCGCAAAACGGCTCGCCCGGATGGTTCTTTTTAAAACGGGATCGATCCGAGCTATCGCGGCATATCCGATGCGGCATACAGCGATTTTGCTTCAACCATTCAAAGCTGCTCTATTCAGATTTTCAGGGTTGATGGTTACCCTGTTTCCAAGCACTTTATTTGAAAACCCTAGAGCCATCCGAATCAACTTGTTGTTATTTCCTCGCAGGCAGATAGCCAAGCGAAACGAGGAAGTCATCAGCTTGATCAAGTGTTTCTTTCATTTTCTTGTTGTTAAAGAACCCATGACCTTCGCCCTCGAACCCAATGAGTTGACAGCGATTGCCCGCTTTGTTCATGCGTTCTGAAAATTCCGCAGCAGAGCTATAAGGCACCGTAGTATCTGCTTTGCCATGAAAGATAATGGTTGGGGGAACACCCTTCTTAACATGATGGGCTGGGGAAAATGCCTCAGGGTCGCAACCAAATCTTTCCTTGGTCGATTTTGCCAAAAAGCCCTCCAGCATTAATCCAGTAACAGGAGCCAACACCAATGCAGGGTTAAATAACACCAGCGCATTGGGTGTACTTGAAACTTTAAGATCTTCGCCAGCAGCTTCTAACCCCGGCAGGGTTGCAGTGGCAGCAGCAAGATGACCCCCTGCAGAGCCGCCACCCGCAGCAACCCGATCAGGATCAATCCCCAACCGCGCTGCATTGGTACGAATATATCGAACACAAGCTTTGGCATCCGCAACGCAATCAATTGGCTTTGCCATGTTGCGTGATGAAACTCGATAATCTGCAACAATGGCAACCATACCTCGCTCTGCAAGATGCTGGCACTGGGGAACAAATTGAGCTGGAGTGCCCGAGGTCCAGCCACCGCCAAAGAAAAACACAATGGCGGGCCTTGGCTTTGTTGCTTTTTCTTTTGGTTCAAATATCCAAATTTTCAGTTCTGTATCACCCACCTTACGGTAGGTTTCAACTTTAGAACTTTCAATCGTTGGCGGGTAAGCCTTGTTAGCTTTTTGTTTTTGCTCCTGCGACATGGCTGTGCCAGAAACCATGCTCATTAATAAGAGGGATAGGATGAATGCATTTTTTAAAGTAATCTTAAACATTTTGATACCTTTTTGAATCAATTTGCCCGGATCTGTACCGAAGTTAATATAGCCTAACCAAGTAAGTTAAGAAACTGTCATTCCCATCCAAGCAGAATCTTTAAAATTCTTCATCGAATTATTTGCTTCCCGCACTTTTGTGACCTAGGTTTCAAAAACTTCATTTTCTTCATTCGTTATCCCAATATTAAAAGGTGCATCATGTATCTAGGAGATTTGCAAACTCGTCGAAGATTTTTAGGCGATACAGCAGCAGCCTTAAGTTTAACTTCAGCCGGGATCGCCAGCGCCCAAACTGCCCCCACCACCATACGCATGCCAATTGCCCCACGAAGGCAATGGGATCAAAAGAATGGCTATTGCGGCGAATGTTCGATCCAGCAGGCTGCACTTTATTTTGGCACTTATGTTTCCCAGTATGTTTGCAGGGCCGTTATCAACACCACCCAACAAAGCCAATTGCTTGTCGCAGTGAATGCCCAAAAAGTTTTAACTGCTTTAAAGCTGAACTCAGCCGAGTTCAATTACAATGGATATGCATCGCCGCAATTTCAAAGCTATTTTGGCTGGGTAAAGCAACATCTCAAATTACTGCATCCTGTGCTTATAACAGCTTTTGTCAAAGGATTAAGCGACCCAGATTATGATCACATCATGCTGGCAACGGGTGTCACCGCTTCAAACTTTACAACTTATAATTCAACCGATCAGCTTTACTTCAATGATTGTTTCAGCAGCCAAGTTAGCTTGCGAACTGCATCAACCCTCAACGATATTCGGTCTATGCTTGTCAACGGAGCAAAATATCCCTTTTGCATTCCGACTAAAATTTGTTATGGCTGTGCTGTGCTTGGAATCCAGGATACCTCAGCAAGGGCTCTGCCCGTAAGTATCACCTTGGGCAACTGGACTGAACCCAATGTAATCGCCGGGGTTGCGCCATCAACTTTGAGTGCTTCTGTAAGCGTCAATGGTCTAGTTGTGGGAAAGTCCTACTCTCTATTCAGGTATAATGATTATCGAAAAGTTCCCACAGCCAATTACACTGCTAGCGCTTATTCCACAGTACGAAATTTTGTTGCAAGCGGTACGATGGCCAACTTCACTGAAAACATCGTATCCAATGGCGTCGCAATTTTCCGCTGCGTACCCACAGGAAGTTAAAAGGGCATTACAAACCAATCATAAATTATGAGCACAAAGGCCATTTTAGCTGGGATTAAGGTTGTATTTCCTAGGAGGTATTTTAAGATTAATGAACTAACTTTTTTGAAGATTGAATGTTTCAACAAAAGTTACCTGCCATTTTAATAGCAAAAGAGTTGTTTGTACCGATGAAACAATCGTTTGTAAGTCTTCTGTTTTTCGGATCCATCGTTTCAGCCTTGATTGCGACTCAACCCGAAAAATCAACCGACACGGATGGTTCAAAAACTCCGGTGGTCAGTGCAGCTCAAATCGAGTTCTTCGAAAACAAAGTAAGACCAGTATTAGTAAAAAACTGTTTTCGTTGCCATGGCGAAAACGAAAAATCTATCAAAGGTGGACTTCGTCTTACCAGCCGGGAAGGAATTCTCAAAGGTGGCGACACCAGCCCTGCAATCGTTCTTGGTAATCCCGAGAAAAGCCTTCTCGTAAAAGCAATTCGATACAAAGATACAAATACTGCGATGCCACCTAAACAAAAGCTGACAGATACAGAAATTGCAGCGTTGACAAAATGGGTGGAGATCGGTGCCCCTTGGCCGGGTTCAGATTCGAATGCAGTAGCAAAAAGTAGTAAGTCGGCCGGTTATGATTGGGAAAAGTTTCGGCGCGAACATTGGTCATTCAAACCCATTACACCAATCGATCCACCAGAAGTAAAAAATACGAAGTGGGCCAAAGGTAACATTGATCGCTTTGTTATGGCACGACTTGAAGCAGCAAAAATGATGCCCAACCCTAGTGCAGAAAAACACATTTTGATTCGCAGGGCATATCTGGATCTCATCGGCATACCGCCAACCCCTGAACAAGTGAAGGCTTATATAAACGATGCAAAGCCCGATTCCCTTGCTAGAATAGTTGACGAGTTGTTGCGTTCAAAACATTATGGTGAACGATGGGCACGCCATTGGCTGGATGTCGCTAGATACAGTGATGGCCTTGGGGGATTTTTAGATGCTGCAGATTTACCCAATGCTTGGCGCTATCGCGATTGGGTAGTGCAATCCCTAAATGAAGACATGCCCTACAATGAGTTTGTAATTCGACAAATTGCAGGTGATGTTCGCAAGCCAGAAGCCGATGCAGTTGCAACTGGTTTTTTCGCAGTGGGCCCAACCTACATCTCGGATGGGGGCGACCCTGAAGCAACATTGCAGGCGCAAGCCGAGACTTTGGCAGATCGAGTTGATACATTTTCTCGTGCATTTCTTGGATTAACCGTTGCTTGCGCACGCTGCCATGATCATAAGTTTGATCCCATCACCACTAAAGATTACTACGCAATTGCTGGGGTTTTTAAGAATACCGCCATCAGCGAAATATCTCTGGCATCAAAAGAAGGTATCGAAGCCCAGAAAGCAAACGAAGAAAAAGTTAAACTTGCGCAACAGGCATTAAGACAATTCACCAAGTCACTTCAAGACCCTGAAAAAAAAGAAAAACCAAAGTTCACCCAAGAAGAACAAAAGCGCATCGATCAATTAAAACAGGAAGTGGAGATCGCCAAGAAAACAGCACCACCCAAAGCCCCCGGTATTCATGTCTTAAAAGAAAGTGGCAATGCAGACATGCATGTTGCCCTTAAAGGTGATCTTTCTAAAAAAGGCGATTTGGCCCCTCGCAAGTTCCTGCAAATCATTGCAGGTGTAGATGCCAAACAATTTACCGAGGGCAGTGGCAGGCGCGAACTTGCTGAATCAGTTGTGCAAACTAACAACCCGCTAACCGCCCGGGTTATAGTTAATCGTGTCTGGGAATGGCACTTTGGTGAAGCCCTTGTGCGTACGCCCGGAAACTTCGGAACCTTGGGCGAAAAACCTACCCACCCAGAACTTCTAGATTGGCTAGCTGCTCGATTCATGGCAAACGGTTGGTCGCTTAAATGGCTCCACCGCGAAATAATGCTCTCTGCAACTTGGCAGATGAGTAGTTCATATGATGCAACCAAATTTGCAAACGATGGCGACAACCGGCTGCTATGGCGCATGAACCCACGCAAACTTGAAGTTGAAAACTGGCGTGATAGCCTACTTGCAGTCACAGGGGAGTTAGATCGCACTATAGGCGGTGCGCCCATTGAAAAAATTCTCGAAAGTAATCGCAGATCACTATATGCAAGAATAAGCCGTAGTGGCGATCGTTTTGAATCTGATGCATTTTTTCGAACCTTCGATTTTCCTGCAGCCCAAGCCACCGCTGATTCTCGCACCACAACCATTGTGCCACAGCAATATCTTTTCATGATGAACAACCCCTTCATGATAAATCGAGGTATCGCACTTGCGAAATCACTTGAAACTTTGGAAAGTAATGAAGTGCGCATTCGCACCGCTTATGAAAAGTTGTTCAGCAGGCAGCCCGAAGATCGCGAGATTCAAGCAGGGCTTGCATTTGTCAAAGATCATCCTGAAAATTGGCCAAAGTATGCACAGGTCCTACTAAGCACACACGAATTTCTGCAGATGCAGTAAAAAGGAAATCGAGCCATGAAATTCCAACAGCACCAGAAAGAATATCAGAACGCAATGTTTCGTGATATTTCACGCCGTGAAGCATTACGAAAGATGGGTGCTGGCCTTGGTGGCATAGGATTGGCAAGCATGCTTTCGGAGAAAAATGCCGGTGCAGCTTCTTCAACATTCGAATCACGCGGGCCCCACTTCGCTCCAAAAGCCAAACGCATCATTCAGCTTTTTATGCCCGGTGGCCCTTCGCAAGTCGACACCTTTGATTACAAACCCATGCTTGCAAAACATGCAGGCGAACGCCCAGGTCTGGTTGATAGAAAATCATTACGCAACACCAAAATGGGGCTAATGCCTTCCCCGTTTGGCTTCAAACAATATGGCCAGTGTGGTAAATGGGTCAGCGATATTTTCCCCGAGACCGCCCAATGCGTTGATGACATTTGTTTCGTTCACTCGATGCACACCGACATTCCAGAACATGCAGGCGCAATCCTCATGACCAATCTGGGCGCATTGCAACCCAATCGGCCTAGCATGGGGTCTTGGCTTGTTTATGGCCTTGGTGCAGAAACCAACAACCTTCCCGGCTTTGTTGCAATGTCACCTGTTGCCAAGCCGCGTGGTAACGTTGCCAATTGGGGCAACTCCTTCCTGCCAGGCGCCTATGCTGGATCGTATGTGAACATCCGCGAGATGAAATCGGATGCTATACTTCGCGACCTTGGAAAACCCTCCTCACTATCTTCAGAACAACGCAAGCAAGCCGACCTACTAAGCCAACTTAACAAAATGCATCTCGATCGCAGACAGCAAGACCAGCAACTCGAGGCAGCAATTGCATCGATGGAAATGGCTTTCCGCATGCAGATGTCGGTGCCCGAGGTTTTCGACATCAGCAAAGAAAGCAAGGCAACACGCGATCTTTATGGCGATAGTGAATTTGCCAAGGGCTGCTTAATCTCCCGTAGGCTGATCGAAAACGGTGTTCGCGTGGTCCAAATTTCTCATTCGATAAGCGGGTATGATATTGCATGGGATACGGGGCACGAAAACATTGTGAACGGGCATGCAGAACTTGCAAAAGCATGCGACCGTGGAATCGCAGCACTTTTAAAAGATCTTAAATGTAGAGGTTTACTCGAAGATACTCTTGTTCTGTGGGGCGGGGAATTCGGGCGGGCTCCAACTTCTGAAGGAGCCAAAGGCCGCGATCACGATCATTATGGGTACACGGTATGGATGGCTGGCGGTGGCGTCAAAGGCGGTTTCAGTTATGGTGCAACCGATGAATTTGGGCTGTCCGCTGTCGAAAATCGAGTTCATGTTCACGACCTTCATGCCACCATTCTTCACCTCATGGGCCTTGATCATGAGAAACTTACCTATCGTTATTCCGGTCGTGATTACCGCCTTACGGATGTCCATGGCCAGGTTATCAAAGAACTTTTTGCATAATAAAGAAATGCCAACGATCTAGACATTTGCTAAATAAAGCTATAAGGCACAGCGACTACGAAAAGACAAACCCTATTTGTATTTTTTGACCGCTGCCAAAATCAGCGTTGGTTTTAAAATAATATAGACTTAATTAATGTTAGTTGGTTAAATATATAGGTGATCGACGAATTCGAGTGTACCTAGCTAGCACCGTTGATTATAAAAAGAATAGATCTTCAATCCAACCGCTAGGTTAAATATTACATAAGTAGCTGATAAAGGGATATTTATGAGTAAATACCTAAATCTTGCTGTGACTATCTTTCTCCCATTCTTTTTCCTTGGTACTGCAATCGCCCAAAGCGAACCCTTGCGCAACACTATTGATCAAGAAATAAAAGGGGCATGGATCAAAGAAAAAATTGCTATACCGGATCGTTCAACAGATTCAGTTTTTCTACGGCGTGTTTATCTCGATCTCATCGGAATGATTCCCAATTACGGGGAAGTTACAGCTTTTCTCATGGACACTGATCCAAAGAAACGTGAAAAACTTGTGGACAACCTTTTGGCTGATCCCCGTTTTGCGCGGAATCAAGCTCAACTTTGGGATTTAAATCTTTTAGGACGCAACCCGCAGAACATTGGCACATCCCGCAATCGGGAAGCGTTTCAGAAATGGTTAGCGATACAGTTTAAGAACAATGAACCGTACGATCGGATTGTGCATAAGGTGCTCATAGCAAGCGAAGAAGATTCGCATCTGTTTTATGCCCAGTTTAATGGCTCAGCCGACGACACTACTACCACTGTCATGCGGGTGTTTCTCGGGACTCAACTTCAATGTGCGAAATGCCATGATCACCCCTTCGACATTTGGACACAGCGGGACTTCTATGGCATGACCAGTTTCTTTGTTCGGACTGTCGTCGTGGAGATAAGCGGTTCCAACAACGACAAAAAATATGTTGTAGGCGAAAAGAGTACCGGTGATGTCAACTTCACAATTTCATCCAAAGATGCCAAGCCAGGTGCCAAGAAAGGAGGCGACCCAGTTAAACCAAAGTTTCTGGGTGGTGCAGATTTGATAGAACCAGAACTGCCAAAGAATTTTTTGGAACCAAAGTTGAAACCGAAAGAAATACCTCCGAAGCCTATCTTTTCCCGACGCGAGAAAATCGTTGAGTGGATCACCGCCAAAGAGAATCCTTATCTTGCGCGAGCAGCAGTGAATCGGATTTGGGCTCAATTTATGGGTCGTGGTTTTGTCCATCCAGTCGATGATTTTAATCCCAACAACCAACCCAATCTTGCAGAGTTGCTTAAAAAAATGGAGATAGGGTTTATCAACAGCAAGTTTGACATAAAGTGGTTGATTCGTGAGATCGTAAATAGCTCAGCATATCAAGTTACAGAAATCAGTCCGGTTGCTGATGCGCTTCCTAAATTTTATGAACGGGCGCGGGTTAGACCCTTGGCCGTCGAAGAATTGATGGCTTCGCTACATGTGGCGACGGGCCTAGGCGTAGAATCGGCGCTTAAAAGCGTGCCAAGCAAAGATATGCTAAAGTACCTTGGTGAACCAACTGATGGCCAAGGCACTTTTCAAGGGAGTCTTTCGGAGCACCTTTTCTTTCACAATGGCGACACCTTACGCAGTGTTTGCCAACCACGCAAAGGCAACCTTGCAGAAAACCTGTTGACAAGTACAGACACTTGGAATGCCAAGATCGATCGGATGTTTCTGTCGGCCCTGAGTCGCATGCCTACTGATATGGAGCGAGATCGGTTTCTCAGTTACCTAAATCCGAAAGAAAAAGAACTTGTGGACAAGAAATTACCCAGTCAACGCTTGGAGGAAGCACTTTGGGTACTTTTTTCATGTTCAGAGTTTCGGTTCAACCGCTAGAAACATGGCACGGTATATATCGATAATCCAAATAAATAGTGAGAATGATATGGCTATAAACTTTGAATCCGTAAACTGCAACAGACAACAGCACCTCAGCAGGCGCAGTTTGCTTAAGAGTACACTTGTCACCACTAGTGGTATGGTCGTAGCAAATTGGGGTGCGTTGTTCCACTCTCAAACAATTGCCGCCCAAGCCAAGCAAACCGGAAAACGCTGCATAATGCTTTACATGGAAGGGGGAGCTAGCCAGATCGATACTTTCGATATGAAGCCGGGGAGGCCGACCGCCGGACCATTCCGACCGATCAAGACAAATGTCAATGGCATCGAGATTTGCGAATACCTGCCAAAGATGGCTCAGCACGCTGACAAACTTGCCATCATTCGCAGCATGAAAACGAAGTCGGTCGACCATGGTATCGGTGGCTATCACATGCACACATGCTATCCATCAAGTGAACGATTTCCTCACGCTGAAATTGGAGCAATGATTGCTAAATACTGTGAAAATTCTAATAACGATCTGCCGAGCTTTATCAAGATGGGATCACCTGGATGCACGGCAGGATCGGGATACTTGGGACCGCAGTACGAACCGTTCACACTCGACACGGATGGCAAATTACCTTCCTTCGCCAATCCCTCGGTACCGCAGGAAGTACAGGACAGGCGTGGTGAACTTCTCAAGTTTATGGAAGATCAACATGCGAAAAACCATTTTGCTCGCCCGTTTTCTTCGCACCGTGAAGCAGAACTGCGCACCGTCCGCCTGATGCGGGCGCGCAAAACATTCGATGTAGCCAATGACTGGGGCAAGGCTCGCGAACGCTATGGGAACTCGCCATTCGGGCGTGGTTGCTTCACCGCTCTTAAGCTTGTTGAGGCAGGCGTCCCATTTGTCGAGATCGGCCAAGATGGCTACGACAGTCACAACGATAATTTTCCTGTGCATAAGGCCAATATGGGAGTGCTTGACCCAGCATGGTCGTCATTGCTTCAAGATCTCCAAGACCGTGGACTTCTGCAAGATACGCTCGTCGTATGGACGAGCGAGTTCGGCCGTACTCCGGCTATCAATGCTCAAGCAGGGCGCGATCACTTTGGCAGGGCCTGGACTATCGTGCTAGCGGGTGGGGGCATTAAAGGAGGACAACATTACGGATCGAGCAATCGCGACGGCTTCGAGGTGGAAGATAAACCTGTCGATGAGGGTTCTTACTTCGCCACCATTTACAAAGCTCTGGGAATTAACCCCCGTGCCAAGCATTACCTCGGGGTCCGGCCCATCTGGGCGACACCTGAAGGATCTAAACCGATCCAGGAACTAATCGGTTAAAATCCTTCAAAACGCCTTATTTTCAAGAGGTCTTCATGATTGAATCGTTTGCAAATTCCAAAGTCCTTTTCACACTTCCCTGGAACACCGCAGGTATCAACGGAGTTGCATTCATTGGTAATGACAAATTAGCAGCAGCGAATAAAAAAGGTGATATTCTTATTTGGAATCTTACCAACCCCGATGGCAAGACCCCTGATCCAGTGCGGCTATTGGTCGGCCATACCAACGAAATCAATCGCATTCTAGTTACTCCTGATGGCAAAATTTTGATTTCTGCCAGCAGCGATCACACAGTCAAATATTGGAATCTGCTTAACGATCAGGGCGAACCGGGCAGCGTGGTTCTCAACGATGGCTTTGTACCCCGTGGCGTTGTAGAAAAAGTAGAAAAAGTGCCCACACCACCTCCGCCAATTCAGGTTAATGTCGTCCTTCAAAAACCGATTCACAATTTGACCAATCATAAGGAATGGGTACTTGGCCTAACGCAGACTCCTGACGGCAAGATTTTGGTCACGGGCGACGACAAGGGCGTGATCATCGTGTGGGATCTGCCAGCGGCAAAAGAATTAAAGCGTTGGCAAGCTACTCAATGGATTCGCAGTCTTGGTATTTCGCCCGACGGTAAGACCGTTGCAGCTTCGCAACATACACCATTCATCAGGTTTAAAGCAGGGCTGGAAGATTATGTTCCGCATTTCCACTTGTGGGATGCCGAGTCGGGACGATCAAAACTTGACCTTAGCAAAGAGATCAAGGAAGGAATGTCATCTGTTGCCTTTTCTCCTGATGGGAAATGGCTTGCGGCAGGGCATGGGAATACGCAGACAGAAAAAGACCAAGGCAAGATCTTTTTGATTGATCCGACGACTGGCAAAAAAATCCGTGAACTGGCAGGTCATCCTGTGGGCACCAACGATCTAGCCTTTCATCCGGATGGTAAGCACTTATTTTCGTGTGGGCGGGATCAACAAATAAAAATTTGGGCCCTGCAAGATGGCAAACTCGTGCACGAGTTCGGTAAGTTCGCTGATCGAGGGGTTTGGATTAATGCGATTTCAATTTCTCTTGATGGAAAACTACTCGCAGCAGCCGATGGCGCTGGACATGTTTTAATTTACTCGCTGACGACTTAAGATAACCTTTGCCGACACTTTCAGAGAAGGTCGCTGCGGCCCCGGCAGCTTAGCGAAACTAGTACGGTAAAATACCAGCCATTAAAGCTCTGGCAGTTGAAGCCGACAAAG
>CAXNFS010000078.1:0-11105 GCA_964201235.1 Gemmataceae bacterium | reverse complement strand
GCGGGTTGGTTGGGCTGGAATAAAGGAACCTTTGTTAGTCCTTCTTGGCCTTCGGGTTGTCAACCATTGGGAGAGGTGGTTGGCAATCTGAAGGCCTCTTTTATTTGATATTATGTTAATCATTTCTTAAAACTCCATTACAATATAATTAGTTAAAAGATAAGCTTTCAAAACATGAGGTTTGACCGTGGAGCAATCTTCAACGCATCGAGTAGAAGAATCTACCAAGCATGACGCTGGCAAATTGGAATCGCTAAACCGTACAGATCGGTTTGGAACCCAGTGGAAAAATCAATTAGTATCGTGGTTTGGTTCGCCTTGGGATAGAAGGTTGGCATATGCAGCATTGCAGGTGCCAAAAATCCGCCATTGGGAATCCGAATTCGATAAACTCACCGATTTTGAAATACTCGAAATATCCAAGAAAATGAAAGGCCGTGCTCGTGGGGGCGAATCCCTCGACAAAATGCTTCCCGAAGCTTTTGGCCTCGCTTCCGTCGCAAGTAAACGAATTCTAGGCATGCGCCCATTTGATGTGCAGTTGGTTGCTGGTGCAGTCATTCATGGCGGGGCCCTTGCAGAGCTTGCAACTGGCGAAGGAAAAACCTTGGTCGCAAGCCTTCCTGCTTTCTTAAATGGCTTGGCAGGAAAAGGCGTTCATGTTGCAAGCGTTAACGATTATCTTTCGCGCCGCGATGGCGAATGGCTTAAACCCGTATACGCAGCCTTGGGAATGACCACCGGTATTCTGCAACAGCAAATGTCGGATCTTGATCGCCAAAATGCATACAAGTGCGATATCACTTACGCCACTGCCAGCGAATATGGCTTCGATTTTTTACGCGATCGCCTGAAAATAGCCGATGGTAAAGGTGCCGAAACTCCGTTCTGGTCTCCTTGGCTAGCAGGAAACGCAACCCCTGCATCCAACTTTGTCCAACGGGGCCACCACTTCGCTCTTGTTGACGAAGCTGATAATATTTTTATCGATGAAGCCAGAACCCCTCTTATAATCAGCGGGCAAGTCCGACCTGCAACCCCTGAAGAACAAGTGGTTTACCTATGGGCCGATGATCTAGTTCAAAGAATGGAAGCCGGTCAGCATTTCATCTTTAATCCGCAATTGCAAAAGCTTGAGCTTACCGCATTAGGCAAGCACCTTGTCCGCTATTCAAACCCACCTTCAGGGCCGCATGGCGATGCCCTCGACAAGTTGCACGAAGCCATGGAACAGGCAATTCAAGCGCATTATCGGTTTAAATTAAACCAGCATTACCTTGTTGATAAAAACAAGATCGTGATCATTGATGAATTTACGGGAAGAAGAATGCCCGATAGGCATTGGCGTGATGGGCTTCATCAAGCAGTGGAAGCCAAGGAAAAAATACCGGTGACTCATAGTGATGAACATGCAGCACAAATAACCTTTCAAAGTTATTTCAGGCTTTACAAGAAGCTGGGTGGCATGACAGGTACCGCATTGCAAAACCGAATGGAAATCCGAAGGGTTTATAAAATCTGGGTGGTGTGTGTTCCCACAAACAAACCCATTCTAAGACAATTATGGCCCGACAAAGTCTACCCCAATGAAAATGCTAAATTCGATGCAATCGTGGATGAAATTCAAAAGCTGAGGACCGAAGGCCGCTCCGTTCTTATCGGAACCAGGAGCGTTGACAAATCGGAAATACTAAGCCAGAAACTTCATGATGCAGGATTGATCCACCAGGTTCTTAACGCCAAGAATCATGAACTCGAAGCAAAGATTATCGAACAAGCTGGCCAACTTGGAAGGATCACGATTGCAACCAACATGGCTGGGAGAGGAACAGATATCAAGCCATGCAAAGAAGTAATCGCTGCAGGGGGTTTGCATGTATTAGGAACAGAAAGGCACGAATCAATTCGAATCGATCGCCAGTTGGCCGGGCGAGCCGGGCGTCAGGGAGATCCAGGGAGTGCTCAATTTTTCCTATCGTTGGATGATGAATTATTGGAAGGGTTAGGACAAGGCAGGCAGATGAAACTAAAAAATCTAGGAATCTCAGGCACCATTCGTGAATGGAACAAGTATCTTTCCATGTTTAAGCTGGCGCAACATCGGGTGGAAAGAAGACATTATCTTTCACGCGTTGATTTGCTGGTTCATGAAAAGCAAAGGCAAGAAATCCTCAAGGATTTGGGCGCAGACCCGTATGTGGATTAAGAAAAGAATGGGTTGCAACCGTAACAAGATGTTTAACGACCTTGCTCGCTCTAGGCAGCAACCCGGGGGAAGTGCAAACTTAAAAACCAACAAACTAACCTAAGGAATTTTTAAGGCTTCAATAAACTTGATACCTACCTTATATACTATAATGCGATTTAGATGACTTAAAATGACAAAATTTATGAATTTTTTGAGAATTATTTCTAAAACAACCCAGGTTACCCAAACTAAACAAGTTGCCCCGAAAAGGGATGCAGTTTAGTTCTCTGGATTTCAGACCAAAACGACCAAAACGACCTATTTTAAGCCCAAGTTCGATTAACTTTAATCTTAAATTTTCCTGACAGCTCAAACATCTCATAAACAGAATATTAATCTTTTTGACTTCAAAATATAGACTGCTATCCAAAATATTTACTCTGTTTTACAATCATTAATCAAAACTTAATAATTGTACCCTATAGTATAGTCATGGGTTGCAACCGTAACGAGATGATTACCATCTAATCTTTCTTGCCTCGCTCTAATAAGCAACCTATCAAACCTTGGTACCATCTTAATTAAAAAGACCACTAACCTTTAAGACTTAAAAACATTTTGATTTCTATGATTTTGGAAACTCTTCGTAATGCGCTTCGAAGGACCAACTTGAAGATTTAATTATTTAGCTTAGCACTTTTAACACCGACCGGATTTTTAATAAGAGTGGGTTGCAACCGTAACAAGATGTTTAACGACCTTGCTCGCTCTAGGTAGCAACCCGGGGAAATGAGTCCTGCACAGCATTTTGCAATGCCAGACAGAACATTTCTAGTCTATCATAATGTCGGAGTAATTCAATCTTGAATTACAATAAATTCTCATCAAACAATAGTATGACTAAAATTAAGTTTAGTGATCCTTAAAATACTCTAAAGCTTTGGCTCCCAACCAGGTTCATACTCTCTAGTCCACATTTTCTTAGCTTCGGGATCGTTCAAAACAGCCCCATTAACGGGGTCGCACTTAAGAGTTCGGCCCACCCGCTGGGAAATATTGCCCAAATGGCAAAGTAAAGTACTTTTATGCCCCTCTGGGATAGGAGAGTTCAACTTACCATTACCACGAACCGCTGAAATAAAATTGGCAAGATGTTCTGATTCGCCCCCATCGCCAGTCGCCTTCTTAGTTTCTTTCCCCTTGGAGTCATAAACGATATAACCGCTACCTTTGATAGCAATTGTTCCTTTAGATCCAACAAAAAGAATATCAGGGGTGTTACCTTCGGGTAAACGGTTACAACTAAGACCAAGCCATTGAATATGCTTGCCTTGGTTAAAATTAAATTCAACCATGTGGGTGTCAGGGGTTTCCTGATCATCTTTGTACATATACCTTCCACCAGAAGAATGGACGGAAGTGGGAAATTCGACGCCTAGTCCCCATCTGCAGACATCAATCAGATGGATGCCGTTATTTCCCAATTCACCATTGCCCCAGTGCCAGAACCAATGCCAGTTGTAATGAAGGTAGTTATCTTTATAAGCTTTGCGGGGGGCAGGGCCTTGCCATAAATCAAAGTCTAGGCCAGCGGGCACAGGCTTTTCAATACCTTTGCCGATGGAAGGCCTGCTATTTAAATACCAAGATTGAGCGAGATGGGTTTCGCCGATTTCACCTTTATGAATAAGATCAACTGCCTCGCGAATCTTAGGCCAAGTCCGCCTTTGATTCCCCATCTGCACAAGTTTGTTGTACTTAGCAGCAGCTTCAACCATTATTTCGCCTTCGCGAGGATTATGGCTGCAAGGTTTTTCGACATAAGTATGCTTTCCAGCCTTTACAGCAAGAATAGTAGAAGGGGCGTGCCAATGGTTGCAAGCCGCACAAACAAAAACATCGATATCCTTATCATCAAGGATTTTTCGGAAGTCCTTATCGATCTTAGGAGCCTTACCAGAGATTTTCTCGACCTCCCCTGCAGCGTTGGTGGCACGATTAAAATCTGGGTCCGCGATAAACCCAATCTGCACACCCGGAATTTTAGAGAATGATTTTGCAAGTGCAGTGCCCCTGCCTCCTGCGCCCATAATTCCAATATTTACTTTTTCGGATGGTGCAGCAAACGCATTCCAAGCAACGACACTTGCGCCAGTAGTAGCGATAAAGCTTCGACGATTCATAATAAACCCCTGATTAGAAATGAAGTTTAGATGCAACGATAATCGCAAAGTAGGGAACAGAATTCAAGAGCCAATATTGCCTAAAGCCTTAAGGAATCGAAGGCCATGAACCAATTGTTCTGCTTTGTCATCTCCCTCTTCTTTTTCGGAAATCAAAAAGCCCTGATAGCCGGATTGATCGAGGTAAACCATCAAGGAATTCCAGTCAAAATTACCATGGCCAAGAGGTACTTCGCGTGCAGCTCTGCCTGGCCCATTGCTTTGGAATTCTCTCGCGTGAACCAGTTTGATTCGTGGGCCAAGATCAAGAACCGCTTGCAGGGGATCAAAGCCATTGATCGTTAAATTACCAGGGTTAAGCGAGGCACCCAAAGCACCTGAATCAATCTTAGAAAGGAAATCTAGCAACACTTTGCCCGATTCTAACCCTGTTTCTAAAGCAAGAGAAACGCCTATTCGGTCGCCATGTGCGCCTAAATAAGAAAGCGATTCAGCGTAAGTAGCAATGCGTTTATCTTCTTTTTCTTGTGGGATCTGGCCTGCATGAAGGGCAAGCACGCTGCAGCCGAGATCAAACCCGAGATCCATTACTTTTTTAAGATGAAGGATGCGCTGTTCCTGATCGAGTGCAACATCGAGCCCGTTGCGTAGCGGGCAAAAGATAGAAGCAAGCTTAAGGTTATAAGATCTGAGGAGATAGGCGATTTCTCTGCGCCCAGACTCGGAAAGTTTATCCGGGGAAAGTTCGCCTGTGACATCAAATTGCACGCCTTGCGCACCTGCTTGAGCAGCAAGCAAAAGAGCTTTGCGCAAAGGGACACCAAAACATTCGAGCTTCACACCAAATTTACAACGATTCATAAAGTTACCAGTCTGTTTCAAACTCTTCCTCTATTTCAGGAAGTTCAAGAAAATATCGAAGAGGCTTAACCAAAGAGCGAAAAACTTTGCCTGGCAAATCAACTGTTCGCCAACTCTGGCTTCTTTCACGCATCTGTGCCCTGTAATCAGATATTAAAACGGCTCGTGCCAAATATCTTTTATCCCTGAATTTCCAAAAGTCTTCGGTATCTTCAGGGAAGTTGACTTCATTAGCGATATCGTAAATAAAAACTAATAAGCCTTGGAAAGTTGGGCCCGACATCCCGGCCCATCGCTCAAGGCCTTCTACATCATCAATGGTTGACCAGCATTCCCAAACCTTTTTTGGTTTGTCGGGAGGACCGCCAGGAAACTTTCGCCCCTTTACATCGACCACGAATCGAGCGCCTGATTCTGCGTAAAGGATAAAATCTAGGCTTTTTACCGGTTCGCCACCAAGGCAGGATCTGCGTTGCTCATCAACAGCAACATAGCAGATCTTGTTATCCTGCAAATACGATTCAAATGCAGACTCGTAGTGATTGCCACGATCCATAAAACCCTCCTGGGCCGAGGGGTGAAAATTATCCGGGCAAGCCAATCCCCAGCATGGTACGCAACTGGGAAACAATGATTGCTTCATCGTAGTCGGCTTCCTGCCTGGTAGCAAGTTCCTTGATTTTGAACTTCTTGGAAGCAAAGTCATCTGGGCCTGCAATAAGAGCAAAGCGAAATCCGCGCTTCTCAGCATATTGCAATTGCTGGCCTATCTTTTTCGGTTCAATAAAAACCTCGACACCAATACCTGCAGCACGCAAAGTTGCAGCAAGCTTTTCGTAAACTCCGATAGGCGTATCAGCAAAACGAACGATAAAAACCGGGGCGCTAGCCTGCACGCCACCCAAGATTTTTAGTTCTTCCATCGCAGCAAGCAAGCGATCTAATCCAAGGGATGCGCCAACGCCAGGCAAAGGCATTTTGGTGTAGAGCCCCGCAAGGTTATCGTAACGCCCGCCAGAACAAATACTGCCAATACCAGGTAGATCGGAAAGGAAAGTTTCAAAGATGGTTCCGGTGTAGTAATCTAAACCGCGGGCAATGGAAAGATCGATGCGTAATCTTTCATCAGGGACGCCTGACTCGCGTGCGACGATAAGCAATTCGCTTAGCCTTTTTACCCCATCTGCAGCTTTGGGATTGTTGCCAAACTTTTGCGAGACAAAGGCGAGGATTTCTTCGTTGGTGCCTTTAAAACCTGCAAGTTCAAGAACCTTTCTGCCTTTTTCCGCATCAACGCCATGCAACACCATTTCTTCAACAACAGGCTCGATGCCAACTTTGGGAAGCTTATCAAGAGCGCGCAGTACAGCGACCGATTTATCCGCAAGGCCAAGTTCTTCAAGCAAGCCTGAGAGAATCAAACGATTGTTGACATGAATTTCGAAGCGCTCAAATCCAATCGCAGCAAGCAATGCGTTGATAACAAGTGCAGCTTCGATGTCGGAAGAATTCGAGGTGGTACCAATGGTATCAAAATCGCACTGCCAGAATTCTCTGTAACGGCCATGTGCGGTATTTTCGCCACGCCAAACAGGGCCCATATGATAACGCTTGAAAGGTGTGCCAAGAGTGGGGACATGCTGTGCGGCAAAGCGTGCGAAAGGCACGGTAAGATCGAAGCGTAAAGCAATATCGCGATCGCCATGATCCTTGAAACGGTAGATAAGTTTATCGGATTCAGCGCCACCTTTACCGAGTAGGATTTCGGTGTATTCCAAGGCGGGTGTATCGATGGGTGCAAAGCCAAAAGATCGATAAACGGTACGGGCCTTCTGCAAGATTTCCTCGCGGGGAATCATGAGAGAGGGGAGGTAATCGCGAAACCCTTTCAGGGTTCTGGGTTGGATAAGATCAGCCATAATAAATAGGTTCGAAGCTGGTTAAATAAACCAGCCCGAACATTTCTCCAAATTAAAGATTACTGGGAACGGTTTTTGTAACGATCACTGAAACGCTTCATGAATCGGTGTTCTTCTTCAGTAAGGGATTTAAACCCCTCACGATGAAGTTTATCAAGCAAAGAATCCATGCGGATTTCTTCGTCTTCCTGCTGCTTGATTATGCTAAGGATTTTTTTGAGAGTGCGGGCTTTTTTCCATCGTTGCCACCAGCTAAGTTTTGGTTTTTCAGGAACTTCCGGGTCATCTCTTTCGAAGCTGGTATACCCTTGCGAAAAATCATACCCAGATTCGTAGTCAGATGTTTCCATTTCCAGAATCTGCCATTCATTCTTGCATGCAACATAAATGTAAACAGCAAGACACAACACCATCACTTCATTAAAAATAATACCAAACAAGCCCACGAGAAACATGCAACCAAACCCTGTGAATATCACCATGATAGTCGATTGGCGATACCCAATTCTGGGCCAAAGAAAAGCTTGCAACATTCTGCCGCCGTCAAGCGGGAAACCTATCAGAAGAACATTGAGAAGAAAAAGTGTCCAGTTAACGAAAAAGAGTCTGGAAAGAAAGATAGGAAACCAAGAAGTAGTCTCTTCAAGAAACCCAGCCCAAGTAACAAGGCCCATGGTGCCATCGGCATCGATGCGGAAAGGTGGCCAGAAGGGGCTCCAAGGCGGTTGGAAAGAAGAGCCGATAAATGCAAGCGTAAGGGCACATAAAAAGCAAAGTGCAAGGTTGACAAGTGGGCCAGATAAAGCGGTGATGAAATGCGCCCGGGGATTTTTGGGGATATCAACCTGCGCTAATCCACCTAAGGGCCAAAGCATGATTTCGGTAGCATCGCCATTCATTTTCCGGGCCCCAAAGCAATGGCCCAACTCATGCAGGAATACGGAAAAAAACCAGAGCATGGTCAATTGCAAAGCATCAAGCCAAGTATGATCGGGCGGTGAAGGCTTAGAAAAGCTGATGCGCATGATTAAACCGAGCGCAACCAAAGGGAACAATATATGCACCCTAACGAGGATACCAAAGACCCTGCCTAACGGAATGGACCAAGAAAAGGGATCACGCATAGTATTTCTATCACACCGATAACGCAAAAAAACATACCACTACATAAATGGTAGCACCTCAATCGCTATGGAGCAATCAGATGGCTACAAAGTTTGGGATATTTGCCTAGGCGCCAACCTTGATAGGACGAACACGCTTGGACTTATCCTTGGAAAAAGTGGGGAATTGCGAGAGGGTGAGGGTTGAAAGCGCCAAGCCGGCCCAGTTGATTTCCCCAGAAAAAGCCAGTTCCTCAAGCATTGAATCTAAAGACACCCCATTTAAATAGGGGCTGGATTCATCCACCAAGCCAAGAGTCGAACTGATTTTTGAAATATCCTCGAATGCTGCATCTTCCAACAAAGAATCGTCACATTCTTCGGGTTTGTCGGTGGATGAACCTTTATTGATTTCGGGAATCGCATAAATTTTGGGGGTGATCATATCATTAGAAACAGCCTTGATTTCGGAAATCACCTTGGACCATTCTCTTAAAAAATTACCCGCATTTTCAGGCAGCATCTTTTTGATCATGCCGCTAATCACTTCTGGCCCGATGCCAATCGTACCCCGGATAATGCTCTGAAGCATATCGGGGTTGGTCAATTGCTTGATGGTTTCCTTGCTAGCTTCATCTTTGGTTGTACTGCCGTTATTTGAAGCGCGTAAAATAACTGTTCCTTTGGATTGCGAGGGCGCCAGCGATAAAGTAGTTTTTCTTGAATTCTGGAAGGTAAGTGTAGTATTGGAAGCGGTGGTGGCGGTGGCGACATCCACCAAAGTTGAAGAAGCGCCCCAGGCGATTCCAACTGCTGTGCCGCTAGTAAAAGCTGCGGGCAGAACGGTGATAGTATTGGCGGATACCTGAGTAGTGCCGGTAACCACTGCAAAAACCGTACCTCTTAAGTTGTTAATAAGTGGGAAGCTATTTTGATCAATTAAAACCGTAATTGTGTTATTGATATAATTGATGACCACCAGATTATTTGAGGAGACAACATTTTGGTAGGAAGTTGAGGTATCTTGTGCAAACTGAATATAGGGAGAGGAGCCCCGCTGCAAGCCACCGGAAAAGTTGGCAGTGAGGGTAAGTACCGCCCCTGGGTCAGGGTTGCGCAACCGGACATCAAAAAAGCTTTGTGCGGGAGCTGTAGTAGTATAGGTTTGGGGATTGCTAACATAGGAAGCAGTAAACAAAATTACCGGGCTGGAATTGTTGGCTGACTGCTTGTAAAAGGAATTAATTACGCCACTGATTGTAACGTCGGCAGTCTTGCCACCTGGTGGTAATACTGCTGCACTGATATCATTTATTTTTTCTTTTTGTGCTGCGGTTAACACTTCCACACTAAAACTGCTTGAAAAAATTCTATTATCAAAAACACTTGTAACGCTGACCGATCCGTTAAACAATTCAAGTGAGCTATAAGTATGCGTACCTAAAACTTGAAATACCCCTGATTGATTCGGAGATAGAGCAATTGTGCCTGCGCTATTTTGGCTGCCATCACCCCATACGATGGTAGCAACATAGCCGGAAATCGTTGCAGGATTTATGCCAGTAAGAATCGCAAGATCTTTGGTACTGCTGATGCCCAGAGGGAAAGGAATAGGCTCACTTGGGGGTGAAACCTGAACTGTAGGGCCAAAAATAGGTGTAATGCTCTGGGTGGCAGAGTTCAAACCAGTAGAAGCAAAGGTTAGGGAGTAAGAAGTTCCACCGGCGCCGGCGATACCAACATTGGTAAAGGTTGCGATTCCTGCAACTGCATTGACGGTGGTGGTGCCTATCGTGGATGCGCCACCGCTTACGGTCATGGTGACAGAAGCAGTGCTATTAGTTACGGGATTACCGAAGGTATCATTGATGGTGATCACAGGTTGGGTGATGAAGGCTAAACCACTAGGTGCACCTGCTGCGGGTGTGGTAATCGTTGCCTGGGTAGCAAGGCCAAAGGTTGGTGTGATGTTCTGGGTTGCGGTGAGAGCTCCAGAGGCAAAGGTAAGCGTGTATGAAGTCTTATCGGTGCCGCTGATACCAACATTGGTAAAGGTGGCTATGCCTGCAACTGCATTAATGGTGAAAGCTCCAACCGTGGTAGCTTTATTATCGCCGCTGCTTACAGTCATGGTAACCGAAGCAGTGCTATTGGTTACGATGTTACCGAAGGCATCTTTGATGGTGATGACTGGTTGAGTAGTGAATGCTGAACCACTTGCACTTCCTGCTGCCTGGGTGGTAAGTGTTGCCTGGGTAGCAAGGCCAAAGGTTGCTGTAATGCTCTGGGTGGCGGTGAAAGATCCAGAAGTAAAGGTAAGCGTGTAAGGGGTTCCAGCGGTACCGCTGATGCCAACCCCCGAGAAGGTAGCTACGCCAGCAACAGCGTTGATGGTGGTGGAACCAAGTGTGGTAGCTTTATTATCGCCGCTGCTTACAGTCATTGTGACGGAAGCAGTGTTATTGGTTACGGTGTTGCCAAATGCATCCTTAATGGTGATGACTGGTTGAGTAGTGAATGCTGAACCACTAGGTGCACCTGCTGGATTGGTGGTAAGTGTTGCCTGGGTGGCAAGGCCAAAGGTTGGTGTGATGTTCTGAATGGCAGAGGTCAAACCCGTAGAATTAAAGGTAAGCGTGTAAGAAGTTCCCGCAGTGCCGCTGATACCAACCCCCGAGAAGGTAGCTACGCCATTAACAGCATTAACAGTGTTGATGGTGGTTCCCACCGTTGTTCCATTACCATTCACCGACATGGTAACCGAAGCAGTGCTATTGGTTACGATGTTACCGAAGGCATCTTTGATGGTGATGATCGGTTGGGTGGTGAATGCTGAACCACTTGCACTTCC
>CAXNFS010000077.1:0-11148 GCA_964201235.1 Gemmataceae bacterium | reverse complement strand
TCTCAGTGAATCTTCTTCTACCTTTAGCGATGTTGATATTATTTCAGCGGGTGGAACACTGGGAACGCTATCAGGGTCTGGTACTTCTTACACCGCTACCTTCACTCCCACTAATAACAGTACTACGCCAGCAACTATTAATGTTTTGGCTAACACCTTTACCGATACAGCGGGCAATAATAACACCGCTGCTACGCAACTCTCTGTTGCCGTGGATACCGTTGCACCTACGATTGCGATTGCTTCAAATAAAACTGCTTTGAAGATTGGTGAGACCGCTACCATCACCTTTACTCTCAGTGAATCTTCTTCTACCTTTAGCGATGTTGATATTATTTCAGTGGGTGGAACACTGGGAACGCTCGCCGGATCCGGTACTTCTTACACCGCTACTTTCACCCCTAATACCAACAGCCTCACCGCAGCAACCATCGATGTCTTGGCTAACACCTTTACCGATACAGCGGGCAATAATAACACCGCTGCTACTCAACTTTCCATGAGTGTCGATACCACTGCACTTGCACCTAGCCCTGCACCTAGCCCTGCTCCTAGCCCTGCTCCTACCCCAACGCCTAGCCCTGCACCTACCCCAACGCCTAGCCCTGCTCCTACCCCAACGCCTAGCCCCAGACCTATACCACCGCGAATGATAACTGCATCAAGCTCTTCATTTATAACTGGCGAAAGTAGCACGGTAAATTTAATCGACCAAGACACCGGAAAGCAAATAAATTCAGTTATGCCATTTCCCGGGTTTTCTGGTGAGCTTAGAATCGCAATGGGAGACATGAACCATGATGGAAAAATGGAAACAATTGTAGCGGCAGGGCCGGGGGGCGGGCCAGCAATAATGGTAATGGATTCCGAAACAGGCACGGTATTACAATCATTCTTTGCATTTGACCCAGCATTTAGAGGAGGTATTTTTGTAACAATAGCTGATGTTAACATCGATGGAACCATGGACATTGTAGTCGGGGCTGGAAGCGGCGGTGGCCCCCACGTTAACATTTTTGATGGGTTAACCCTAAATGTATTGCGATCCTTTTTTGCTTATCAAGAAAACTTTAGTGGGGGTGTGAGTGTCGCAGCAACTGATATCAATGGGGATGGTTTTACAGAATTAGTAACAGGAACTGGCTCTGGGGGAAATTCGCATGTAAAAGTATTCGATGGAAAAACATTTGAAATAATCAGTCAATGGTATGCCTATCCTTCAGATTTCAAAGGTGGGATTTTTGTTGCAATTGGCGATATCGGAAATGATGGAAAATTTGAAGTAGCAACAGGCGCGGGGGAAGGCGGTGGGCCGGTGGTAGCAATTTGGGACCCTTACACAGGAGCGTTGCTAAACCAATTTTTAGCTTATGACGAAAACTTTGGTGGCGGGGCGAGAGTAGGAATTAGCGATGGAAATGGGGATGGTATTGCAGACTTGCTCACCGGGGCAGGCCCAGGCGGCGGCCCACAAGTAAACGGCTACAGCTTACCCGCTTTAGATCTACTTTTTTCATTCTATAGCGGCAATCCCAAAAACACCGGCGGAGTATTTGTAAGTTCATGAAGATTTCAAACAAGAACAATTGAACACTTTAGATGCAGTGCGCCTATTTCTTAAGCAAGACTTTAAAAACCACTTTCCAACTTAAATAAAAAACGAACAATTTTAGGCCAATTCCTGCAGAAAAAAGGATATCAATAAAAATACTCAGCGGATTGGCACGCAATATGCAACAATAATATTATTAAAGATTAGAGTTTAAAAAGAATAGGGGGGAACAATCAAAGAACTATGGATAAACACTGTAACTTTGCCAAGAGTGCAAATAAAACCAATTGCTTGCTTGGCTTCTATAATTCTAAATTTTAAAAAAGAAAAACATTTGGGAGGACACATTACAAAAAAGAAATCAAATAGTTGTGTGTTGGCGAAAGAGTTGCTTGTTATTAATGTTCAACAAATCCAACAGCAACAATAATATTTATGAATATAGGCATTCGCACTGGGTTTAATTTATCTTTAAAGAAATGTTTAGGCTCAATTAGCAGGATTCAAATAGTAACTTTTATATAACCAGTGTGAATGGCCTATTTTAATTAACAAAAATTCAACTTGTAAATGAGCTTTATTATTTAAAAGATGAAGCCTTGGGAATCAACTCTAGTTTCAATCTTGCTTCATGCGAAGAGTTTGCCTGTTTTAAATTAGAATTGATAAACACTGGGAATGCAGCGTTAATATTTGCGGGCATGGCAATTTCAATTACCACTTTACTGTTATTTGCTTTAACAATTGTTATACTATTTTTAATACCCGTCCAATCGGGAAATACAGCTTCAAAGGCAACATCGCCTATTAATCCCGGGGCTCGAAATATTTCAAGATGAACCAAAACTGTTTTACCAGGTTCATAACCAACATCTGGCGAAGCGCAGGAAACATCAAGTTTGCCTGATTCCAAAACTGCAATCATTTGCTCATTAGGATTAATAGAACTGTAGCTAACTATGTGATCAATCCCTTGATCTTTAATGGTTGCAACTCCAGCAACGCAAATTCTACTGGTACGGCCTATTTCCATCCAAGGGCCAAGTTGAACTGCATATTCAAATTCATTAGCACCTGCAGGAATGATTTTTGGTACACCATGAACTCCTTGGAGATGTCTGGCTTGTTTATCTGCAACTTCAACAGTGATCGGACCATCGTAACCAGAGCGTTCAATCTTATAATTACGGGAAAGGGTGCCACCACGGCTCCCCCACTTCATGTTGTATTCGCCCACGATTTTAAAAGGACACGGCAGCGCAACTGCAACCCGTACTTTATCGATTGGAGAATCTTGAGGTTTTGATTGAACAATCGCAACAACGGGTGGTTGGTCTGAAATGGTAACCGAGGCACCAAAGAGAAAAGAATCGATTTTTGTTTCGGGCGCTGCTTTGATTTTAACTGCAACTTGATTGGCACCTTTAGCAAAAGATGGAATTGGGGGAATGATCGATATCCCAGTTGGTAAAGGACTAAACGCAAGATCAACTTTAGAATCAAACCCTAGAGGTCGTTCAAGTTTCAAGTTAAGTGTTGCTTCGCCATTTCTTAGAAGAGTAAGTGAGTTTTCGACGAAATGAAGATTAATTTTTTTACTAGTTTCGGTATGAATGAGAACTCTGTATGCGAAAGAGTTCCCTGCGCGGGCAGGTATTTCTTCAACTATTTTCAAAGTGTATTTCCCCTTAGTTTTAGGGGTAAACAATAAAATCGGATCAAGTTCTGTAGTAGAAACAGCGGAGACCAATTCTTTACCCATGGCATCTGCGATTGAGAATTTAGGCCTGCAAGGGGAACCCAGAGCGAGTCCTCGTGATTCAAATTGGAGTTTTTGCCCCGCTTCTAGTTCCAACACCCAAGAGTCAACTTCATCAATTTTTAGAATCTTACCATTGATAGCACAGGGAAAAGCAGTGATGGAAGAATTAACGCCGGTAGTGTTTTCAAGATACTCCGTGGCATTACCAACATCAAACAAAAGATTAGAATTAGGAAAAGCCTGATAACCAATGCGATCTGGGGCTTTAAGTTCCATGGAAGAAGAATCAAGGTTGGGTCCAACGATTTCGAATTTAGTGATGGAACCAATTTTAGCACCCAATGGATGGATGGCTTTAATGATTGGATTTTTAGAAACAGAGAGCCTGTAAACATGAGCAGGGCTACCCTTGCCCGAAGATTCCCTGATGCGAACCAGGTAAAGATCATCAACCAGAGCAGTAAAAACAAGTGCAGGATCTACACCAGAAGCATCATCATTATCCGCAATAATTTCGCCCTTTGAATTTAGAATCTCTAATCTTGCATCAAGAGGTGAACCAAGTTTTTCAGCAGAAACAAAGGCATCGATTGTCTCGCCCTTATTTAGTTTAATCTGATAATCATCAAAATCATTTTTAGGATAGATTCTGCCGTTGATGGTGATTGGAAGAGAGATAGAGGTTGGGGTGTGATAATGCTCAGATTCTTTTTCGATGATTTCGGGGAAGTCACCTAGTTCAAATTTCCACCCGCCATGCACTCCTTCTGAATTCCAAACTCTGGCAAGCCTTTTTGAAAGTGGTGCATCTTTATCAATACGAACAATTGTGGCAAGTTCTTTGGGATAATCTTCAGCTTGTTGAGATTCGGTAAGAGTTAGAAGGGGGCCATCAAACCAAAGAAAAGGAATGCGCTTCAAGGGAGCTTGTAGAGATACGCCTGACCCAAGGATTTCGAACTGGGAATTGGTATGTAGAAAAAGCCCCCCCACTCTTACTTGAACATCTTTCCCCCTCTGGCCACCTGAAGGAAAAAGATACGAAAGCGTTGGAGGGTTGGCATCAGCCATTGAAGGCAAGGCAACGAAGATAAGCGCCAACAAAAGATATCTGAGGATAAGAACAGGCATGGTTTAACTTTCAAAACAAGGGTTCAATTTTCCTGCCTTGATTCACCGCCATGATGGGCCTGCCATCGGGCGTGATAAATTCATGTTCAGGATTCATGCCCATCGTATGGCAAATAGTGGCAAAGAGATCTTCAGGGCCATAGGGATCGGAGGCAGGTTTTTCAGCTTTGGCATCGCTTTTCCCAACGACAACACCGCCTTTTATACCGCCACCACCTAGAGCAACAGTGAACACAGGGCCCCAATGATCACGGCCTGCGTTTTTGTTAATTTTGGGAGTACGACCAAATTCGCCAGTAACTACTACAAGGGTATTTTCGAGCATCCCTCGTTCGGTAAGATCCTTAAACAGAGAAGCGATGGCCCTGTCAAAAATAGGAAGGAGATCCTGCTTTAAGGTAGTGAAATTATTATCGTGGGTATCCCAGTTGCTATGGTCGATGGTGACACAACGAACGCCCGATTCAACGAGCCTTCGAGCAAGAAGGCAAGATTGGCCGAGAGTGTTTCTGCCATACTCATCACGAAGAGAATCTTTTTCTTTTTGCAATTGAAAAGCAGTTCGCGTTTCGGGGGAAGTCATGAGATCGAAGGCTTTTTGCTGGAAGGTGGAAACGCTCTTGGCACCTTGATTAGCCTTCATTTCGCCTGTGGCCCTAAAGCGATCAAGTCGTTCAAGGATATGCTTTCGTGAATCAAGCCTATCAGCACGAATTTCAAGTGGTGGAGAAAGATCGGGCACTTGAAAAGAAGGCGAGTTGGGGTCGCTTTCGACAACGAAGGGTGAAGCCGTGGGGCCAAGATAAGCTGGTCCACAACTTGGGTGCATTTTGGGAACACAAACATAAGGAGGAACGCCCTGATTTGCAGGAACGAGCTTAGAAATAATCGATCCGATGCCAGGCCTGTGATTATTTGGGCTAAGTCCAGCATTGAACCCAGCCTGCGGGAAATACCCGGTCAGCATGTAATGATCCGCAGGCCCATGATCCGAATTATTATGGCGAAACGATCGGATCAAACTCAATTTATTCATCTGCTTGCCAATCGAAGGCAACTGATCACAGATACGAATACCCGGTACTGCGGTATCGCCCTGTTTGAATTCGCCCCGATATTCTGCAGGGGCATCGGGTTTCATATCAAAGGTATCGATGGTGCTTAACCCACCATGCAGAAAAACATAGATGAGAGATTTCTGCGATTTAGAAGTCTGATCATTGGCGAAAAGATTAGGGAGGGAAAAGGAGTGCCCAAGAACGCCAGCTACTCCGAGGCGCAAAATATCTCGTCTGGTTTTGCCATCACAATAACTTTTATTATTCATGCATGCACCATGTTCTTAATGATTAAATAGGAACTCAAGGGAATTCATCATGCCCCAGGCAAGATCTTCCAAAGCTTCGCGTTTTGATGTTGCGTCTTTTGCTTTTGCGAGAACTTCGTTTGCAAGTTCAAGCTCACTCTTATCTGGGAATCGTGAGAAATAGGAAAGGAACAATTCTTCAACGATTTCTTTTTGCGTTGATTTGCCTGCAATCAATCGGGCTATTTTACCTTGTTCATGACTTAGCTTTCGATGCAACTCGGGGGAGTTTAGTTCATGAAGAACTTGCGCAATACCTGGTTCCTTCTGCCTTTCACAAGAGCAGGAAGACACTCGCAATGGTCTGCCATGAACTTTCAGGAAGTAATCCTGATATCTAGAGTCCCACAATTGAATAGCCCGGGTTCCTGTTGGGTAGCCTTCGAAATCGCCTGGTACTCCGGTAGTTTGAGAGATGGCATCAAACAAAACTTCAGCAGGCATAGATTTCAACAGAAATCTAGAATAGTTCCACTCATCGGATTCATTACCAGGTACAGGTGTGGAAGCTCGCTGATAGGTTTCAGATGAGGTGATTAATTTAATAAGTGCTTTAGCATCATACTTGTTTTCAATTAGGTAGTTGGCAAGTTTTACAAGAAGTTCGGGATGGCTTGCGGGGTTGGTGTCTCGAAAATCATCAATAGGCTCTACAAGGCCATGGCCAAACAAATGGGCCCAGATTCGATTAGCAGCATTCCTTGCGAACCATTGATTTTCAGGGCTTATCACCCATTGTGCAAACAACTGCCTAGCATCACCCTTGGGTTGCACTTCTGGAAGTGATTGACCCAAAGCATGTGCGAATACTTTTTCTTTGTATCGAGCATTGCTGCCAGGCGAGGTATTATCACCAACCAAGATTTCTCTTTTGCCAGCGTTCTTAGAGCGCACCCCAGTAAAGAAAGATTGCATGCCAAGGTAATCAGCCTGAGTCCATTTATCAAAGGGATGATGATGGCATTCAGCGCAAGCAATTCTAACGCCCAAAAAGATCTGGGCAAAGGAACTCGAAAGCTCACCGGGGCTTTTTACAACTTTATAAAACGAACCCTCTGGATGTTCATCCAAGTATCCTTGCGCAGAAAGAAGTTCGAATGCCAACTTATCTAAAGGCTTATTTTCACTGAACGAATTCTTAAGCCAGCGATAATAAGCATAAGCCTGTTTAGTACCAAGGGCCTGTCGGTCAACCCGAAGAAGATCACTCCAAACAAGGGCGCTATAATCTGAATAAGCTGGCTTATTAAGAAGATCTTGAACCAACTTACTTCTCTTATCTGCACTGGTATTTGCAAGAAAAGCTTTTAAATCAGAAGAATTAGGGAGCGTACCTGTAATATCAAGAAACACCCTTCTTACAAATTCCTCGTCCTTAGAAAGAGGCGATGCAGGAATTCGAAGCGTATCTAATTTTGTTTGAATCAACTGATCTATCCAGTTTTCATCAGAATACTTTTTACCTGCTGTGTACGGATGAACTGCGGGGAGGATTGCTCTAAAAACAGAAGTCTTATTGCGATAGGTAACAAGAATGACTGCTTCACCCGGGATTTCATTGGTGGAAACAGTGCCATGAATATCCACCGCAGCAAGAGCTTCGTGGTTTGAAAAGAACCGGGCATGTGAAGTAACTTCTTTTCGGGTGCCATCTTTTAAAGTTGCAAAAACAGTGAGCCTTTGTTTGGATCCACCTTTTATAATTCGAAAAGGAGGCTGCACTTCGATACCAACAACATCGGGGATCGCATCATTAGTTTTAGGTGCACCACCTTTGATCCAATTGATAACCGTTTGATAATCAGGATTGTTATCTGGAATGCGGGCCCCACCGCCATGCGAAATCATCCCAGACATTTTCCGTACAAACAAACTATTAGCGGGAGATTCGGTCATCACCCTTCGACCGCGACTTTCAAGAAATATAGAACCGAAATCAAAATCTGGATCAGAGCCAAACACTGAAAGCTTAAACCCGTTCTGACCTTCAGCTTTACCATGGCAACCAGAAGAATTGCATTGATGTCGGGCAAGGATCGGTTCGATGTCGTGATAAAAAGTTGGGCTAAGAGCTATAGGAGTTGGATTAAAACTAAAGGGAACAACAAGTTGTTTACCTTGAACATCAACAAGCAAACGAGTGGTACCTGCTTTTTTCCCGTAGACCCTGCCTTGAAAAATCATTGCAATTTCAGGGTTTTCGATACGGGCTGAAACTTCATCGGTAAGATCTGTGATCAAACCATTTTTATTTTTACTTTCCACTATAAGAGTGGCATATGAATTGGGTGTGGTAAGGCTGATTGAAGCTGGAATTGGGTAAACAACATCGCCCTGTTGTGATGTCAAAGAAAACAATAATAGAGTAAGTGCAGAAAACACCAAGGCCTCCTGGCGGATATACAAGGCGGGAATTAACGAAGGCTATATTATATCGATAACATAGGGAATGAATCAGGGCAACTATTTTCCGCTAAATCCCAACCCTAAATCGAGGTGAAAGCCATAACAACCATTATCTAAACAGTTTAATCTTACCCATCCCTCTGGATTGTTAAAACCCTCACCTATTTAACTGTTGGCAATGGCATAGTTAGGTGATTTGAAGAAACTTCATAATCCCGCTCATCGATTATCGAAATATAAAAAACAATCGGTTTGCCCACAGGAAGCTTAGCACTAACAACATCATTTGAAGCACTTACAACATCGTTTGAAATCGTCGCAGGGATAGTTTCCCACAATCGTTTTTGCCAAGGCCCCTCGTTCGTGGCAAAATGAAGCATGGCTTTTTTAATCGGTACGGCATGGTGAACCTTCACAAAAGCTGATCCATCTATTACTTTCAAAGCATCAACTTTGGCAAGAGGCTTCGCAGCCTTCAATTGGCTGTCAATAAAGGCATCCACTTCTTTAAAAGTCCAGATATGCCCATGAGGCATTCGCACTTTGATACAAAGTGTTTTATTTTCTTTAACCAGATCGTAACACTTCTTGTAACTATCTAGCGGGTAGGCAAAATCGTTGGTGCCGTTAACAAACATGATTGGGCAAACCACATTAGCCAAGTAAGAGGAAGGATCAAAGTTACGAACCCAATTTTCTCTTCTTGCAACTTCCATTTTGTCTAATCGGTTTTCTTTCCAAACGCTGTTTTCATGCAGGTAGCCACAACCGTAAACAGGTACTGCAGCTTTCAATCGATCATCCAACCCAGCAATGATGCAGGTTAAATAACCGCCCCAACTTATTCCAGTAACTGCAACTTTATTCCGATCAACCTCAGGAAACGAAGCGATCATAGAATGGCCGCGAAGAACCGCAGCAACGGCATGGTAAGTCCACATATCTTTAGTATTATCCACTTTGAAATCTAGGAATTTTTCTTCATCACCTTGACCAGGCCCACCATCAGGCAGCCTTCCATTGGGTCCATTTCCTGCAAGATCCATTGCTAAAGCGCAATAGCCACGTTTATTCCAATGTTTAACCCAATCAGAAAAAGCCTTGCCTCCGCCGCCATGCACCAAAAGCATCGCAGGAAAAGGCCCCTGCCCTTCTGGTTTGCCGTAGTAGGCGAAAATCTTAGTAGGTTTGCCCTTATAGTTTTCCCCCGGGTAATAAACTTGCTTAACCCCATTACTAGTTTCAGCCCACGAGGGTTCAACCTTTGCCTTTTGCAAGGCAGGGACATCCCAAGGGCCGGTGACTTTAGCGGATTCAAATCCAACAGGGGATAGCGCAAGTAACAACAAGAAAGAAAATTGCAACATTGTGAACCTCGATGAATAATTCGTAACTAATCAGGTTGCATTAGATTACAGTTAAAAGTCTATCCATGAAAGAAAATACCAAAAGCGTGCTTAAAAGGTTGCGCTTTTGTCTAGTAAAGAACATAATTAGTTAGATTAATTAAAGGTCACCTTAGGTTAACCACGCCAATGCTTCCCGCTTTTGAAATTCTTATTTTCGCCTTGGTATTAGGAACAGAAAGTCCGCAACGGGTAACTTTCGAAGAAGATATCAGGCCAATTTTCAAGGCATACTGTTTTGATTGCCATGGAGCGACAGAAAAGCCCAAGGGTGGCTTAGACTTAAGACTAAAGAAACTAGCGATTAAAGGTGGAAAATCTGGTGCTTCAATCAAAGAGAATCACCCCGAGCAAAGCCATCTATTACAAAGAATCAAATCGGGCGAGATGCCCCCAAGCGAAAAAAAGGTGCCCCCAGAAAAAATCGCTCTCATAGAGCGATGGCTTAAAAACGGTGCACCAACTCTAAGGGCCGAACCCGACAGTCTTCCACCAGGAATTGGTATTACCGAGGAAGAGCGCAATTATTGGTTCTATAAACCATTAATAGAACCAAAGGTGCCAGACATCACCCTTAATCAAAAAAAGCTGGCTCCACTAGATGCATTCATCCTGACAAAGCTTCAACAAAAAAAACTGGGTTTCAACCCAGAGGCAGATAAGCGAACTCTGATTCGCAGGGCTTACCTCGACCTAACAGGATTACCCCCAACGATTGATCAAGTGGAACGCTTCGAGAAAAACACTGCACCAAATGCCTACGAAACACTTATAGATGAACTACTCGCATCTCCAGCGTATGGGGAAAGATGGGCTAGGCACTGGCTTGATGTTGCAGGTTATGCAGATACCGAGGGTGATTCCCCCAATGATTCCCTCAGGCCCCACATTTACAAATATCGCGACTATGTGATTCGCGCACTAAACAACGACAAACCCTTCAATCAGTTTATCATCGAACAACTTGCAGGGGATGAGCTAGCGCCAAAACCATGGGACGAACTTTCGATTCAACAAAGGGAACTTCTTGCTGCAACAGGGTTTTTGCGTTGTGGCCCAGATATCACTGCAGGCGGTGGGGCAATCGCTGAAGCGGAACAAACCTTCACCGAATCCATCAAGATCATCAGCTCGGGGTTGTTGGGTTTGTCGGTAGGTTGCGCTCAGTGCCATGATCATAGATACGATCCGATTAGCCAGGTAGATTATTTCCGCTTTAGGGCAATATTTGAACCCGCATTCAATCCATCCCAATGGCGCAAGCCTGCAGAACGAACAGCAGCATTGATGACCAAACCTGATAGAGAAAAAAGTGCCCAGATTGAAAAAGTCGCACAAGAACTTGCAACTAAACTACAAGCAGACACCAGCAGTACTATCAAAGTGATTTTCGAAAAAGAGCTACAAAAGATTCCAGCAGAGTTGCATGAACCAGTAAAAAAAGCATTTGAAACACCAGAAGCAAAACGCACACCAGAACAGAAAACGCTTTTCGAAAAATACCCGAAGATCAATGTCCGGGCTG
>CAXNFS010000076.1:0-11288 GCA_964201235.1 Gemmataceae bacterium | reverse complement strand
GTATAAATAACGTAAGTAAGAAAGAATTTTACCAACAGAAAAAGTATGATGCCATGAAAGAATATATTCTTGTTACCGTGTGTTCAAAAAAAGAGGAAAGCGAAAATACCTTTTCTCAAAGGCTGAGCCTATTTTGGACCCAAATGCTGAGACAAAACCTAGAAGAATTCGAAAAAGTATATGCAGAATGCAGTGAATTTGAAAATCATGCAGAAATTCTGAGCCGAAAGTACGCTATCTTGCCAGAACTTGCTAGCCCCCTCAAAACAAAACTCCTTAACGAAGGATTCGATGTCTTGGACATTGAAATCGATGACTTTTACTCCCCCTATGAAATCACTGCCCCAGATTGGATGCAAATCGAACACTAGGGATTTTACCCTCTAGGGAACCCCTCTTGCCCCCGATGCAGCTAAATCATTATTCTTGTGCTGGAGTGTAGTTCTCCAGAACAAGAGCGGAAGTCATGAACATTTTTATAAGTGCCGGCGAACCAAGCGGTGATTTGCATGGCAGCAATCTTGCCAAGGCACTGTTAGCTCACAACCCGGCAATCGAATTATTTGGGTTTGGTGGCAGCAAGATGCAAGAAGCAAACTGCAAGCTAATTTATCCCTTGGCAGATTTTGCTGTGATGGGATTGTATCAAGCGTTGAAAGCCTACCCGCAATTCAAAAAAATCCTGCAACTAGCAATTGATCATTTTGTAAGATATAAGCCAGATGTTTTAGTACTAATTGATTACCCAGGATTTCACTGGCACCTTGCTGCCGCTGCCAAAAAGCTAGGCATACCAGTCATCTATTTTGTACCACCGCAAATATGGGCATGGGCCTCGTGGCGAGTGAAAAAGATGCGAAGGCTTACCGACCTCGTACTCTGCAATTTCCCGTTTGAAGAAACATGGTTCAAACAGAACAATGTTCCTGCCAAGCTTATAGGTCACCCGTTTTACGATCAGATCCTAAACCAAAAACTTGATGAAGATTTTATAGCAGAAGAAAAATCAAAACCTGGATTGGCAATCGGGCTTCTTCCCGGCTCACGAAACCAAGAAGTTGCAAGTAATTTTGAAACCCTATTTAGAGCAGCAACACTCCTCAACAAACAACATCCGGAAACAAGATTTCTGGTTGCAGCATTTTCTGAAGCCCACAAAACAACCATTCTCAACAAAATCAAAAACACCAATCTTCCAATCGAAGTTCATACAAGAAAAACACCTGAAATCATGAACATGGCTTATGCCTGCGCCTCGGTTTCCGGATCGGTAAGCCTGGAACTTCTGGCAGCGCAAACCCCTTCAGTCATTATTTTTCAGACATCGCCACTGATGTCGATTGCTGCCCGCATACTTAAGAATACACCCTACATCACCCTGGTAAATTTGCTGGCAGGGAAAGAGCTTTTTCCTGAACGATTTGGTTATTATTGCAGTTCAAAGTGGGTATTCAATCAACTAAGTGAATGGGTAAAATTTCCAGAAAAACGCAATGCATTAGCACAAGAATTAGGCGTATTGAAGGCCGCAATCATTTCAGCAGGCGCATCCGAAAAAGGTGCAATTGAAATAATTAACTTTATTAAAAACAAAAAAGCTCAGGCTGCGATTGCTGCCTGAGCTTAAATTGTTGAGAACCTAAATTAGAATTGAATCCCACCGTTATAAAGCAATGAAATATTAGATAAATCGCTGTTGTTCTGGCTTTGCAGAATATCACTCCAAATGTAATCCCACTCCAACCTAAGACCTGCAATCAAATTGACCTTTCCAAAAGGTATTTGCAAATCAGAATGGATCGAAAGAAATACAGCACCAACAGTGTCTTTCAAGTTTGGAAATCCAACAAATTCAGTTTTTGCCGAACCATATCTACCACCAACATCGCCACCAATTCGCCAAGAGTTATCTTTATTAAACGCATCACCTCGGAGGTAATATTCTTTCCCACCCGACAAGTTAACAAAAGTGGTATTCAAAGAGATAATACCAACTGTGGGATTAAGTGTGATTGATCTATTAACACCGATACCAAACTCCCCACTTCGATCAAGATAAGGTAGGTTAAAAAGTTGAATATTCTGTTCTCGATTATTGCTGTTGTAATGTGTGTTTGAAATACCAAGATCGACAACCCAAGCTTGGTCTGCGTCGGCATTAAAGAATAACGAGCGAGCACCACCGCCAATATTCCAACCTGTCTGCAATACACTGTTATAATTTCCACCGCCCACGGTAAATTCTGGTCCTGTCCTAAAATAGGTTTCAAGAAGAATGGGCCCGGATTTGCATTTTCCTGTTGGGCCACAACAACCGGCATCTCTTGGATATAGAATCCATTCCGAGAGGGTTGCCCGAGTAGGATTTATGGTCGGGCTTTGGTTATCAGAATCATTCAAGTTCCCAATGGAACTTGGAGTTGGAGTGCCATACCCCGCAGAGGGATCTTGCCCCCAGCTTCGATTTCCAAGTATTCCAAGAATTCCCAAACTCAAAAACAAAATCTTCAATGCTTTCATTCCAACCTCGCGACTAGAAGCGACGAGAAACTTCAGTGCTTGGCTAAATCCAAACTCCTGAAACTTAATCACTACACTTGAACGCCTAAAGCCTTTTAAAGACAAAAAGGTATCCAATAATTCATCGGATTATATTTGGGAAGAATTTAACAAGAATGCCGCTTATGATGAAAATAAAGCTTTTGTGGCTTGTAAGCAATAAAATGGGCAACTACAAAAGAACGCATACTACCCATCTTTACATGGCTTTAGTTGAGAGGCATGTTTATCGCGTTTGTTCAAAAAAAGCAAAGCTCCACAAGATTTTAAATAGTTGATTGCCCTCGCGCAAGTTTTCAAAGATAATTGGTTTACCCGAAAATATTAAACGGAGACTTTAAAATGTTAATCTGGAAAATGCATCCCCTGCTCTTAGCTATTTTAACCTTAGCTTTATTAAATCTAAATCAACTCAGAGCGGGCCAATCCAACAGCCTTATGGATGTTTCGCAGGACGGCAAAAGAATAGCGGTTGCGAATACCGACAGTGGAACCGTAACTGTATTTGATGTTCAATCGAGAAAACCCATTGCAGAAATCCCGGTTGGCACAAAACCTGAAGGGGTCACATGGATAGGGAAAAGCGCTCTCCTTGCAGTCACGCTTTATTCAGAAGACAAGGTAGTGATCATTGATTGCGAAAAATTATCCGTGGTAAAAACCATCACAACTGAAGATGAGCCCTACGGGATAGTTTCCACCATGGACGGCAAAAAACTTTATGTTAGCCATGAATACCCGGGGAAGATTTCTGAAATCAATACTGCAGACTTCAAAGTTACCCAACTATTCGATGCAGGAATAATGACCCGAGGAATTGCATTATCCCCCGATGAAAAGAACTTATTTGTAACTGAATTTTATACTGCCTCAGTTAATAAAATTGAAATTGCAACGGGTAAAAGGGTTGATCGTTGGAAAGGCCGAGAAGATGACAATTTAGCCCGTCAAATCACCGTTCATCCTACTAGGCCCAAAGTTTATTATCCCCACATTCGTTCTAGAACCCACATCATTGATGCGGATGGCTCTATTTTTCCTGAATTTACTATTTGCGACACTTCAGGTTTGCCAGACAAAACAAGACGCATGACGGTTGCAATGGATACATTCAATGGTGTCTATGTGGTTGCAACTCCTTGGGAAACAGCTGTTTCACCCGATGGAAAAACCCTTTATGTAATTTATTCTGGCACCAACGATATGAATATCTGCAAGGTAATGGATGATGATTATTCTGAAATTCAGAGGGTTGGAACTGCAGTAAGACTTGGAGTAAACCCACGGGCCATCCGCGTGAACCCTAATGGTAAAGAAGTTTATGTTTACAACGCGTTGCAATTCGATGTAACCATTCATGACCCAACCACCATGACAAAACTGGCAAGCATGAAATCTTGCGACCCACCTAAAAGCCCGGAGTGGGTACTAGGCAAAATCCTTTTCGCCACCTCACTTTCTCCAATGACTTCGCGCAGATGGGTAGCATGCTTCTCGTGCCATCCTGATGGCAATTCTGATGGCAGAATTTGGGACAACCCTGAAGGGTTACGAAAAACTCCACCCATGGCTGGATTGGCGCACACCCACCCGTTGCATTGGTCTGCAGATCGGGATGAAGTTCAAGATTTCGAATACACGATTCGAGGTAAGTTGATGCGTGGGTACGGCCTAACGAGAGGGGCGCTCACTCCTAAAAACGGGTTTGAAAAAACCGAACTCAAAGAGAAACTTTCAGGGAAGTCTGCAGAGCTTGATGCGCTCGCAATTTACTCCAACTCTTTTGGTTTTACTCTTTCGCCCCATATCGAGGCCCCGGGCAAACTTTCGAAACAAGCAGAGCGCGGCAAGGCTTTGTTCTTTAACAATCAAGTAGCCTGCGCTTCATGCCATTCTGGCCCCTATTATTCTGACAGTCAACTTGGAGCCAAAGGAAAAATCCATGATGTGGGAACAGGCAATGATGACCCATCTGAAAAAATGGGGCCTCAGTACGATACACCAACTTTGCTAGGGATTTACCGCAGTGCACCCTACCTTCACCACGGCAAAGCCAAAACCCTTATGGAAGTGCTCACAACCCAGAATTTAAAAGACAAGCATGGAAAAACGAGCCATCTTTCTCTTTCCGAAAAAGAAGATTTAGTAGAATTTCTTAAGGCATTGCCTTATGAGATGCCACCTGATGAAACGCCCAATACTGTCAAGTTTCGATTTACACCTAAAAAGTAACATGGAGCGATTCGATTGAGTAATGATTTAAAATCCCGGTACGATGCGGGAATAGAGCTTGCCCAAAAGGCGGCAAAAATTGCGATGGGGTACTACGAAACCGCCCTCGATATTGAATGGAAAAACGATGAAAGTCCCGTCACTATCGCAGACAGAGAAGCCGAAAAATTCCTGCGCTCCTCCCTCAATAAATATTTTAAACACGATGGGTTCCTTGGCGAAGAGTATGACGATGAACCTGGCGATTCTGGTTATCGCTGGATAATCGACCCCATCGATGGCACCCGAAATTTCGTCCGCGGGATACCAATTTGGGCCACTCTTTTAGGCCTCGAATATAAGGGCGAAATGCTGGCAGGCATCACTGTGGCCCCCGGGCTTAATCAAACCTATCGGGCTCTTAGAGGCGAGGGCGCTTTTCGCAATGACATTAAAATCAATGTCTCAACCATCAACACTTTGGCCGCTTCACAACTATTTTACTCCAGCATTTCTTGGTTTGTTAAAGCAGGGATGGAAAAAGAATTTCTTGCACTTGCTAGTGCAACAGAAAAGCAGCGGGGCTTTGGCGATTTCTATGGCTTCGTTCTTGTAGCTCAAGGCGCTGGAGAAATAATGATTGAACACGGCGTACATGCCTGGGATGTTGCTTCTATCATTCCACTCATTGAAGAAGCAGGCGGCAAATTCTCTGACTGGAAAGGCAATAAATCCATCTATGCACCCGATGTATTGGTAACCAACGGCATACTTCACCAGCAAATTCTTGACAGACTCGCCAACAAAATTCAAAGGTAAGAGAACATGAAGAATTACAGCATCCCAAGATCCATGGAATGGATTGGCGGCATCGATGGGCACCTTCGTCTTTTAGACCAAACCCTTCTACCGATTGATGTTTGTTTCATCGATTGCATGGATATCGCCACGGTTCACGAAGCGATTCGAAGCCTTAGGGTAAGAGGTGCACCTGCAATTGGAATCACTGCAGCAATGGGGATTTTAGTCGGGCTGAAAAATATTCCTTCCGGGGCTTCCCTTAAAAAACACTACGAAGATACTGACAGTTATCTGCGCAGCAGCAGGCCAACAGCGGTAAATCTTTTCTGGGCTCTCGATCGGATGAAAAGAAAATTTATCGAAATAGCAGATTTGCCCGATCAACGAACCATTCTTTCAATTTTGCTTGAAGAGGCACTCTTGATTGAAAAAGAAGACCGTGCAATGTGTCAATCCATTGGCAAAATCGGAGCAAATCTTGTCCAAGATGGATTTGGCATTCTTACCCATTGCAACACCGGTGGCCTTGCAACGGCTGCGTATGGCACCGCTTTATCTGTTATTTTTACTGCTTACGAGCAAGGCAAATTCATCCATGTTTTCTGCGATGAAACTAGGCCACTTATGCAAGGCGCTCGTCTGACCTCTTGGGAATTATTACAAGCGGGCATTCCTGCTACACTTATTTGCGACAGCATGGCTGCACAAGTCATGAAAGAAGGCAAAATCAACATGGTGATCGTAGGAGCTGATCGTATCGCAGCCAATGGCGATTCCGCAAACAAGATTGGAACTTACGGGCTTTCTGTTCTTGCTCATGCTCACAAAATACCTTTTTATGTGGCTGCCCCATCAAGCACCTTTGATCTTTCAATTGAGGATGGATCTGGAATCCCGATTGAACAACGAAACCCCAGAGAAATCACCGAACCCTTCGGGAAACAGGTTGCTCCCACGGGTGTTTCTGTTTACAACCCGGCCTTTGATGTAAGCCCTGCCCATTTGATTACGGGCATCATTACTGAAAAATCGCTAATAACTCCGGTCAACGCCAAAAACATTAAAAACTCCCTTTGAATTGGTAGTGTTTAAACAAGTGGAAAAACTAACTTGGAATTGGTCTTAAACTCTATTACAATAATGCCAGTGCTGTGATTGTGATCCATGTGGATATTTACCTACCCGTAGCTTCAAGGAACTAACATGAAATCGATTGCCAGAATGGGCTTCTTTTTTACCTTTTTAACTTCTGTTTTTGCTGCATCAGCAGATGTATCATTTGCACAAACTTGGGGCACGATCAAAGGTCAAGTAGTGTTTGCGGGCGCTAACCCTACCCCTGAAAAACTTAAAGTGAACAAAGATGAGCAGCACTGCCTATCCAAAGGCGACATCCTTTCGGAAAAGTTTGTAGTCGATCCTAAAAGCAAAGGCGTGCGTTGGGTAATGGTTTGGTTGGTTGATAGCAAAAACCCTAAGGCTCAAATTCCAATTCATCCTTCTTTGCAAGAAGTTAAACAAAAGGATGTTGTTCTTGATCAACCTTGCTGCGTTTACGAACCCCATGTACTTGGAATGCGAGCTGGACAAGTGCTTTTAACCAAGAACAGTTCCCCCGTTAACCATAATGTCAACATCATCAGCACTGGAAACAACCCCAGTCAAAATCTTCTTATTCCCGCAGGAAAAGAAATAAAAGTGGAAGGTTGGGGCGCTGCTGCTGCACCCACTAAAATCGAATGCAATATTCATCCTTGGATGACCGCTTGGGTCAGGGTTTTCAATCACCCTTACTTTGCTATCACCGACAAAGATGGAAACTTCGAAATGAAGAATGCCCCTGCAGGCGAATATAATCTTGTCACTTGGCAAGAAGAAGTTGGCTGGGTTAAGGGCGGTAAAGTTGGTGTATCAATCAACATTAAAGCTGATGGTGTAACCGATGCAGGGAAAATTGAATTAAACCCCGCTGCCAATTAATCACCAAGTTTATCTATAATGAATTGAACCCTTCCAAAGGAAACTTTGGGAGGGTTTATTTTTTGCCAGCAACTTTGTTTTCTTGATAAACACCACAGGCTTTGACAAACCCTTGAAACAAAGGATGCGCACTGGTAGGCTTAGATTTGAATTCAGGATGGCTTTGTACTGCTAAAAACCAAGGGTGATTAGCGATTTCGATGGCCTCAACCAAATTGCCATCTGGACTGGTACCGGAAAACACCATGCCATGCTTCTCGTATTGGCTTTTAAATTTATTATTGAATTCATATCGATGCCTGTGCCTTTCGTGAACAACAGCGGCACCATAAGCACTATAAGCCTTGGATCCTTCCTTTAACTTGCAAGGATAGGTTCCCAATCGCATGGTTCCGCCCATATCTGTGATGCTGTATTGATCATCAAGCAGACAAACCACGGGACTTTTGCAATTCTTATCGATTTCAGTTGTGTTTGGGTCTTCAAGCTTAAGAACATTTCTACCAAACTCGATCACTGCGCATTGAAGCCCTAAGCAGATACCAAAAAAGGGTATATTCTTCTCGCGGGCAACCCGGATCGCTTCGATTTTCCCGGGAACACCCCTATAACCAAAACCACCAGGAACAAGAATTCCGTCAACGCCTTCTAGCTGACTTTCTGCACCATGTAATTCGATATCCTCACCTTCAATTTTTCGAATAATGACCTTGGTGGTATTAGCAATACCGGCATGATCAAGTGATTCGTAAATCGATTTATAGGCATCGTTATGGCGAATGTATTTGCCAACGACAGCAATGGTGACTTCGCGCTTGGGGTTACGCAGGCGCTGAATCATTGAGGTCCAGTCAGAAATGTCCAATGGCTTAGCTTTCAAAGAAAGCTTTTCAACAATCAATTCATCAAGCTTATTTTCAACTAAACTTAATGGCACTTCGTAAATACTAAATTCTTTATCACGCTCTTCAATTACTGCCCTGGTTTCGACATTACAAAAGAGAGCTATTTTTTCGGGCATATCCTTGGGCATTTCGCGCTCGGTACGACAAATTAAAACATCAGGCTGGATACCAATCTGCCTGAGTAGGCCAACACTATGCTGCGTTGGTTTAGATTTTGCCTCACCCGCGGCTTTCAAATATGGGACCAAAGTAAGATGAATGTAAAGGCAGTTATTCCTACCCACATCAAGGGAAAATTGCCTGATTGCTTCAAAAAATGGTAGCCCTTCGATATCGCCCACCGTCCCGCCAATTTCCGTAATCACAACATCAACATCGGGTGTAGCCAATTTTAATACAGCGTTTTTAATTTCATCCGTTACATGAGGAATGACTTGAACCGTTCGGCCCAGATAATCGCCCCTGCGTTCTTTTTCAATAATGGAAAGATAAATCTTACCTGTAGTAAAATTACAATCCCTGCTGAGTGGAGCATTGGTAAAGCGCTCGTAATGCCCCAGATCGAGATCTGTTTCGGCACCATCATCTAAAACATAAACTTCGCCATGCTGATAAGGGCTCATGGTGCCAGGATCAACATTTATATAAGGGTCAAATTTTTGCAACCTGACTCGAAGGCCACGATGCTCGAGGAGCATACCAATCGAGGCACAAGTAAGGCCTTTACCAAGGGAACTAACAACACCACCGGTTACAAAAATATGTTTTGCCATTCTGGCTTCTCTCGCGATCTAAATCCATAAAGAACAAGAACATCCGCATAAAGCAAAAAATGTTCCATGCGTGGATTTATACGACCCAATCGCTGTAAAATCCAGAATAATGTTGGATAAAGTTTTAAGCAGCGTTTAAGCGCTGGAAACGCCTATAATCTGAGATAAATTTTTCGTAATCTTCGCGGGTGTCAACGCCCATGGTTCTCTCTTCAACAATTCCAAGGTTTATCGAGAAACCTGCACCTAAAACCCTCAATTGTTCAAGTTTTTCAAGTTTTTCGAACGGATGCATCGGAATTTTTGCCATTTGCATTAAAAATGACCTGCGATAGGCATACATACCAATGTGAAGCAAAAAAGGCGAAGGCCTTTGCGTAAAATCAGGCTTTCCATCTCGGACATATGGAATTGGGCTGCGACTGAAATAAAGCGCCCTACCCTTCTGATCTTGCACCACTTTCACGCAATTTGGATTCATCCAGTCTTTTTCATCATTGATGGGCGTTGCGAGTGTTGCCATCGGCACATCGGGGCTTTCAATCAATTGCTGAAAAAGCAAATCGATGGAATTTGGATCAATTAATGGCTCATCGCCTTGAAGATTTAGAAAGATGTCGCAATCAAGATTTTGAGCAACTTCAGCAACCCTATCGGTACCACTTTGATGCGATTTCAAAGTCATAGCGCAATTGGCGCCAAAATTTCGCGCTGCAGCTTGAATCCGAAGGTCATCGGTAGCGATTATGACTTGTGAAGCAATTTTGGATTTTTTAGCCTGCTCGTAAACATGCTGCACCAAGTATTTACCTGTCTGCTTTAGCAAAGGTTTTCCAGGTAATCGGGAAGAAGCATATCTAGCAGGAATAACGATGGCACACTTCATTGTTTAAACGCTCCAAAAGTTTATAAAACTTATTTAGATGAACATTGAAACGGTTTCTGCGAAAATATGCAAGATTAGCCTGCTTTGTTCGTCCTTGTTCAGCAGCCTTCGGGAGTTCAACCATGAGCGATTCCTTGGATTATTTAATTATTAGCCCACACCCAGATGATGCAGAGTTGGGTGTTGGAGGCACTATAGGCGTTTTGAAGGCTGAAGGCGCTTCTGTTGGGATTCTAGACCTAACCAATGGCGAACCAACCCCCCACGGTAGCCCCTCAATTCGCGGGAAAGAAACAGAAGACGCAACACAGGTGCTTAAGCTGGATTATCGCAAAAATTTAGGCTTAAAGAACCGGGAATTAGTTTCTAATCTCGAATCAAGAACTTTACTTGCAGAGGAAATTAGGCGAGTTAAACCTAAAAATTTGTTCGTCCCTTACTGGGAAGATGTACATCCTGATCATGTCGAAGCTTACGAATTGGCCCTTGGAGCACGATTTTGGAGCAAGCTAAGTAAAACCCATCTGGCAGGCGAACCCCACTTCCCCGCCAAAGTCTTTTATTATTTCAGCATTCACCTTAGGATTCACCCAAAGCCTTCTTTTATTTTAGATATTTCAAATCACATTGAAACCAAAATGACAGCGTTGGCGTGCTATCAATCCCAATTAATTACAGGCAGAACCAATACTTTTCCAACACTTTTGGACGATGTTAAAGATCGAAATCGCTACTGGGGTTGGGCGATAGGAAAAGCCTATGGTGAACCATTTCTCACTAGGGAAGAAGTCGGATTAAAAAGCTTAGGCAATCTAGCTTAAGTCTTCCTTAAGGGTAAACCAGCAAACCTTTTCCGCACTGCTTGCCCTTCTAACAAGAAGCCTACCTCCGACATATCTTTTCTCCTTTTTGGCTTGGGCTATTAAGCCGATAAGCCAACTACCGAGGAAGTTTTTTCCTCAAGGGGAGTTGTAATAATGCAAAATAAGGATTTCCATGTCCTGGCGTTGGTCAAAGGTGAGCATCAATTTGTCTATATTTTTGACGAAATGGGCTGGGATGATCTCGTGGAAACACTTTGCCAGCAAGCTGAAGACCCAGATATAGAATTTAGCTGGTTTGATGCAGCTTTACTTTCTCATCGCGCAAAAACTCAAATTGAATCTGCGAATG
>CAXNFS010000075.1:0-11663 GCA_964201235.1 Gemmataceae bacterium | reverse complement strand
CATCCATAACTGGTGTGCTACTTTGGCCTGGGCAGTTCAACAGCAAAAGAATTAATAACGAGCTCATTGCAACTCTTTCAACAAAGTTGGGATAGGAATTACCATCGGTTTATCTTCTTGTATCAAAGAAAAACATCAAGCTAAAACTAATATTTTAAGGTGAGATAAAACAAAAGAATTGATTAAACCTGAACATCATCATTGCGGACACGGGGGGTGAATACTAGGCTAGTTTCATCCACTTTAATGAATGCCCGGAAGTTTTCAGGCAGCTCTAGAATGCCGGGCGATGTTTTCTCAATGATAACCGCAATACCAAACCCCAAGCCTACACTGAAGTTCGCATTAGGCACCCGACTATCCATCAGCTTTGCGAGCACGAATTTCTGGACCTTAAAATCTGGTGCTTCCGCATACTCGGGCTTGAACTCCATTAATTCCGCAGGCTTCATGAGCAGAGCATTTTTAGTCGCATCAGCATTACGATAAATCACTAACTTACAAGTAAAATTGGGTTTGAAGTATTGGTCGAAATGCTCTTTGGAAGAACCGCCAACCACTGCATCAATCGTAAGAGTGTAATGCCCTGCCCTGAAGTTTCGAATCTCTTGCGCTAGAAATACTTTATCCCCTTGGGCAACTTTTATTTTCTTTCCCTTAGCAGGCATGATACCAATCACAGCCTGATTTTTGCTGGTGTCTTTTCCCAGAGGAGTTTGCTGCAGAATAACTCCTAGATCAAAGCCCTTTGCCACATCGCCCAAGGGGAAACCCTGCCAGCCTTTCAAGCGCTTGCCACTGCCTGCAAGCTGCAATGGAACCACTTCAGAAGCAGCCTGCTGCGATTTTTTATGCGTATCTGCAAAGCGGGTATTTAGTAACAATGCATCGCTGAATTCGGGAACGAATGCGATATCGCCTGTGGGTTTGGTTCGCAACATCGTGGCTGGTTTTTCACCAAGGATTGCATCGAGGGGTTCGCCATTGCTTAGATGAACATTCCTACCAGTGTTTGCAATATTGGGATAGATGGAATCGTAAGGTATGCCCAGCAGATGAAAAATAGTTGCAGTAAGATCCTGAGGTTCGTGCATTCCTGTTTTGGGATATGCGCCATCTTTATCGCTCGAGCCATAAACCTGAGCAGTGCGAATTCCCGCACCCGCCATTATATAGCTAAACACATGGCCCCAATGATCCCTGCCCGCTGCAGCGTTGATGCGGGGGGTTCTACCAAACTCGCCAATCGCAACCACCAAGGTTTCTGCAAGTAATCCCCGTTCAGAAAGATCTTCGATAAGTGCTGTTAAAGAAACATCAAGCTGCGGGCAAAGCACATCCTGCACTCGATCGGAGTTTTGGGCATGGGTATCCCAAAGGGGATTATCAACCGCACTATCGCCACCTTCGCGGGGCCAATTCACATGAACCAACCTTGAGCCAGCTTCAATCAACCTGCGCGCAAGGAGAACACTCTGCCCCCATTTGCCTTTACCATAGCGCTCGCGTGTCTTTTTAGATTCCTTGGAAATATCAAAAGCATCCAGCGCCTTGCCTCCCTTCAACAAACCAAAAGCATTCTGCACATGGCTTTCGTAATCCTTCATCGCACCTTGTTTTTCAATCGTATTGAAATGCCTCTCAACCTGAGAAAGCAGCGACTCCCTCTGGTTTAATCTTAAAGGAGGCACATCTGCAGGAAGAGTGAACCCTTCCATTTTGAATTGACTACCACTAGGGTCGCAAATTACTCTTTCAGGTTCCCATCGTTTGCCCATCCAGCCAGAAGTCTGGCCTGCAGGTTGTACATTATCGTTCAGGCGCATCACATCGGGCAGCCATACGGAAGAGTAAGCGGGCAGCTTTTCACTGGGCTTTAAAAGTTTTACGATAGACCCGATATAAGGCCAGTCAGTTGGAGCAATCTGCCTGGATTGCGTTCCACCGTACTTGTTGCCGGTCAACACCCAGTAACCACTCGCATCATGCAAATCACTATGGGTGCATATCGATCGAACGATGGCAAGCTTATCGCAAATGGTGGCAATGCGAGGCAACAGTTCACAAATTTGGATGCCAGGCACATTGGTATTAATGGGCTTGAACTCACCCCGGATATCAACAGGTGCATCAGGTTTTGGATCAAAGGTTTCGTGCTGGGGTGGCCCACCCTGCAACCAAAGAAATATCACATTCTTCGCTTTACCAAAAGTGTTGCCACGAAGCGGATTACTTGAGGCCCTTAATTGCGCATCAAGCAACATGGGCAGGGTTAGGCCCATAGCAGCAAGGCCACCTACCTGCAGTAGTTCTCTGCGATTTAAACTGTTTTGGTTATCGAAAATCTTAAACATGAAGGTTGAACCTCAGGCGCCTCAGGCGGTTTTACACCTTATAGCCTATCTTTAACAATTCATTTAAGCAAGAAAGGAATGATCATTTCTTGCTGAAGAAATCCGACGGCAGGGAAAGCGACCAGACTTCGTTGCATAGGGGAGGGATCATACCGCCTGCGATCCAGAGTTTATCTTTGAAAACAAAAGCGGAGTGCTCATGCCTTTCCTTCCAACTGGATTTGGAATCGAACCGGATCCAGTTTTTGCCATCCTTAGTCACCCAGGAATCGGCCCAGTTTTTTGAGGGCTTATTCGACCATCCACCCATAACCCAAATATGATCTCTATAGACAACAGAAGAGAACCACAGCCTTTCACTCCAAGGGGCTTTTTCAGACTCCTGAACCCAATTGACACCATCGCTGGAAGACCAGACATCGTTGTATGCAAAGTATTCTGGAACATAATTCCCACCGCCAAAGATATAGATTTTATCATTGAGAACAGCAGCTTGATGATAGGCCCTGGGTACCCACGGAGCATTTTTAGATTCAAGCTTCCAATCCTTGCCATCTGCTGAAGACCAGACATCATTCTTAAGGCTATTCTTATCACCGAAGTAGTAGTTTTCTGTACCTCCGAGAATCCAAAGCTTCCCTTTAAACTCAACAATTGCAGAAGCAAGTCTGGGTGACCATTGCGCCTTGGGAGTAACCTGCTTCCAGTCAGTTCCATCAGAGGAGGCCCAGACTTGGTTGCTTGCGGAATGGCCAGGCAGCCTGCCATTGTGCCAACCACCCATCATCCACATCTGGTTTTTAAAAGAGATTGACATGGGCAGATCGGTATGAAGGATGGGAAGATCCTTATGGTTCAGGGTCCAATTTTTCCCATCTGCGGAAGACCAAAGATCTCTGGGTGGTGCTTCTTTAGAGTTAAACCACCCGCCTAGGATCCAAAGTTTATCACGGTGGACAAACTCGCCCTGGGAATCGCGTGCCTGCCAAGGTGCGCTCTTGGTTTCCATGATCCAATCAGGGCCTTGAATAGCCTTGATAGGTTGAACAGATTGTTTTTCCTGAGCTATCAGTAAAGAAAAAGGAACAAGAATGATCAGCACTAAAAGTCTTGGAAGAAAAGAAGGCATGGGTGGGAACTCCTATAGAAATTTAGGCTACGCGAAAAAAGAAAGTAAAAAGGGTGTGTGATTTAGAGGTGAGATTAAAAATCGGGAGTTACTTTGCCATCTGCGGGAAGAAGAAGAAGAGCCCAGACATAGATGGAAGTATCCTTGGTTAATTTGCGGGCGCTGCCATCTGCCATGAAAATATTCATGGTTTGGTGTGGGGTTTGAGCCCGCCAGCGATGACAACAATCTTGATTATCTGGATTTGCATCAGAAGAACCAGCAAAGGGTTTGACTTGAAACATCATGGTGTTGGGTACACCATTGGGCCCATCGTAATCGCCTTTGGGGATTTCCATAACTTGTTCGGGAACAACAATACGGCCGCCTTCAGTTATGCCAAGGTTATGTCGATTGGCGGCATAAAAAGCAACACGGCTTCTGCCATCGCAAAGGGCAAAGCCTTCTGCGGCGAGGATGGTGTTGGAAAGGCCATCGGAAACAGTGGAAAAGGAAACAGGAGGGGAAAAGAACCCGAGGTTGTTTTTGCTCCAAAGTCCAAAGGGAGTAGTTGCATCACCTTGAGAAGCCCCAAGAACATTCCAATTGGCGAGGTAGTTGGTGGTAGCCCATCCCTCGGAAGAAAGAGAATTCAATGGAAGACTAGCATCAGAAGGGCAGCGAAGAAGTGAAATTGTTTTCGTACGAATCTTCGGATTCCAGATTCCAATTGAGGTGGCAGCGGTGATATCTTGAACAGCACAAGCTGGGTTCCACTGCTTGGTTCCTGCGTCAAGTGTTTTTACCATTGCGCCAGTGGGTGGCGTCGGCCTATCAGTATAATGCGCAGGCACCCAAATGGATTTACCACAGGGGTTGGAATTTATCGAGGAAGCGCCGTTGTTATTATTGGCAGACACATCAGCTTCTATCTGTTTGTACAAATTATCTAGTTCGATGTAAGGCAACAAGTGAACGATCCAACTTCCAAAGACATTAGAATTTTGCACATTGGTACCGCCATTTGCCGAGTCGAGCGCGGGAAAAATGCCATGGTAACTCGGCAACTTGTTATTGACTGAATGAAAGTTCGCCATCGCTAAGGACAATTGTCTGCCATTAGCCATGCATTGCATTACGGCTGCAGATTCTCGAACTTTTTGCACGGCAGGAAGAAGTAACCCAATCAAAATGCTAATGATTGCAATAACAACGAGAAGTTCGATGAGAGTGAATGCGTTTCGGGAGTTAGATTGATGAACTTTTAACAAAGGCATATCTAAGAGACCCATGAAAGTTAAAGTACAACGCTTGAGATGATTATAACCTGCAAAAAAGCGATATGAGTTAATAGTTGGGAAAATAGAAATAAAAAAAGCCGTCAGGCGATGTTACGCATGACGGCTTCGGATTAAACGGCCAATCTTACTTAGAAACAATCGGCTTAATCTGCAAGTTACGGAATCTTACAGGGTCGCTATGGCCAGCAAAGCCAAAGTGACCTTCCTTCAAATCCTTGCCAGGATGTGGGCTTTTTGCCATGTAATCGGTGATCTTCGAAAGATCGGTATCAAGGATGATGTTGCCATTGAGTTCAACCTTGATGGTAGAACCTTTAACAGTAACTTCCTGATAATTCCAAGTATTAGGAGCACGAAGGTAACCACGGTGTGCAGCAGCCATGCCGTAAGAACTGCCATGGTACTGGCGAGCATCCAACTTTGCGTATTTGGCATCTTCGTTATCAAGCACTTGAAGTTCGGTCATGCCAATGTAGGCGGAATCCTTATTGCCACCTGGGTAGCGGATAGCAAGGCCATTGTTACCACCTGGGGGAACCATGAATTCGAGTCGAACTACAAAGTCACTGTATTTCTTTTCAGTGTAAAGAACGCCACCCTTGCCTTTTTTGCACTGGATGGAGTTATCAACAACTTCGTAGTTATCGCTGGAGCCAGTCCAGCCCTTAAGAGTTTTACCATCGAAGATTGATTCGAATCCGGTGTTGCCTTTGCCTGCAAGATGCTTGTTGGCTTCATCAGGAGAAAGCTCTTTAATGAAGATATTCTTCCAACGAATTTCGCTGCCATGGGTTTGCAACTGAATTGCGCCCTTATAAAGAAGTGGCAACTTGCGATCGAAATAATTTTCGAGGATGGCGTTATCTACAACAAGCTTGTCGTTGAGGTAAATAGTAGTACGAGCACCTACTTGGATAATGCGGAACTTGTTCCATTCGCCAAAAGGCTTGTCAGCAAGAACTAGAGGATCTTTTCCTGGTGCTCCTGGGGAGTTATTCCAAAGGCCGCCAGAACCCTTATCTGCACCAATCTTGAATTTTTCTTTATCCAAGAAATCCCAGATCTGAACTTGGGGAGTGTACTTGAGGTAGATACCGCTATCGCCCTTGGGCAGCATTTTATATTCAAGGTGAAGTTCATAATCTGCGAATTCTTTTTCGGTGGTTAGATAAAGGCCCTTACCATCGTTAACGATTTCATTGCCTTCAACTTTCCAATGAGCCAGAATATCTTTCATGTTGGCCTCTTTGATCTTAGCTTGTTCAGCGGGGGGAAGCGCTTTGAACTTGCGTGGATCGGAAGTACCAAATCCCCACCAATTGCCAAAATCTTTGCCATTGAACAGGTTGACAAACCCAGCAGGAGGAGTGGAAGAACTTACGGGTGCAGTTTTTTTAGGTTCAGACTTAGGCGCTTCTTTTTTAACTTCAGGCTTGGGAGTTTCTTTTTTAGGCTCTGGTTTTACTTCAGGCTTAGGAGTTTCTTTCTTAGGCTCTGGTTTTACTTCAGGCTTAGGAGTTTCTTTTTTGGGCTCTGGTTTTACTTCAGGCTTGGGGGTTTCTTTCTTAGGCTCTGGTTTTACTTCAGGCTTAGGAGTTTCTTTTTTAGGTTCTTGAGCTTTTGCAGGTTCTGCACAAGGGGCTTCGCATTCCGTAGCTTTGCGCTTGGAAAATAAATTACTCAAAAAACCTCGGTCGCGGGCTGATGCCTCCGACGAGCCATTTGCCAGAAAAAAACCGAGAGGGAGTACTGCAAAAAGTGCAGTGGCAAGATACTTACGCATGGGTATGACCTCAAATGAATTAAAAACTGGTGGGAAAAATCCACTTCTTCACAATAAAGTTAAATCAGGTCAAATGGCAATTCCAGCAAAAACTGGCATTCTGTAAGGAATTTAATGATTAGTAGTCTGAATAACCGGCTTTTCGATCTAATGCCAAAACAAATCTACATCCCGGGGTAATTGCTTTTTTTCACCCTAAAAGAAGCCTCATCAACACGGCCCATTAAACCGGAAGTCTATATATAAATTAGGTTTAAAGCAGTTAAGGCCCGTTATCCCTTAACGGTTATTAAGATGAGATCATCCAATATTTCATTGGAAGAAATTGGCATGATTCCTAATCTAATCTTTGGAAGTAATGCGAAGTCATTTTCAGGAGAACATGTATGTTAAAGCAACGATTAATGACCCCCGGACCAACACCAGTCCCCGAAGAAACGCTCTTAGAGCTTGCCAAACCGGTCACTTTCCATCGTTCCGGGCAATTCCGGGCTATACTTGCAGAAGTTCTCGAAGATCTAAAGTATGTCTACTGCACTAAAAATCTTGTACTACCCCTAACTTGCTCTGGCACAGGCGCAATGGAAGCCGCAATCACCAGCACCGGAGCACCTGGCGACAAAGCAATCTGCCTTATTTCAGGCCGCTGGGGCGAACGATGGCGCAATATCAGCAAGGCATTTGGCCTGATCCCCATCGAAATCACCGTACCTTATGGGAAGTCCGTTTCCCCCGCCCAGCTTGAAGCTGCTCTTAAAGAACATCCCGATGCCAAGATTGTTTGCAGTACTTTGTGTGAAACAGCAACGGGCGCACGCAACGATATTAAAGCGTTTGGCGCCATCCTTAAAGATAAGCCACAAATCTTGATCGTTGATGCGATCAGCGGGCTTGCCGTTATGGAATGCAGAACCGATGAATGGGGAGTTGATATGTGCGTGACAGGTTCGCAAAAAGCATTGATGCTTCCAGCAGGCTTGGCGTTCGTTTCGGTTTCCGACAAAGCTTGGAAACTGATTGATGCCAACACCCAGCAAAAATCCTTCTACTTCGATTTAAAGAAATATCGTGACAACCTCAAGAACAATGATACCCCTTTTACCCCTGCAAACACACTTATCAAAGCACTGCGCCATAGCTTGAAAATGCTGCGAGCAGAGGGCATTGAAAACACCTGGGCCAGACATGCAAGAATGGGAAAGGCTTGTAGAGCAGGCCTTAGCGCAATGAATCTTAAGCTGCTTGCAGAAGATCCAGTTGACGGCCTTACCGTTGCTTGGGTTCCTGAAGGAGTCGATGGCACAGAAATCCTGACTCGTCTTGAAAAAGGTTATGGGGTTAAGGTGGCAGGCGGCCAAGATTCATTAAAGGGTAAGATTATCCGAGTTGCCCACATGGGGTACATGGATATGTTTGATGTTCTTACCGCAGTAAGTGCAATTGAGATGGTATTGGTTGAAATGGGCCATAAACTGGAACCGGGCGCAGGGATTGCAGCAGCGCAGAAATCACTTACCTCGGGAATTAAGGCAAAGGCCTAGTAACTGGAGAATTGTTATGCCAAGAGTATTGATCAGCGACAAGATGGAACTTCCGGGCCTTGAGATCCTGCGTAATGCAGGTATCGAACTCGATGAAAGGCCGGGCTTAAAGGGCGAAGAACTCAAAGCAGCCCTTCGTCTTGCAGATGGTGTGGTAGTACGCAGTGGTACCCGCATCACCGCAGACCTGATCGAAAATCCTGGCAAGCTTAGGGTTATTGTCCGAGGTGGCGTTGGCGTTGATAACATCGATGTTGCTGCAGCAACCCGCAAGGGTATTGTTGTTATGAACACACCCGATGCCAACACTTTCAGCACCGCAGAACACACCATCAGTTTGTTAATGTCGATGGCAAGGCATGTGCCTGCAGCAGATGCAAGCATGAGAGCAGGAAAGTGGGAGAAGAGTAAGTTTCTGGGCTGCCAACTTACAGGCAAAACCTTGGGCGTATTAGGGCTTGGCAGAATAGGCCGAGAAGTAGCACGCAGAGCGGCCAATGGCTTGGATATGAAAGTGGTTGGCTACGACCCAGTGCTTGCACCTACCGCAGCAGCTCAGCTTGGAATAGAATCTTTTGCATCTGTTGACGAAATACTTCCTAAGTGTGATTTCATCACCGTGCACACCCCGCTTACCGAGCAAACCAAGGATATGATAGGCGCAAAGCAAGTCGCCTTATTGCCTAAGGGCGCCCGAGTGATCAACTGCGCACGTGGCGGCATCATCAACGAGCAAGCTGTGATCGATGGCATCAATTCAGGCCATCTTGCAGGCGCTGCCTTCGATGTTTTCGTCGAAGAGCCAATTACGCCTGATCACGCATTTCTAAAGATGCCCAATGTAGTGATTACGCCTCACCTTGGTGCTGCAACTGCTGAAGCACAATTGCTGGTTGCCAAGGAATCCGCCCAACTATTGGTTGATTTCCTATGCAAGGGAATGGTTCGCTTTGCTGTGAATATGGGCGCGATGGATCGTGCAGAGATGGAAGAAATGCGACCTTTCGTTGATCTGGCCCACAGGCTTGGACTGATGGCAGCCCAACTCAATAAAGGCTCGATCCAACGGGCTGAAATTCTTTATCGGGGCGAAATAGCAAAACGATCCACCCGCCTAGTCACCAGCGCTTTTGCTGCTGGCCTTTTAGAACGAGGCATGGAGCAGCAAGTGAACATCGTCAACGCACGAATGCTTGCCAGCGAGCGCGGAGTCGAAGTTGTTGAACAGGCGTCCATGGAAAAAGGCGACTTCAGCTCACTCATCAAAGTTTCGATTCAAAGCGATAAAGAAACCATCACCATTGCAGGAACATTATTCGGCAACCAATACTTGCGATTAGTACAGTTTGGTTCGCACCGATTAGATGCGCATATGGATGGGGTTTTGCTCATCTTCACCCACAAGGATGTACCTGGGTTGATCGGGCATATCGGCACGATTTGCGGCAAAAATGGCGTGAACATTGCCCAGATGAATGTAGGCAGGCAGAATCAGGGTGGCGAAGCTATTGCTGTTCTAAACCTCGATGCCCGACCACCAGAATCTGTGCTTAAAGAAGTCTCGAGTCATCCGCAAATTCGGGCGGTCACAGTGCTTGATCTTCCGCCTGCTGGCGAACTACCTACTTGGTTTGCCTAAAAGTATTTCTCCTTGCCTTACCTATGATTTTCATGGTCAACTAGTCTGGTACATACCATCCTAATTGACCATGAGTTTTATCATGAATCTAATCTTTTGCATCATCGCACTGGCACCGTTGCAACTTAACGCAGACTGGCCCCAATGGCGCGGCCCCACCCGTGATGGCATCTGGCATGAACCTCGGTTCCCACTTCACCTTCCCAAAGAAGCTAAGCCTTTGTGGAAACTCCCCCTCGGTGGAGGCTACGGCGGCATAGCTGTCGCAAACGATAAACTCTTTGTCATGGATCGTATCAAAGGCGGCAAAGAAAACGAAGTAGAAGAACTTGAACGAATCCATTGCCTTGAACCGCTTACAGGAAAACAACTCTGGCTGCACTCTTACAAAGCTGCTTACAAAAAACTCGATTATGGGAACGGCCCCCGTACCACACCCACCATTCATCAGGGCAAAGTGTACACCTTTGGATCTATAGGTGACATTCATTGTCTGGACATGAATACTGGCAAAGTACTTTGGCATCGCAATGCAGTTGCAGACTTCAACGCGAAGTATCCAATCTGGGGTTACTCTTCTTCGCCCTTAATTGATGAAAACCGGGTGTTGTTGCAGATCGGGGGCAAGCCTGATGCCTGCTTTATCGCATTAGATAAAGATACAGGGAAAGAGGTTTGGCGCTCGGGGACAGATAGGCCTGGCTATGCTTCCGCGCAGATTTTCAACGTGAACAATCAAAAGCAGATCGTTTGGTGGAGTGCCCAGAACGCTTGCGGGCTAGACCCCAAGACTGGATCAATACTTTGGAAATCTCCCGTGGGCATGGATTACGATGTAGCGATTGCAGATCTAATAGTTCATGAAGGGGTTTTTCTTGCATCGGATTATTGGACAGGCAGCAAGGCGATTGAACTTGCCCCTGCTGGCCCCAAGGTGGTTTGGGAAGGCAAGCAACTTAGTATGCTGATGTGTTCGCCCTTGGTTCGGGATGGTTACTTTTGTGCGCTTGATCGATTTCGTGGCATCAAGTGTATAGAGGCGAAAACAGGCAAGATTATGTGGGAGAATGAATCGGTGACAGTGCGTGGAACCAATCCGCAGGCGAGTTTGGTTTGGGTGGGAAAGAGGGCGTTAATCTTTAATGAAAAGGGAGAACTTATACTCGCAGAGCTTTCCCCTAAGGAATTTAAGTTGATAGATAAAATCAGCGTGTGTGGTTTCACCTGGGCTCATCCTGCATTCGCACAAGGTTGCATCTTTGCACGAACCGATAAAGAAATCGTTGCAGTCCAACTCTTCAAGCCTTGAAAGATCAAACGAAAAAGCCCCGAAGATAGTACATCTTCGGGGCTTAATTGTACAAAAGATCGAACGCTTACTTGTTCGATTCTTCCAAATCTTTTTCAATCTTGGCGAAGTCGAATTTATCGGGCACTGGATAATCCATGTTCTCGCGAAGTTCCATCAAGGTTGGCCTCTTTGAATTCACACCCATAGATGGCACTTCAACCTTGCAAATCCAAGCGAGGGAATTAAGGATCATCTTACGGTTGTTGTCATTGCCCCAGTTCCAATGGGAGTGACCACCAGTATAACCAAAACCCCTGCCGCCATCGGCGCGATCGCATGCCCAGGCAAGCACTTGCTTTTCCTTGCGATCAAGAACAGCTTCACGAACAAAAGGGTTATTGCTATGGGGGCCATCGCCACGCGAAAGTTTGCCATCTTTGTTAACCAAAGTTTCGGAAGGAGGAAGTGCGCTAAGGATTGGAGTAACGCCTTCCATCTTTGGCCTGAATCGCATGTGGTAATACCATTCATCATGGGTTTTGAAGGGGTTTACACCGCGGGTAATCGGGTGATTTTTAGCAAGCTCAGATTCGCTTAGGCGCCAGTGTGGATTGACCGACCAGTTGGGTTCAAAATAACCACCGAT
>CAXNFS010000074.1:0-11704 GCA_964201235.1 Gemmataceae bacterium | reverse complement strand
GTAAGGCAGATAGAGGCGAAAGCCGTCCGAAAACTGCAGCACCCAGTGCGCAGCAGGCAACTGGAAGGTTTTATCGATCTTTCACTAAAACAGTAGAACCAAAGGGCCCCCACAAGGGCCCTTTTTTATTGCACCGAGTCAATCTTCAATTACAAGGACGAAATAGCAATGACCGAGCCAGGAATTATCTTCAAGGAAATCCACAAGTACAGTAAGCATGCATTTGAATTGCAGGAAAATATCGGGCGGATTCCTAGACAGATCAAGGCCCAAAAGACCAGAATCGAACGCATGGAAAAAGAGTTCAAAGATTTTCAGGACAATCTCAAGAAACTTAAAGTCTCCATCCATGAAAAAGAAGTTTCCTTCAAGGAACTTAACACCAAGGTTGCCAAGCTTCAGAAGCAACAAAATGAAGCCTCCGACAACAAGGCATATGATGCACTAAAAATAGAGATTGGTACCACCAAAGCTGAAATCTCAAAGGTGGAAGACGAAATCCTTCTTGCAATCACCGAGCAAGAAGAAAAAACTGCGGCCTTGCCCGAACAGGAAAAGTTGTTGAAAGCTGCCAAGGTAGAAGCTGCTTCCATCGAGAAGAATTCCACCGATCGCAAAGCCGAATTAGAAAAGCAACTTACCGAAACCAGTGCATTGTTAAAAGCTGCGGAGTCGCAACTTTCTGCAGAGCACCTGCCTAAATACCTGCGCATTGTGCAATCATTCAAGCATGAAGCTCTGTCGCCTTTGGAAGGCAAAACATGCTCTTCCTGCGCCACCGAAATCACCTCGCAAATGATGAATGAAGTGCGAAGCTACTTGTTTGTAGCGTGCAAATCATGCAACCGTTTGCTTTATCTTTCCGAACAGGAAGAACGAGTATTCAAGGAATCTGAAGCTGCTGACGAAGCATAGTTTGATCTTTGGTTCGGGAATAAACCACAATTTCCCGCATTTTTTTTAATGAACTGCGCATGAAAAATTGCATTGTAACTTTTTGCCATCGCTTGCGCTTATGGATCAAAAAAACCCTTCGCTTGCGCTTCAGGCTTGTCAGACAAGGACGACCTCGGGAAGGTCAGGCGCAGGCATTCTTGCATCGCAGCTCTTTGCCATCGCTTGCGCTTATGGTTTAGAAAGAACCCTTCGCTTGCGCTTCAGGCTTGTAGGATAAGGATTGCATATTTTCACAAGCCTGAAGCGCAAGCGAAGGAAATCTAACCTCTTATATCCAAAGAATTAGTTTTTAGCAGCAGTGTTGTTGCTGAAACAGGCATTCCACCAACTTTGGTTAAGATCATTATAACTTTGAATTGAGTAATGCCTTGAAAGAGCACTTTCGTAGCCATTCTTCAAGCCATCTTTCATAAATTCGCTAAAGGCTTGCGGGCCTTTCAATCGGGTCAGATAATCCACCAGCGAAACGCTTTGGGCATAAAACGGGCCCACAAGTTTGGGCTCGGGATAATCCGCCATCTGCATCAAACGCGATACATGAAACAAGGTATTCTCGCGCGCATGCTTAGGCAGGTTATCAAGATGCTTTTGAATCCGATTTTTCGGCTCTGCAAGTACAGCCATGCCTTCATCCGCCCATCGAGGTACCGGTTGTTCGCCCAACCTGCCTGCAAGAACCACATGGGTTGTTTCGTGGGGTAAAACGCCCGTCATCATATTAGCTTCATCGGTATGCAGATCAATTCTTCGTGAAAGCACGCGAATACCTTCTGTTTTTAAGGTGGTGTGCCCAGGAGAAACAGCAGGCGCTCCGGTTGATTTGGAATATTCCTGAGCGGTGGGATGAAGATAGATTTCACAAATGGGTGTCCAATCATTTCCAACGGATCCAAACCATTTCATCCCGGCTTCCGCCCTGCAGGCTTCCGAAGATTTTGCAACCTGAGTGGCGTCCGCCTGATTTAAATGATGCCAAACCCTGAAGTTTTTTGTCTCTGCAAGATACCAATTACCCTGATAGGGCCCAGTATGCTTCACTTCCACCGCTGATGGGTTGGATTGCTGAGGATTGATTACGCCTATTTCCTGTTTACGCTGATCGATATTTTGTAGCAGACTGTTTCCAAACGATTGCAATTGCGGAGCCATGGAAAGACTGACTCGGATCTCATTTTCCCACTGGGGATCGAGCTTGGTATTCTGGCGCTGATTCATCGCTTCAACCACCGAATACAATCTGCAATAAGCCCAGCGCTCTACGCTTTGTGGCATGACCTTGGGCTCTAGCCTATAAGCTTCCTCATAAAGCTTAGAAGCCAGCCTGAAGTTTTTACCCGCAAATTCTTTCTCCGCCTGATCCAACCTCAACCGGGCATCGTAATAACGCTGGGTATTGGTGAACGAAAAAGGATTGTCCTCGTTGGCATCTTCAATTTTGCCTCTTACCTTAGGAGCGTCTTGCGGTTTTTTGGGCTGCTCCACAGTTTTTGTAGGAGCAACAAATTTACTTAGCGCCGAAGCAATGGCAGAAGCTGGTGCAGTTGCTGGCGCAGTTACTGGTGCAGTTACCACCGCGGGTGAAGAAACAGGTACAACCGTTCCACTCTTTGCACCTTGAGTTATCCCTGAATCAAGTATTTGCAAACGCTTTTCATACTTCGAAATTTCCTCAGTCAGCCCTTTGGCCTGAAGATCACGAATATGCCCTTGGTATGCGTTATGAAGTAATTGCAAATATTCCTTGTTGCCATCGATTGAGGCAATCTGCGCTTCGAGGATGAAGACTGCAGCTTGATAATTACCTTTTTTAAAGTGATCCTGCCCTTCGAGCAGGGCTTTTTGAACTGCAAGAATTTTCTGAAATTTAGCATCGGTATCTGCTGCAGAAAGCAACTGAGAAAAGTTGATTGCAACAAAAATACAAACAGCAAGCAATAGTTTCGAGGTATTCATAACGAGCGTCCATGCTCCCAAACAAAAGTTAAAACAGTTCAATCGGCTTGAAAAAGCAAAGGAATCCGAGGGCATCATGCCCAACAGAATCACCCAAGCGGGCACAGGGTAGGAATGATTGCATGGAAACACAAGGCGAGTTCGCTCGGGGTGAAAAACAAACTTCCCCTATTACCTATTTTCACACGCAACTTCCCCACCTTCACCCAAACTAATGGTGGCTCTACTTTTTCAGCTTTAGTCGGCTGAAAAAATTGCTCAAACTAAATTTCCTAATGTTTGCGAGCATGAAAATACGAATTAATGATTAACTGTATTTGTTTGCGTACAGAAAATCGTATGAAGAAGTGCTTTAGGATTTCAGTCCTTATGGAAAATTTCCAGCTTCCTTCAGGCGAAAGCTTCCCAAGGCTTTACCTGAAAGATTCCGAATCTGACTCAATGGATAAGTGCATTGTCAATTATGCATCCGGGCATTACGACATAAGCATGAGTTTGAAAGATCCTTTGCACCCATCTTTTAGTGTTTTTCTAGAATCCTTGAAAAAAGAATGTAACAAACGAGGATTGCGCTTTTTGCTGGTGCACGAAGCCATGGTTGCAGAAACCATTGAAAAGATCCGCATAGGCAAACTAACCTCGGGATTTCACCTCGATTTTTTTTCGCTCTGGCATGAAGCAAACGAACCTTTTGCAAAGCTAGCCCAAACCATTCAAGATTGCGGTGGCAAACCAATCAACTCACCCCATCGCTCTCGCCTGTTCACCGATAAGGCAGCAAGCCATTTTGAACTGACCAAGAATAATCTAGGAGTGCCAAGATCTTTGATACTCCGCGCAGGCTTGCCTGAAAAAACAATCAAGCAGATGATTATCGGGTTCCTTAGCAAGAAAAGTTCAAACTGGGAGGGTGGGTTGTTCCTAAAAAAAGGGAACGGGTTTGGAAATAAAGGGGTAACCCATATTAAAACCGCGCTCCTTGATGAATTGATTCCCCAAGTGCAAAATGCTTTAGCATCAGACCCCACAGATTCCTACCTGCTGCAAGAAGAAGTCCATTGTGGATACATGCAAACCAACCAAGGTCTAACACGCCCAGCATACTGGCGCATCATTTATTGCTTGGGTGATTTTCATGCGTTTTGGTGGAAACCCGCAGAGTATTGCGCACCTGGAGAAAAAAGCTACATACCTCTGGAAGACTCAGAAATTCGCGCTTTCCGCCTGCAACCCCTCTTGGATTTCGCAGAAGAACTCAAAGAATTAAGCGGACTCGATTGGTTTTCTACAGAGATTTGTCTCCCCGAAAAACCTTCTTACTCCAAGCATCAGATACGCTCGAAAAATGGCTCGATGCTTCCTCTCGTTTCAATCGATTATTTCAATGATCAGTGCGATGTTCATGTGCAAAGCCAATGGCATGGCGCCCCACCAGATCTATTTGTAAATACCGTAGCAAGGCGATTCGCAGAACATGCAACAAGCCTATCCCGAATGAACAAATCTCGAAAAGCAGGCTAAAGGTTCTTGCCCACGGATCTTATATCAGGATAATCAACGCTTAAAGGAGGGGCCAAGATGCTGCCCGGATATAACACCAATGGCTTCGCACATCACAAAATTGAAGATGCTTTGCAAATTATTGCTGAGCTTGGATACCGATCTATTGCGTTCACTTTGGATTACAACACCCTCGAACCCTTTGCTGCCAACGCTATTACAAGGGCACGAGAAATTGGAAAGATGGCGCAGGATTTGCATTTGAATCTCGTAATCGAAACGGGTGCAAGATTTCTTTTAGACCCTAGAAGAAAGCACCAACCCACCCTACTATCAAAACAAACATCAGATCGAAAAAAGAGAGCGGACTTCCTGCTGCGCTGCGCAGAGCTGGGCCTTGCAATGGGATCAAACACCTTAAGCTTTTGGTCGGGTAAACCAGATTTCGAAGCTGCAGAGGATAGCTATTGGGAACTAATTATCGAACAATGCGTTTTAATCAGCAGGCAGGTGGAAAACAGCGGGATGAAAATTGCATTCGAACCTGAACCGGGCAGGTTCATCGATACGATGGGCAAATTTGAACAACTACATAAGGCGATCTCGCATTCAAAATTTGGCTTAACATTAGATATAGGACATCTTGAATGTATGAATGAAATGCCCTTGCTACCCCATCTTGAAAAATGGGGTTCATTACTTTGGAACATTCATCTGGAAGATATGAAGCCTGGGGTGCATGATCATTTGCTTCCGGGGGAAGGATCAATCGATTTCGCCAAGGTTTTCGAAGGGTTAAACAAAATAAAATACGAGGGTGGAGTACACTGGGAATTAAGCAGGCACAGCCATGATGCAGTAGAAACTGCCCGCAAATGCAGGCAGTTCATGCAAAATCAGGGCTGTTAGAAAAGAGGCTTTTTACCCGCATCACCTATGCCGCCACGAATGGTGAAGTTCCGCGGTGGCGCAGGCCTGACTGGTTTTGTTGGAACAACTGGCTCAGGTTCTTCGGGTTCAGCAGCACTTGCTTCGGGTGCGGTAAGCGCTTTGATCGAAAGAGAAATTCGCTTGGTTTCTGAATCCATGCTCTGGATTTTAACCTGAATTTCTTGCCCTACTTTCACAACATCCTGGGCTCTTCGAACCCGGACGGTGGAAAGTTCGGATAAATGAACCAGCCCCTCAATGCCCGGCGATAATTCGATGAAGGCGCCAAACTCAGCGAGCTTGGTAACCTTGCCTGTAACAACTATGCCAGGCCTGTTATCCCTTGAAAATACATCCCAAGGATTTTCTTCTAATTGCTTGAACCCAAGGCCAACTTTGCGCGTTTCAGGATCGATCTTTAATACAACAACTTTCACTTTCTGGCCTGATTGAAACAACTTGGTGGCATCGATCTGCCTGCTCCAGCTCATTTCGCTGATATGCAACAAGCCATCGACTCCGCCTAAATCTACGAATGCTCCAAAGGGCATTACCGACCTTACAATACCTTCGCGAACCTGGCCTTCCTTGAGTTCGAGCCAAAGCTTTTCCTTAGCCTCTGCTTTTTCTTTTTCGAGAATATCTCTTCTGCTCAACACAAGATTTTGGCTAGCAACATCTACTTCTGCAACCATGCAGACGAGCTTTTGGTTTAGATAGGGTTCTAATTCATTAACGCGGAACATTTCAATCTGGCTGATGGGCATAAAACCGCGTATGCCATGCACATCAACTTCCAAACCGCCTTTGTTTACGCCGGTTACTCTTGCCTCAACCGTCATGCCAACAGCAACGGTACTCCAATTGGCGTTGGAAACAGCCGAGCCTTTGCGGGAAAGCAGCATCACGCCATTGGCCCCATCAAAGCCTTCGATTTTAACTTCAACTTCCTGGCCAATGACTGGATTGCCCTCGGGAAATTGGAGAATAGAAAGAACGCCCTGTTTTATACCGCCGGGCAGATCGATGAAAACATCTTGATCATGGATACGAAATACTTTACCCAATTTCATTTGGGGTAAAGGCTCTTGGCCTCTTTTGCGCTTGGGTATGGGTTCGCCACCACTAAGATCGGTTTCAGTTATGCCCATCATAGCTTCTTCGAGTTCGCGCTCGATAAAGGCATCGTTATCGATTTTGGAAAGGAGGGAAGGCTGGTCCGAGCTTTGAAAAGCTTGAGTCTCCGTATCTCTTCCAGCTTTCGCTAAATCACCTGCTTTGTTCATATCATACTTGGCAATTTTGCGGGCAGGAATCCGGTCAGGATTATCAGTCCGAGTGGAGGGTAAATTTTCGTTATCTTGGTTAAAAGGCTCATTGCTCATGATACAAACTCCAATAAATCGAATGGAACCAAAGTATTATAGAAAGATAGTGAGATTATTTGAGTTCTTTAACCCGAAGATTTCGAAAATCGACTTTTCCACCATGATTTTGCACACAAACATACCCTTTAAGAGGTTTGTTTTTGATCACCTCAACCGTGGTTTGATCAACATCGATGATTTTTTCGCCATTTAAGGTGACCATAATTCGGGGCCCTTTGCACTCAATCTCCATTTTATTCCACTCGGGTGCGGGCTTTACAGCTTTAACACTTGGGGCAATATAGCGGTAAAGTGAACCCGTAGAATGCTTGTCGGGATTCTTCATTGCATCATCCAGAAGTTGGATTTCATACCCTGCACGGGAAGGTGGGGAATCCGATTTTTTAGGATCGTAAACGCCTGTGCGAATACCAATGCCACTATTGCAAGGGGATTGCTTGGGCATTTCTTTCTCCGAAAGCCTATACTCCAGGCTAAAGACAAAGTCCGCAAATTGTTTTTTATCATAGCGCAGAAAGCCATAGCTTTTGCGATTGTTCACTCTGCAGGTGATCATGCCATTATCCGCAACCCAAATCGGTTCTTTATTACCTTTATTATCAAATTCTGTAGGGCCCTCGATTACCCAACCCGAAAGATCCTTCCCATTAAACAACTCAACCGCATCATTAGTTTGGGCCAAAAGAATGGGAGCAAACACAAACAAACATAAAATCCTTAACAACATCTTTTAAATCCTTATATAGAACTACACTTTAGATTTAGCACGAACCGTCATATGCAGATGGTTTTTCCCTGAAGTCTGCCAATCGATAAGCACAGAATCTGAACCAAACTTCCAGGAATAATTTCCGCCTTGAAGATGACCTTGCGATGCATTTCCCGATAAAACAAGCTTTAACGCCTCAACGCCTCCCTGCGCATCGATTATTTTCTCCAGCTTTTTTCTACGATCAGAAGAAAACACATCCAGCCTTTTCGCAAGCAACTTCTTCGCAAGTTCAACAGCGGGTTTGGGCAGATCTTTAAGTGCGATACCAGCCTTACCTATCGGCTGGCCTGATCCCCCGGGCCCTGCAAGCTTAGCCAGGGTTTCCTTATCAAGAGTCTTAGCAAGTGCTAGTAAAATAGTCTCTTCTTCTTCCCAAAGGTTATTAACGGGATTACCCCCCAACAATACTGGGCCAAACTCGCCCTTGTCATCTGCTGAAAATTCGCAGTGAAGCAATGTTAAATGATGCTGCGCCAATCGAAACGCAAAAGACTTCCCTGCTTCTGGTGTGCCAAAAAAATTGATGTATCTGCGGTTAGCTGGCGTTTGCTTGGCAACCTCGATGCAGCGGGAAGCTCCATAAGGAGAAGTCATTGCAAGGATCATTTTTTCAACCAAGGCTGCCTGCTCAGGTTTTAGTTTGCTGATCGCAAGGCCTTTTCTTTCAACTGCCGGAAAGACTTCTGAAAACCTATCTTTATCGTCGAATGCTTTTAATGCTTCGCTTTTTTGTTGCTCATCCAAAGACTTGAATAATTCGATTGCAACGCCCCGGGCAGCATCGTCAGACCCTTGAAACACAAAGGCGGACGCTAACAGAGTAAATGCAGGGAACACAACAAAAGCAATAAGGCCAGCAATTTTTTTCATCGTTTTTTCCTTTATTCAAATAGGTTTTGTACAACAACATAGCAGACTTCGATATCGGATTCTACTAATTAAGGCCGCCATGCTTGATCGAATGAAAAAATACTGGCCCTTCATCAAGATATTCATTTGGATTCTGGTGGCGTTCGCCGTTGGGTTTCAATTCTGGAGAATCCTCCACCTTGAAGCCCTTAAAGATCCAGACGGCAAGCATAACTCTTTGACCCTGCTTCTACAACAGTTGCAAAGCGTTTCTTTATCAGGCGTTTTTCTTTGTGGTTTGCTCTATATTGTTGGGATCGGTTTTTCAGGATGGTTCTGGGTCGATCTTTTAAATGATATCAAACAACCTATTTCCCTCCCTTTTGGTTTGCGCTGCTTTTACATCGCCCAGTTGGGAAAATATGTGCCCGGCAAAGGCCTCGCTTTATTTCTTCGCATCAATTCAGCAATGAAAGAAAATGTTTCCATCACCGCTGGGGTGGTGGCCTCGATTTACGAAGTACTTTTTACGATGGCGACAGGTGCGGCTATGGCGGTTTTTCTGGGATTGCTCTCGGCTGATACTTCAACCACGCAAATAACCGCTGCAGTATTCCTAATGCTAGTCACTGGGATTCCAATCATGCCCGGAGTATTTCCATTTATAGTGCGGAGATTGGGGAAACGATTTTTGCCCGCTGAGCAACTTCTTGTACTTCCAGGGACTTTTCGATCTTTTTTTCGAGGGCTTTTGTCCTCCGTCCTTTGCTGGTTCTTTCTGGGAGCAAGCCTTATGGTGCTTTGGCAATCCATGGATACCTCGGTAAATGGCATGACCTTTTCCCGCTTTATATGGTGCACAGGTTGTGTAACTTTGTCGAATGTTGCAGGATTTGTTGCCTCCACCCCAGGCGGACTGGGCGTTCGCGAGCAAATTCTACAAATCATGATGGCAGCGACACTTGGGCCTAAAGCTGTCACTGCAGCGATTCTACTTCGTGTCATCTGGACCGCTTCAGAACTTGTAACCGCTTTTGGGTTTTACTGGATTAAACCCCGAGCAACCGATAGAAAAAACATAGCTGATACTTTCCAACCCGTTTCCACTCAGGCAAACCAGCCATGATTTCCATTATTATCCCTGTCTATAACGAAGATGAAAGCATTGTTATTCTTCATGGCGAAATCTTAAATGTGGCACAAATTCATCATCTAGATGTGGAAATTCTTTTTGTAGATGATGGCAGTAAAGATAACTCTTGGGATAAAATCTGCGAACTGTCCGCATCTCATGCGAATACACGGGGAATAAAGTTTCGCAGAAATTTTGGCAAAGCTGCGGCTTTGTCTGCAGGGTTTCAGGCTGCAAATGGGGATATTTTCATCACCATGGATGCAGACCTTCAAGATGACCCGATTGAAATCCCAAACTTCTTAAAGCAACTAGAACAAGGTGGCCCTGCAAAAAATGGCCAACCCTTTACACCTCTTGATGTAATAAGTGGTTGGAAGAAAGTCAGGCTCGACCCCTGGCACAAGACTTTTCCTAGCAAAATATTTAACAAAATGGTGAGTAACCTTACTGATGTGCATTTAAACGATCATAATTGTGGTATGAAATGCTACCGAGCGCCTATCTTTAAGGAAGTCAGACTCTATGGTGAATTGCACCGATTTATTCCAGTTCTTGCAGCTGCAAGAGGGTTTAAAGTGGGCGAATTAGCAATCCACCATCGCGCCCGCAAGTTTGGACACTCTAAATATGGAGTGCGCAGGTTCATTAAAGGTTTTTTAGACTTATTAACCGTCAAATTTTTGACCGGATTTGGCCAAAGACCCCAGCATCTTTTAGGGGGTGCAGGCTTACTTTCCTTCCTTGCAGGCAGCTTGGGCCTTGGTTATTTAGCGATTACATGGATTATCAGAATTTGGGAACCTGATTTGTTTCCCCCGCTTCACGATCGCCCACTCCTCATTTATGCAGCTGCATTCCTCTTATTGGGCGCGCAAATGATGTCCATCGGGTTCTTAGCAGAACTTATCACCGCTTTTCAGGGAAAAGATGCCGATACTTACAGTATTTCCGACACGACTACTGTACAAAAGAACATATAACCGGTTTTTTTCAGTTCTTTTTATTTGACACCTCATTAATTCCGATATTTAATAGACAGTCTGGAGTGATTGTCTTTGCATTTGTTTTGCATTGATATTGTGCTTACCTTATTGTAAGATGCATTTACCTGCCTAAACATGTGTTAATTACCCGCCTTTTGTAATTTTTTGGAACCGGAGAGAAAACAATGGCTCATCAACCTGGAACTTGGTTTGCAGACCCCGCTCACTTTAAAAAACAAAACCGCAGATCTTTTCTCCAAATCGGTATGATTAGCGGCCTTGGCCTCACCCTCCCTGAATACTTTAAAATGCAACAAGCCCATGCGGTTGATTCCGTTGGTGGCAAACCTACCGTTGAAGGCAAAGCTAAATCCGTAATCCATATCTATCTTCCAGGTGGCATGGCCCATCAAGATACCTTCGATCCTAAGCCTTTGGCTCCAATCGAATACCGTGGCGATATTGCCCCGATCAAAACCAAGCTCGAAGGCGTATACTTCGGCGAAAACTTCAAAAACCTTGCGGCCATTGCTGATAAAATCACCGTTTGCCGTTCCATGACTCATGGCGAAGCTGCACACGAACGCGGCACGCACAACATGTTTACTGGTTATCGCCCTAGCCCTGCACTTAACTACCCAAGCTTTGGTAGTATTGTTTCCCATGAATTTGGGCCAAAAAACAATCTTCCTCCTTACATCTGTATTCCTAATCAGCCTAATGTTTTTGCAGGCTCTGGCTACTTAAGCTCTGCTTACGGGCCTTTCAGCTTGGGCAATGACCCAGCGAACAAAGGTTTCTCTGTTCGCGATCTGCAGCTTCCAGGCGGAATTGATGTAAGCCGCTTTACACAACGAAGATCCATGCTTGAAGCGGTTAATGACCATTTCAAGACCAAAGAAAAATCGGATAACCTCGATGCAATGGATACTTTCTACAAACGAGCCTACAGCCTGATCAGTTCCGATCAAGCCAAGGAAGCGTTCAATATCAGTGCAGAAAAAGAAGAAATCCGCACTGAATACGGTCAAAACTCTGCTGGTCAGCGTATGCTCTTGGCTCGCAGACTTGTTGCTGCTGGCGTTCGCTTTGTTTCCCTTACCTACGGTGGTTGGGATATGCATGGCGGCATCAAGGCAGCTATGGCAGGTCAGGCCCCAGCTTTGGATCAGGCCCTTGCAACCTTGATTCGCGATTTGGATCGCACTGGTTTGCTTGACTCCACTTTGGTCATGGT
>CAXNFS010000073.1:0-11815 GCA_964201235.1 Gemmataceae bacterium | reverse complement strand
CTAGGTAAGTATGAGGTCACGCAGGAGCAATGGGAAGCGTTGATGGGAAACAACCCAAGTGCTAATAAGGGGGCCAAGTTGCCCGTAACGGATGTAACTTGGAATGATTGTCAAGAGTTTATCAAGAAACTGAATGCGAACACCAAGGGCGGGTATCGATTGCCTACAGAAGCAGAGTGGGAATATGCTGCTAGGGCAGGTACCAAAACAGCTTTCTCTTTTGGGGAGACTATTGCCCCTAAGGATGCTAACTATTCTGATTCTAAAATTGGTAAACCAAGTGCAGTAGGAAGTTATAAGCCGAATGCTTTTGGATTGTATGATATGCACGGCAATGTTTTTGAATGGTGTCAAGATTGGCGGGCTGTTTATCCTGTGGTTGCGGTGACAGATCCAGTCGGGCCAAATAGTGGAATGATTCGAGTGGTGCGTGGTGGATCATTCAGCTTTGATGCAAGAGATTCTCGCTCTGCGGATCGAGACCTAAGGTCTACCCCTGATGAGCAAAGTGACCATATCGGTTTTCGTCTAGCGAAGTAAAAAAGGCGCAGGTTAAAATGAGGTTGGCAAGTGATCGGTTAATTAAAAATGCTATCAAAAACTAACCGGCATAAAGAATTAGTTTTCTAATGGAGCTTGCTCCGGTTCTACATTTCTTTTTGCACTTACGATTGCAAAAAGAATGATTCCTGCCAGCATTCCCAGTGCGCTGGTCATGTTTAGGCCCAAGCTAACCAGATGACTATTGGTGAAATCCTTGCGGGCTTTCAGGGCGCTTTGCACCAAATCTTGGTTGTATTCTTTTTGTAATAGAACTTGATCGGTAAGGCGGGCGCGCTCGATGCGATCTTTTTCTACCTTCGGTTCCCAAGCCCAGCCTGCGATCGCCAAAAGTAATCCCACGCCAATACAAGCCAGCATGGTTTTCCCTAAAGTTCCTGCAGGATTTCTTCTTTGATTTCCCCATAAAATAATCATCGCAGTGAAACCACAAATCACTTGGATGGAAAAGTAAATGGGAAACGCGGGAGAAACAACAACGCCTGCTAACCTGCTGGCCTGTTCCTTTAATAAAGGGTTAGGGAACCCAGCAGGGGTGTTTGCTTTAAATGCCTCGGGGGTGGGAAGCCAGTAGGGCGGGTTTTCGGTGACACACAATTTTTCGAACCAAGTGAATACACCAGGCCCGATTACCCCGGTAAAGAAAACCACAGTGCCCAGCCAGATCCCTAGCGATAACTGTAGCAGTATACTTGCAACGCTACGCCAAAGGGTTGAATCTTTAACTCGGTTCTCTGCGCCCGCCCAAATCCTACGGATATTAGGGATGTGCTTTATCCAAACTAGGACGGTTGCAAGAAAAGTGAAAGCCAAGAGATACATGCTGCCTTGAGTTCCTGATTTTAAAGCGATGAAAGCTTGAGCTGAACATAATGCGACGGTGGAAGCTAATGACCCAAGCGAGACAAAACCCCAGGAAGAAGTAAAGGCGGCCCAGGTTAGTAGGGCCAGAGCTAACGGAATTGGGACAAGCATCGCCATCGCTCCTGCGCTGGTTGCTATGCCCTTGCCCCCTTTGAATTTTAAATAAATCGGGAACAGATGCCCGAAGATTGCAGCTGCACCCATAAGAATGCCTGCGATTTCAGGCCCTAACGGGGTATCCAGATAAAGCATACCTGCTTTTGCAGGCAATGCGCCTTTCAAAGCATCTAGAACGAAGACCGCAAGGCCGTATTTGGCCCCGAGTACCCTACCCACATTGGTGGCGCCAATGTTGCCACTGCCTTGATTGAGGATGTCGATTCCTTTGATTCTTGCCAAAAAAAGGCCGAAAGGAATCGCCCCAACAAGGTAGGAAACGATTATTCCAATAGATAGATAACCAAATTGTTCCATGAATTAACTCTGTTTTTGAGTCGAAACACCCACCTAGAACTATCATACAGCTTTTAAAGTGGGAATTGGATGCATATTCTTTGGTAATTGTGTCGATAAATGTGGTAAAGTTATGAAGTTAAGGTTAAAGTAATATAAGTTACCTACCAAAGATCATTCCTGATCAAAGCTGCTGGAGTTTCGCATGGCTGGCACCAACAAAAGAGCATGTGATGAGTTTAACCTTCTGAGCCATACGCGCAGAGGCTTTATCAAAGCTGGTTCGCTTGGAATGTGTGGCTTGGCTTTACCTCAATTGCTAAGGCAGGAAGCTGTAGCTTCTGCTTTGGGAAAGCCAGTTAATCGCGAAAAGTCTGTAATTATTCTGTGGATGCGTGGCGGCCCTAGTCAGCATGATATGTGGGACCCCAAGCCCGATGCACCTGTAGAAATTCGGGGCGAGTTTAAACCTATTGCCACCAGTGTTCCTGGAATTCAAGTTTCTGAATTGCTTCCTAAAACAGCTAAGATCATGCATAAGTGGTCAATTATTCGTAGCCTAGCGCATCGTTCGATCGATGGGAATGTTGGGCATTCCGATGGCGATCAGATTTGTTTTACGGGTTACCCTAGCGGCCCGAGCCCTGATACCAATGTAATGCCTAGCTGCGGTTCCCATGCTGCTAAGCAATTGCAACACTTGAACACCGCAATGCCTGCGTATGTGATGATTCCCAAGAATGTTCCTGGAACGGGTTCTGCGTGGTTGGGGAAATCGTATGCAGCGTTTGAAACCTTGGCGGATCCTGCTGCAACGGGACCATTTAAAATCCCAAACTTTACTTTTGCAGATGGAGTAGATGCGGGCAGATTGGGTGAAAGAAAAGCCCTTTTAGACACTTTGAATAATCCCGACTTAGCTGAATCGATGAAGAATCTCGGAGATTACCAAAATCAAGCCCTCGGCATTCTTTCGAGTGGAAAGGCCCGTGCTGCTTTTGATCTCGATAGCGAACCGCAATCCTTAAGAGATCGTTATGGGTTTATGCCCGCATTTGATCCGGGCGATCCGCAACGATGTGGCGCACCTAATTGGGCCCAACGCATGCTGCTTTCTCGAAGATTGGTTGAGGCTGGCGTTAGGATGGTTACCGTTGATTTGCGTTGGTGGGATTTCCACAAGCAAGGCTTTGACTCGCAGAAGCGAGGTTTTCTACCACGCTGGGATATGGCTTATTCCGCCTTCATTGAAGACATGGAATCCCGTGGTTTACTTGAAAATACACTCGTAGTTGCTTGGGGCGAATTTGGCCGAACCCCTGTAATTAATAAAGATGCTGGGCGCGATCACTGGCCCTATGTTATGTCAGCTGCTTTCGCAGGCGGTGGAGTAAAGGGTGGCAGAGTCATTGGCTCTTCTGATGCCAAGGGCGCTGTGCCTAAGGATAATCGCAAGTTACCACACGATGTGCTTGCAACCATTTACAGTCATCTTGGAATCGATACTAAAGCAGCATATCTGGATCATACCGGCAGGCCGCATGTGGTATTGCCCGAAGGTTCCAAAATTGAAGAGTTGTTTTAAGGAATCGGGAGTTTAGTTAATACCAGATGGGATGATCGATTTGATTTGAAAGTCGCGGGTATCCCAAAGTGTAACATTACCCTGGCAAGTACCAACTGCCAGGGTTTTTCCGTCTGGACTTAAGGCGATGGAGCTTATCATTTCATCCGTGGATGCCAGTTTGTAAATCAGAGCCCCTGAATTTATATCGCGTACTTGGACTGCATCGCTACCGTTAGTGAGGTAGAATGTTTTTGCATCTTTGGAAATTACAACATGCCTTATTGGTTTGCTTGAAATTTGAATGGTTTTGATACTTTGACTTTTTGAAGAATCAATCAAATGGGCTGCACCTTCCGAGGTTGCGATGAGTGTTTTACCCGACCAATTTAATGCATCTACATTTGAATTGATTTTTGCAATTACCGTGCCTTCTGTGTTGGATAGTGGGTTGAACACGACTATTTCTCCAGTGGATGCACCTAAGGCGAAAACCCCTGTTTCTGCGTGTTTACTCATCGAAATGTAATGTAAATCCGGAATGTTTTGTGGCCTACTATGGATGTCATCGTGCCAGAGTTGGGGCAAAGTTTCTGGAAATTTACCGTTGGAATTGACAATGTTTCCTAAGCTTAATAGCGATTCTGGTCCGCTGAAAGATTGAATTTGCTGGATGATTTCGATATCGGAATGAATCCTGAATTGAATATCAAGTGTTTCTGGATTGCAGGAAAGAATTTGGGATTTACTAGTCCCCAGATAAAGTTGGTTGCCTGAGGCGTCCCATTCAATGCAAGTAAGCGGCATAGATGCCATCAGAATGGAAGCTGTTGGATTGCCGCCTGCTACGGGCCAAGTGCTTATATATCTATCACTAGCAAGTACCGCAAGGTTTTTAGAGTCTGGAGAAAAGCTTATTTGGGAAATTTTAAGAGCTAAACTTAAAGGTTTTTGTAACTCGAAGTTTAAAGTTGGGGCGGATGTAGCGGTTGCAATGGGAAAATTAATTTGGGAGGCGGAGAAAACTGCAGCAACCCCAGTTATTAAAATGCAGGCCAGTTTTACAACAGAAATTATAGCAGGCATAACTCATCTCCTCTTAACAGATTATTCTCGCATACTTCATTGTATCTTCATATTCAGGCCTTGTAAATGTTACTTCTTTTTTTATTGCTGATAGTCAAGATGTGAAGAATTCAATAAGCTTGTGCGTAAAATTTGTAAAGACCAAATAGCTTGTGGTCATCGAAAACAATAAAGTTGCCACAGAATGAATTAAGATGCCCGGATCAACACGAGATTTAAGACCCACGAAACAGAACAAAATCTACGGAAGAATAAGAATAAAATACTTCTTTCAGCGCCGACAGATGAGCGACTGCTCCTTTATTTACGAGCATGCAAGAATTATAGATTGCGGACATATTGCTAGAAGGTAAGTAAATATTTTTATCCAATGTTTAGCCATTGTTAACTGAAGCCGTCTAACAATGAGGCGTAGCAGTGGATGGGACAGCATCCTGCAGGAACTTTTCCTGTCTGTGTTTATCCTGATAATTTGTTACACATCGTGAGGATTTTATTATGCAAGATATCGTAGATACAGCAGTTGCTGCCGGAGCATTCTCAACACTTGTAACAGCTGTAAAGGCTGCTGGATTGGTCGAGACACTTAAAAGTGCAGGACCATTTACTGTGTTCGCACCAACTGATGAAGCATTTGCAAAGCTACCCGCAGGAACTTTAGAAGCTGTTTTGGCTGATAAAGCAAAATTAGCTGCGATTTTAACATATCATGTCGTCGCTGGTAAAGTGATGGCTGCTGATGTAGTTGGAATGCATGGCAAAGTTGCTACGACTGTACAAGGAAGCGGACTACACATCGACACGACCCATGGAGTTAAAGTTGGTACCGCAACTGTCACGAAGACTGACATCGTTTGCACTAATGGTGTAATTCACATCATCGACTCTGTCTTAATCCCATCTTAATAACCTAATTAAGTAGGTCGGATTGATACTGGGAGTGTTATAAGAAAGTTAATGAACACTTATACATTCCCAGTTTTTAATTCAGATAAGAAATAACATAACACTTTTTTAAATATTACTTTCTACGCAAATAAAACTAGCAAACAATACTTAACTTTTAATGGCTAAATCTGTGTTGTTATCATTTTTAAATAATATGTGTGTGAAATAGATTCAGTAATATGTCGAGGTTTGGTCTTTTACAAAAAAAGATCTGACCCTTTTTCTAAACCACTATTTCTCGTGAAGCTGTTTATGGGTCCCAATCTCCCAAAGCCAAACAGTTCCACTATTGTTACCAGTTGCAATTAAGTTCCCTTTACGCGTAATCGCCATGCTTGAAAAATTCGGCCCATCAGTAGACCAAATTCGTTTTCCGGTCGTAGAGTCAAAAAGACTGATAATACCTCCATAACCGTAAATAATGTTCTTCCCGTCCGGCGTGAACAAGATCGTAGTTCCAGTTCTTAGGCATTTAAAGTCAATTCGCTCTTTACCCGTCTTGGCATCATGAAGGGTGAGTCCAACTTTACCGGGATAGTTTCTACTTCCAGTTGTGGATACCGCTATCGTGTCTCCGTCGGGGGACATGACAGACAAATTGCCACGACCTACAGGAAACGAATTGCGTTCCTTGTCCTTTGAAATATCCCAAACCTTTACAATATTTTCACTATTCGAGGTCAAGAGTTTTCCATCTAAACTAAACGACAAGCTGGACAAGCTCATTTCACCAACCTTAAGGGTGCTTTGTCTATTGCCTAATTCTAAGTCGAAAATTATTAACTCTGCACCTTTTGGATTGCCGGTGGTTCCGACGATGAACTTTTTTCCATCAGGATAAAAAACTATGGCAGAAACCGAGCGTGTCAGTACTTTATCTTCATCAATGAATAAAAAATAGCGATCCTTCCGGGTTGCCGTGTCTAGCAGTCTCACCTTTTGCTTTCCTTGTTCGTCAGAATGAGCAGCAGCTAACAGCTTTCCATCCGGACTAAAGGCTACACAATAGACATAGCCACTGCATGTAATTGTATCGATCTTTTTCTTTGTATTGACATCCCACAAAATCACATACCCTTTTATCGTTCCACCTTGGCCACTTCTCTTGGATATCCAAGGGCTTGCTCCGACGCGAATGTTGTAAGCCGAAGCCAACATGGTTCCGTCCGGTGAGAAGGCCACAGAATCAACCGAGCCATCAAGGTCGTTATCGTCCCTGAGTTTGCCATAAACGCTAATGTTGTCAGCATGGATGTATTGAATCATACCCGCCGTAAACACGGCCGAGAGAAGTAGAATCACGAAAGGATTCTTCATAAGAAAACTCCATGTTGGGATTTGAACAAAGGAAATAAATCTATTTTTTCTGCGCTTTCTACCATAATCAGATGAAGGCATCGGACTGAATCAAGATTCAATCGCAGAATTTAGGAGCAACCCTCTTTGCCAAAATCAAGATTGAGGAAGGCAAATTACCAAAAAAGAGGCCAGGGCACCATAAAAGCCGTTATTGCTACACGATCTCGCTGAATTCGCCAGCGTTGTCAGCGAATTTTCGAACTGGGAAGTCCAGACGCTGAAGCATCGTAACAAACAAATCACCAAGAGGCCGTTCCTCGCGCGCCTTGATGTATTGACCATGACGAAGCCCTAAATCTTTACCCCCCGCCAAGACGGTTGGGTAGTTGCGAGCATTGTGAGTGCTGCTGGTTCCACTGCCGAACATCGCAAGCGTACGATCTAGCACCCGTGTTTCGCCTTCACGAATCGCCGAGAGTCGAGTAAGGAAGTAGGCGAATTGCTCTGCGAGGTAGCGGTCATATTCACCCCAGCTCGATTCTTTTGAAGGATTGGAGTGGCTCAGACCATGATGTCCGCCGTGCTTGCCAAAATTCAGAATCCCCGGGAAGCGATCGCAGATACCGTGGCCATCTTCCGATGAGATTTGATAGGTCGCAACACGAGTGGTATCAGTCTCGAAAGCAAGTACGATGAGATCCATCATCGTGCGAATATAGTCGGTTGGCCCCTTCTGCGAGACTTCAAGATTGATCTTGGAACGATCAACATCAGGCATTGCTTTGCCAAGCCAATCCTGAGCCCGATTGAGGCGGCTTTCCACTTCATTTAATGAGGAAAGAAACTCGTCAAGCCGTTGCTGATCCAGGCGACCGAGCTGACCACGAAGCGAGCGGGCATCCTCCATTAGGAAATCAACCCGTTTTCGACCCGAAGCAAGTACTCGCGAGCGAGCATCCCGGTCAACCTCGGCAGGTTTTTCAAAGAGGCGTTCAAAAATACTCTTTGGGTTAGACTCTGCTGGTATTGCTCGGCCTTGCTGATCAAAAGAGATCGTGGTTGCGCGGCTCTTCATGCCGGTGCCGCCATTGCTTGAAAGCACCAGCGATGGAATTCGAGTATGCTTGCCGTACTCGCGGGCAATTAACTGATCGATCGAAACGGAGTTATTAAGGTTCTGTCGAATATCAGCCCCACTAAGCCAAACATCGCCAGTGTTGTGGCCGACAAGCTGCCGACTACTTGGGTGCGAGAGTTGACCGAAGATCGTCAAATCTTTCTTATGATCGGAAAGCGTTTCCAATGAGCGGGTAAACTTGTAGTCTGCGCCCTCAGTACGTGGGAACCAGTTCCAATCGCTTGTCGGATCGGTGGGTTTCGTGAGGGATACACCGTTGCCGAAGAAGAATGCACAAAAGCGTTTCGGTTTCGTGGTAGATGGAGCCGCTGAAGCCATTGCTTCAAGCCATGGAAGCGCGAGTGCAAGGCCGGTACCACGAAGGAAGGTTCGTCGGTTGAGGCACCAGGAAGGTTGAGGCATGGTGGAAACCTTTCGTAGGTTTGTTGGTCTCGGTAATCCGTCTTTGTAATGATTCAGTTACTTCGTTTGGAACGGCTCACTGGCGACAACCAGTTCAATCAAAGCCGCAAGCCGGTCTTCGCGCTGCTTCAAGGCGGGCAACAGCATATTCATCGCTTCCATATCGGTCAAAGTCAAAGATCGACCCAGAGCATAACTAGCCACTTTTCGCAGCATTGCTTTGCGAAGGTCGTCTGTACGCAGGCGGAATAATTCCCTTTTTAACTCTACCATACCATTTACCGTTGTTCCAGTCGGAAGTTCAGCTTTCGCCTCAACAACCTTACCTGACTTTTGCATCCGCCAGTTGCCAATGGCATCGTACTCTTCGAAAGCAATGCCCCAGGGATCGATCTTGCTATGACATCCCGCACAAGCGTTATTATTACGATGAAGAGCCAGTGCTTCCGTGATGGAAAGCCCCTTGAGTTTAGGATTGCTGGCCCGGTCGAGTTCAGGCACATTTGGTGGCGGCGGTGGCGGTGGGTCATCGAGCAGGTTCTTGAGCAACCACACTCCGCGTTTAATCGGATGCCCATCGAGACCATCGGAGTTGCCGGTAAGTACACTGGCTTGAGTTAGCAGGCCGCCGCGATGGAGTTGCGGATCGAGCTTCACCTTACGAAGCCCAGAACCTTTGACATCGGGTATGCCATAATGTTTGGCAAGCCCTTCGTTGACAAAGGTGAAATCTGCATCAAGGAAGTTCAGAATGCTCAGGTCTTCTCGGAGCAGGTGAGCAAAGAAATGAAGAGTCTCGGCCTTCATATCGGAGCTGAGCTGGTCGTTGAACTCGGGGTAACGCCCCTTATTAATGGTGATGCGCTGAAGCCGATCGAGTTCGAGCCACTGCTCGGCGAACTGCTCAATAAACTGCCAAGCCTTCGGATCCTTTATCATTCGCCTGGTTTGTTCTGCGAGAACTTTTGGATCACGGAGCTTACCTTGTCCTGCAAGTTTAAGCAGTGCTTCGTCTGGCATGGTGCTCCAGAGAAAGTAGGAGAGTCGCGAGGCTAGTTCGTGATCAGTAAGACGCTCTTTGCTGCTGCCTTCTGTGTGCTTCGTGGGGAGGGCGAGAAAACGCGACGATGTTAGCACGAGACTAAGTGTCTCACGGATGCTAGTTTCGAGCGAATCGGCTTCCTTGCGGGAAGTAGTCCAGAACGACATTAGCCGATCCATTTCTTTCTTTTCGACGGGGCCACGATAGGCTCGCGTGGCAAAGCGTTTGATCACTTCCCTTGCATAATCCGGTTCGGCAAGTTTGTCGTTATTAGGAAACAGTATGCTGGTATGCGTTGTAGGTAGCCATTGCTCGAAGAACGGGCTCTCAAATTCGATCCACTCTATTTTAAGTTTGGGCGGATTCGGATCTTTGACCATCGAAGCTGCATTCCATGCGTAGAGAATGCTGCAGTTCTGATCTCTGAACGGGCCCGGGTTGGGCAGTGGGAAATTCTCAAGCCGAGCGCGAAACTCATAGGTCCGAAATTCATTATGCTCGATAACGATCGGTTCGCCTATGCTCTTGATTTCGATACCGTGCAAGTTGGTGCAACCCAAGCCTACGGCAAGTTGTGGCGGTCTCGTACTTTCTGTACCCGGTTCAGCCTCAGCAATGGCTGCCCGCACTCGGATCAGCATCTCGCCCCGACGGAATGGATGGTGCAGCCTAAACCCATAACGGAAATCGGGCTTTTTCAACGCTGCTTCGCCGAAGGATTGTGGCGCATCAGGCAACAACACGCCAAGGGGCTGTTGTTTTTTGGGATCCTTCCCAAATAGGCTGTCATCCCCGATGGTAAAGGTCTTATCTTTGGCTTTGTAGTTATAGCTGTCGCCCGGTCGGTTGTCGGGCTTGGGTAACACTACCGGTGGCTTTTTCGCTTCGAGTCGATAACGATGCACTTCGGGCGCAAGGCCAGTGACAATCGCCCCAGCAAGAGCTTCGTCTGCGATTTGAAGGTACATCTCGTACTGAAGCGGCGATATTCTCAGCGCATCGCCGTCATTACGGAATCCTTCCTTCGATCGGCCATCCTCGGGTAGCCTTCTCCCAAATTCGATCCCGACACCAAGCAAGTCTTGCATTGTTCGTTCATACTCGCGGCGAGTGAGCCTGCGAAATTGCGTGATGGTATTCTTGGTGAGGGCAGCGCGCCGCATTTCTTGGACGATCCAACCAGTGATCAGTTCTCGATCCGCGTTTCCGATCTGCGGTTCTTCTTTGGGTGGCATGTCGCCAAAGTTAAGCCGATTGAGAACTTCTTGCCAATGATCACCGTCTTTGCCTTGGACAAGGTCTATGTTCAGCTTGTCGATCTTCAATTTCCCCTTTAGCTTAACGGCACTCGAATCATGGCATTTGGAGCAATGCTGTTTGATCAGTGGGGCAACCTTAGAAAATGGGATTGGCTCCGCAGCATTCATAGAGGCACTGCCCATAACGCAAAGGATCAGCAGCGTACAGATTTTAGAATGCAAACTTTCCATAACGACCTCCACAAAAACGGATCTAGACAAAAACATATCTAAGGCATCACCAAGGGTTGTTCGATTAGTTCAAAGAGAACAAATGGGTCATTCTTGAGGCTTTACGCGAATGCGGCGGAAGTAGACGACGCTGCCTGGGTCGTGGCTCTGGATCGCAAATGTGCCGCTGGAAAGCGATAAGCCGCTCTTCGCATTTACCGGCAACTCCACATCGTGCGTGGTTTCTCCGTTCACCTTCAAAACAACTTTGTTCCCGCGAACCGAGAGATGGCACTCGAACCACTCATCATCTTTTAGTAGAACTTTGTCCAGCGGTTTGGTGGGGTAGATGGCGCCCGTCCGGTATCTCTGGTCGCTTCCGGTGTTGTTGATCTGAAACTCGAAACCCTTGGCAGGGATCCCTTTCGCCTGATAGGTCGTGTGAAAGAATATGCCTGAGTTCCCCTTCGGGCGAGTCTTAACCTCGGCCTTCATTTCAAAGTTCTTGAAGTTTGCTTTTTGAATAGCACCATTGTAGTAGAGGTGGGTCAGCTTTGATGGGCCCGCAACGATCAGTCCATCTTCGACCTTAAAGGCTTTAAAATCTTCCGAAGCTTTCCAGTCATCAAGGCTTTTACCATCGAACAGATCAAACCAGCCGTCTTTGTCGGGTGTCGGTTCCGCAGCGCGAACCGTCGGGATATATGATGCGATAAATAGCACCGTCGCCAACACAAACAAGTTTATTACCCGTAACATTGTAAGACTCCATCGCTTTAAAGAGAGAGAAAGAACGCCCGAGGAAAATAAATTCCCCGAGCGCTCAAAGTTAACATTCAAGAAGTTTACTTCCAGTCATCGGTTCGGAATGGTGAAGCAGGCAAACCTTCTTTGTTCGAAAGATTGGGTTCAGCTTCTTCATGCCAGCCAAAGCGCACAGAAACAGGCTTGGTAACCCCTTCTGCACTAACGATGATGGATTTGCCAAC
>CAXNFS010000072.1:0-11990 GCA_964201235.1 Gemmataceae bacterium | reverse complement strand
TTACCCAAAGTTGCGAAACAAATGTCTTCGCCTTGGGCACATTCTTTAAAAGACTGATCTTTCACAAACCATCGGATGCGGTTTAAGAAATCATCTCCTGCTGCAATCATGCCGCCGCCTAACACCACTTTCTCCGGATCAAAGAAATGAAGGATGTTGATAATCCCCAAAGCGAGTGCGGAGGAAGTTTCTTCGACAAGTCGGTCTGCGAGGGGATCGCCATTGCGGGCCGCATCGAAAACATCCTTGCAGGATAAAGTCTTTTTTTCAGCAGGTTCATGGAGATCGGAGATTTTGTTAAAATCCTCTGCGAGTGCCTCGTAGGCCCGCTTTAAAACAGAGGTAGCCCCGGCATAGGCTTCCAAGCAGCCAAAATTGCCACAAGAGCAAGGCCTGGGCCTCGACATTTCAATTCGTGTATGTCCAATTTCACCAGCCAACCCATGTCTGCCTTCGATGATTTTTCCCTGATGAACCAAGCCACCGCCAATGCCTGTACCGAGGGTAAGGAATACCATGCTTTCAGCGCCTTTGCCTGCACCGAGCCAAGCTTCGCCCAAGGCCGCAGCATTAGCATCATTCAAGAATGCAATGGGCTTACTGAAAACGGTTTCAAGGTGAGTGCGAACAGGTACGTTTTTCCAATCGGTGAGATTCACTGCATCAAGGATCACACCATTTTTTAGATCGATAATCCCAGGCACTGCAGCGCCAATAGCTTTAATTGAATCAAGTTTAAGCCCAGCGGATTCAATACAAAGGCGAATGGCTTTTTCCATCAAAGCGAGGCCTGCCTTGGGGCCAGCATTTTTATTGGTGGGCTGCATGAGGGAATGGATTAAGGTTCCCTCAGCGGAAATAATCCCCGCCTTCATTGCGGTTCCACCTACATCCAGTCCAAGATAATATTGTGAGGTTTCCATTGGCAGCATCGTAGCTGAAACAAGCGGGTTTGTGCAGATGAATTCTGGATAAATAAAAAAGGCCGGGATTTTAAGCCCCAGCCTTTTGGTTGGAAATCGCTGCGCTAAAAAGCGCAGGAGATTAATGATTCAGCAGAAACTCGTTGCTGTTGAGCAGTGCCCAGAAAAGATCTTGGTAGGGATCCATTGGGCTTTTGTCTTTAGTCCGCATTGCAAGACCCTTCGAAATTTTCAGGGCCTCTGCAGGCCTTGCTGGCCGATTTAGCGTTGCTAAAAACAACTCATTGATGATGCTGTTGGGATTCGATTTATTACGAGCCATAGCCATCGAAACCGTTCCTTTTTCTTTTCTGCTGATGGCTTCGTTGATTTCTTTGCCATTCATCATAAGCAGAGCTTGAACAACGGTACCGTTAAAGTTAACTTCGTTGCCTTCGTCGTCACCAAAATTACTGACCAGCTTATTAAGCCAAGCAGTACGAAGGTTTTTCTTGGCATCTTTGCTTTCAGCAGCTTCTGCCTTGGTGGAAACCATAAGCGATTCAAAAAGCTGTTCAGGGCTCATCGATTTCAAAAGCATTCTGCTGAACAAGCCTTCAGCTTCAGGCTTATCGTTGGTTTTGTTGGCAACGAAAGTGAGGTTGTAAGCATTGCTGTTACAAATCCAGCGGACAAGTTTCTTTAAATCGTAGTTGTAATTCTTAAAGCTGGAAGAAAGTTCTTGAAGAAGTTCAGGGTTCGTTGGAACATTCTGTTCGTTGAAGTCATCGATCGGGGAGGTGAAGCCTTTGCCGAAGAATACACTCCACATGCGATTGACTGCAGATTTGGAGAAGTTTTCGTGATCGATAATAAACGCAGCTAACTGATCACGCCTGCCTGTAGCACCAGATAGCTTCTTTTCTTCCATGAAGATTGGCTTAGTGGGGAGAATCACACCATTTCGTTTTTCAAAGAAGATGATCCCATCTGCATTGGTCGAAGTATTATCTTTCAGGCCAAGCTTAGGAAGGGTCATCATTCTGTTTCCAGTTTCAGCAGGGGGTGTACCCGTTCGTTCTACCTGGCGTAAGAAAGCATTGATGCCCCAGAAATGTTTTTGCGTGATGGAGTTGTTAAAAGGATGATCATGGCATTGCGCGCATTGCATCTGAATACCAAGGAAAAGCCTGGTGATTCTTGAAGTAATAGGCACCATTTCAAACTTGCCTTCTTGGCTTTGCTTAGCCTGGGGAACAGGTTCGCCAAGATGCGCCAAGATGAAATTCACCGCAGCGTTATCAGTGTTTTCACCCGTGGCAGTAATCACTTCTTTCGCCAACTCGTGATAACCACGGTTACTTGCGAATTGATCTTCCAACCATACAGCCATCTCTTCGTGGTATTTGCCTTTGCCGAATGTACCGGAGCGGGTCAAAAACCAGTTGGTGAAGTGATTGGCCCAATGGCGGGGGTAATCTTCGCTTGCAAGAAGATCTTCAATAATCTGCGATCTTCTGCTGGTTTGGGGGTAGCGCATGTACTTAGCGATTTCTTCGGGGCTGGCAATTCTACCCACAACATCCAGGCTTACTCTGCGAATAAATTCATAATCATCAATGAACCCGGAAGGTACAATTTTGTTTTCTCTCCATGAAGCGTCGAGCTTTTGATTGATCGATTTTACTACCTGCTCGGTGATTTGTTTTTCTTCAGGAGTCTTGCCCACGATTGTCAATTTTGGAAAGATTGGATAAGGAGGCAATGGAGCTGATTTTTCAGCCAGTGGTTCTTTTTCATCCTTCTTGGCGGGTTCCTTGCTATCTTTTTTTGCTTCTTTATCATCTTTGGCAGCAGATTGCTTCTTGGTATCTTTTTCTTGGGCCACAGAGAAATCAGCGCTGAGTAATAGGCCGGTAGATACTGTACCGAGTGCTACCAAGTGCCAAAAAGAGAACTTGGTGTTTGCTTTATGTGCCATGGGTAAAATCCTTAAGGTTGAAAATGTGCATAATAATCTAAAATGCACACAATATAATTATTACCACTGCATCGCGTTTAAACAACACAAATTGTTAAAAAAGAAGAGGTTACCCGAGGGTAAATTATTCTTTTTTTTAGGCCAAATCCAAAAGTTATTAGTTTTAGCTAGCCTTTAATGTTATCTGTTATTTTAGTCGAAGGGGAAAAGGAATAAGTTCCCTATAAATTAACAGGTTCTTTAATTATGCAGCTAGATCTCGAAAAAGTACGAATATATGCAAAAAAAGCGGACAATAGGGCCCTGCTTGATCGGGTGACGGTGTTTCAGCAAGGTATGGAACCCGCAGCTATCGAAATTATTAAAATCGAACTGCTCCAGAGGGGCATTTCTCCCACAGATATCAGCCAACATGAAAGCATGTACAAAGATTTGGTAATTCGTGGCCCAGAAGGTATGCCTAGGCTTTGCAAAAAATGCTCCTTGCCCGCAATAAGCTTAGAGTGGGGATGGCTTAAATTCTTTGGACTTATCCCTCTTTTACCTTGGCAGTATTTGTTGTGCGAAGAGCATAAAAAAAGGGTTTAATAACCAAAAGCAGCCCTTTTTTGTAAGGACTGCTTTTGTGAAATTTGAAAATGAAGGGTTATTATGCCTTCAAAAAAGTATCGATATCTGCCTGCACAATTTGCTTGGAAGGCTTGTCGATAGCTTGGCTTAACCAGCTCATGATGGTTGGCGTGTAAGGAAGCCCACCAACTCCAAGAGCGGCTTTTAGCCTAAGTTCTTTACGATCTCTTTCCTTGTTCTTTTTCGCGCCATTTTCAATCCTAGAGCGGCGTTGATCTTGTTTCTGCAAGGTTTTACGGAGTTTTCTGGAAATAGCTGCCATGTCAGGCCTCGACTTTAAACATTAAAATTACAAAAATACAGTTATTAACAAGGATATTAAGATTTTGGTAAATTGGCTAGGGGTTGAGCTTTCTTATATCGCTGTAAAGAAGCTTCCTTGGCCCCAATTTGTTTTTCCAAATCTTGAACTTTTGTAGTTAGGGTGGTAACTAATGCTTGCGCTGCAGGCATTGCCTTTTGCATTGCATCAATCTGCTTAGGTAATGCGGGAACCAGAGGCGTAGCCGCAATAAGCTTCATTTGTGCATCTTTAAGGCCTGCAACAGCGGCGGTATAGGCTGCAGTTTTCTCCTGTAGGGCCTTTTGCAAGGCGGGTAATTCCAGCTTTAACTTATCAAGCTTTTCTTGAGCAGCAGTCGCATTTTTCGCCAAGGCTGCATCTAATTTGTTCTTATCTGATTGATCCTTAATTTTTTTCACGCTATCTGTACTTGCTAGAATCATGGCTTCCCCGGCTTTAAGTTCCGTGGTGGATTTAGTCTGCAGGGCCAATGCAGCAGCTTGGTCTGCAGTCAGTTGCTTGATTTTTGCAGGTAGATCTTTGACCGCAAGGGTGGCTTCTGTAAGACTTTTTTGGGCAGTTGCTATATCTCCTTGTAATTTCGCATCTTGTGTCTTTGCAATGGTCAATTCAGCACTTGTTTTTGACAATTGTTCACGAAGCAAAACGATTTCCTTTGCGGAAAGCTCAACCCGAGCTTTAAGGGTGGGCGGATTACTAGGCAAAACATCCACCTTTTTTCCATCTGCAAGTTTGTATGCGGCTACATTGCCATTCCAGTCGCCAACGAATGCAAAAACAGCGTCGTGTGAAACAGCAACCCGAAGCGCCAAATCGGTCAGAGGCTCCATGGTTAGAATTGCAGTTCCATCACTTTTCCAAGACTTTGAGGTTTTATCCCTGCCGCTGGTAACAATGGTGCCATCTCGATGAAAAACAAGCCCCTGCGCACCACCTGCGTGAGCGGGAATTGATTTAACCAGGGTTCCGTTCTCGACTTCCCAAAGTTTTAGGGAGGCATCTTCACTTACCGATGCGAGGATATTGCCATCTGCACGCCAAGAAAGATTGTTAATGTAATTGGTGTGGCCTTTAAGGGTAAAATACTCTTTGCCGTTGTGAGATTCCCAAACGAAAAGATTTCCACTTCGATCGCCTGAAGCAAAAAGAACCCCGTCTGGACTGTATTCGATGCTGGTAATCCAATCAGTATGTTTTTTGATTTCGTGAAGTAGTTTGCCATCAACGGTGGAATAAACTCGAACGACCTTGCTAGGGCCCCCAAGAGCAATTTGAGTTTGATCGGGGCTGATATCCGCAGCGAGAACAGCATCCGATTCTTGGCCAACCGTTAAGACTTTTAATCCGGTCTTGATATTAAATAAAGTAGCGGAGCCATTTTTGCCCCCGCGACCACCCCCCGCAAGAAGGAATCCACCATTTCTGCTAAACTTTAAAACGGTGGGAAAGCCATCAGGGAAAGGAATGACGCCAAGGTATTCCATGGTATCAGTGTTATAAAGCACGATTTGCTTCTGACCACCCACTGCTAAAAGAGGGGCCCAAGGGCTTGCTGCTAATCCAATGACTGCGTTACCTTTAGAAGTAACAACCAAAGGATCAAGCGGAAGAGGTTTTTCGGGCATAGGTGGTGGGCCATCAGGTTTGCCCCTACGCACGGTACCCAAGGCAATATCGGCGGTGGGTTTATTCAAAGCCAAAGCCTTGCCATCTGCTGTTTCCAGCAACCCTTCTTTGATCCATCTTTCAAGCATTACAATCGAAGTATCTGCAACTTTTGGGCTTTTAGGGGGCATGACGGGTTCAGATTTATGCGCAACCACTTGAAAAAGCGAACTGCCTTCAGGGTCACCCGCCTTGACAATAATACCGCTGCTACCACCTTCAATGATTTTGCTGTAACTGTTAAGAATAACCCCCGAACTTTTTTTGTCCTGGTTATGGCAAGCAACACACTTGTCCTGAAAGAAAGGCAGGATGTGATCCTGATAGTTGATTTTCTTGGCAGAGGGCTGTGCAATGGCTGACTGGGTTGCCAATGAAAGCAATGCTACCAGCAAAATGATAGAACGAACCATGAACTCTGCTCCGTAATCTTAGTGGTTAAACATATATTCGCGGGTATTAAGTACTGCCCAGAAGGCATCTTCCAGTACCTGCTTTTTATCTTTCTCAGCATTTACCAAGGCGAGCACCTTAGTTTTTTCATCCGCAGAAGGCATTCTTGATAGGCAACGAACATAAATTTCGTCCAAGATTTCTTCTGGAGTTTTCTTGTCTTTAAGAAGCTTACCAATCAAATTGCCCTGCGTAATTCGCTGTGTCGTTGCATCGCCATTAAGCAGATGCAAACTCTGGCTTAAAGTTGGATCCAGCTTCACTTCGCAAGAACAAACGGATTCGCGGGTGGCTCGGCCAAAAGTTGTAAGGAAGTAGTTGGAAACCTGACCATCAGCAATTTGAACAGCCCTTGCACCAAGAGGCAAACCAGGAAACTTATTCTTGGTTTCAGTCACTTGGCTAATGCAATCCAAGAAGGTTTCAGCTTTGATTCTTCGGATGGAGGAATGGCTGAAATTCTTGGTATCGCTTTCGTTGCTGGGATTGGTCTGGGTTGAAAGCTGATAGGAATTGGAAAGAACAATGTCCTTCACAAGGCGTTTGAAGTCGTAATTGTATTCGGTAAACTTCTTGCCTAATTCTTGAAGTAATTCAGAATTGGAAGGAGGGTTGCTGACACGAACATCGTCAACTTCATTAATGATGCCCAAGCCAAAGAAATGAGTCCAAACCATGTTGGAAAGATTTGTAGCAAAGTAAGGGTTTTTAGGAGATGCAAGCCATTCAGCCATTAACCCTCTGCGATCTTTACCAACAACATCGGGAGTTTCGCCGCCCAAATACTTGGGAGCCATGCGCCTGCCACCCAAAGGATGGTTGATTTCGCCACTGCCACTGTTGAATACAACGAGTTCGCGTGGATCATCAGTTCCTTTTCTGCCAATCTGGGTGAAGAATGCAGCGAAACCATAGTAATCATCCATAGTCCAACGATCGAAAGGATGGTTATGGCATTGAGCGCATTGGATGCGCATGCCCATGAAAACTTGAGCAACATTTTCAGTCACTTTAAGAATGTCAGTTTCGTTCTGATAGTAGTTGGTAACAGGGTTGTTAAAAGTACCGCCATTGGCACCAAGCAACTCTTGAACCCACTGATTAAGAGGAACATTGCGTGCGATACGATCCTGAAGCCAGTTGTAATAAAGCAGGGTAGCTTTATAACTTACCTGGTTAGAGCTGCGAATTTGCAAGAGCTCAGCCCACTTTAAAACCCATAGTTCTGAGAATTCTTTTCGTTCCATTAGGTCTTTGACAAGTTGCTCTCTCTTGTCTGCTGATTTGTTTGCCATGAATGTTTTGTATTCTTCAACCGAAGGCAGCATGCCTGTAAGATCGATGAATATTCTGCGCAAGAAAACTTCATCCGAGCAAGTAGCAGAGGGAGCGATACGAAGGTTTTTAAGCTTTGCGTTAACAAGGGTATCGATGTAATTCTTTTCAGGAGTGGGTGGGAAAGAGAATTTCAAATCTTTGGGAAGAACAATAAAGGGTACGCCCACGGTGAAGGTTGAAAAGCGAGCCATTACAAAGGCTTCGCCTCGATCACCTGCAGTTACCAAACCATTGGGGCTTACTTTGCCCGAGCTATCATTGCTGCTAAGAAAAAGCGCAAGGGAAGTTACATCGCGTTCGGATCCATCGCTGTACTTAGCCCGAACGATTAATTGTTGGGTGCTACCTTTGCCATCCAAAAGAGCGGTTTTAGGAAAAAGATCAACTGATACAGGGGTAGCAATGCCTGCGGGATCTTGTGGCCCACCAGCATCAACCCAGCGAACAAGGTCGTTGTAATATTGTTCGCCTACTGCGAATTTCTGACCACCGGTATGAGGCACCTTGCCAATCGATTTTTCAACCAAAAGGCTCTCTTCAGGAATCGCAAGGTTGATCCTTCTGCCATTGAGTTCACGGGTCAAACGATAATGATCGCCATCGGGATCAAAACCGAAAAGGGAAAGACGAAATCCATCTTTGCCCCTGGCAGCACCATGGCAACCGCCTTGATTACAGCCATTGCGTAAAAAGATGGGCATTACATCCAATTTAAAACTGATGGGCCTATCTTTAATTGCATCTTTAACATCAACTGGAACTTGAGTAGTTTTGCCTTCGAATTCTACAGCGATAGAGCATTTGCCATCGCCTACGGGAAGGACTTCGAGATTGACAATCTTGGCAATTTTAGGGTCGCTGATGGTAACTTTTGCTTGAGCGGTTACATCGCGGGTAATGCCATCTGCGTAGCTGGCTTGAACGATGATGCGTTGTTTCCCGCGGGCGGATTGCATATTCACATCAGGAGGGAAAACCGCAATGCTTACAGGTGCGATTGCCTGAATCGAACTTGCAGAAGCAAGTAACAATAATGCACAAGCGCCAGTTAAAACAGAATTCTTCATCGTAGAGGTCTCCAGAAAGCTTATTTCTTTTGGGGTGTTGGTGTAGATTTTTGAGCTTTTTCGCGTTCTTCTTGTTCTAGTCTGAGCTTCTCAAGCCTGCTCAGTCTTTTTTCAGCTACAGGAGCAGCAACCACTGCTGGTTTGCCTGGTGTTGCAGGTGCAGAAGCAACGACTTTGGGCGCTGCAGGTACATCGATTCTTATATCTGTCTTACCCAAGGTATGCACAATTGCTTCGCCATTCTTGGTGATCACTGCAGAGCAAACAATGTTCTTGTGATTACCCACGGGTGAGGTTTTATCGATCTCAACTTTCACAAGAATCTCTTTGGTTTTTGCATCGATTTCAACGGGTGCAGCGGTGACTTTTAAAGGCAGGCCAACCAGTTCAAGCTTAGCCTTGCCTTCAAATGGAGTTGTTTGGGTTATCTTGCAAAGGATTTCAGAAGTTTTACCCTGCTCGATCGCGCTTCGTTCGATGGTAGCAGTAATGAACGGCGCAGCTATTTCCAAATTAAATAGTTGGGAAGAAGCCCAAACCACGCCCGTAGGAGTGCTGGCATTTGCTAAAAGTGCGGTTTTCCAATTCTTGATCCTAGCACCCGCATTCGCAGTAATTGCAAACAGGCCTTCGGTCTGGTTTTCTGCAATGGTGATGGCTGCAATGGTTCCAACACCGGGAGGGCTATAAACTGGAATTACAGTTATGGGGCCTTTGAATCCTTCTTTTCGTTGCACAACCACTTTTAAATTCATCGAGCCATTTTGAACCAAGGGAACCTTTGGTTCGATCACTTGAATAGAGAATGGAGATTCTTCGGTAACAGCAACACCCAGTGTTGGCATGTTATATCTCCAGTAGATCGATTGCCCTGGACTGCCAAAGGTAAGTTCTGCATTCGTGTTGAACTCTGTATTGCAAGCAAGTTTGGGGTCTGCGGGCAGGGCCTTGATTTCAGAAAGGGAACCTGCAACAGGCGCATCCTTGGTTGCTTCGAAAACCACTGCGAAGGAATCAATACCTGTGGAAACAGCATCCACACTAATAGTAACGCCGGGAGGTAACTTTTCTGCAATCAGTTTTAAATCGCCTGCGAGGTCACGCCTTTGAACCGTCATCATGGTTGCAAAGCGATTTCCCTTGGGAACGCTAATGGTTTGCCTATCTTGGGAATACTGTGCCACCTTGGGTATAGCCACAAGTGTGGTGCCTTGAATTGGAGAAAAGTCTACCCGGTAAGTGTAATCAAACCCACCTTTTTTAAGGTGATCCGTAACGGTCAGGATGTATTCTTTGTCGTCAAGGGTTGCTCTGAAATAGCTATCGGTGCCGCCCGAATCATCATTGGTTGCAACATTGGCACCCCCAGCAATTGCGAGGGTCATTACTGGGTCTAGTGGGGAACCGTTCTTGCGTGCAGCGCATCGAATATCAACCACCTGGCCTTTAACACCCTTGAAGCGGAAGCAATCGACATCGCCATTCTTTTCGATGATGCCATTGAAGCTGCTGGGGAAGTTTACCAAGGTTGCTTTGTCTGGTGTATCATTGGGTTCAACTTCAAAAGTATTAGGGAAGTTGGAAAGGCCGAAGCGAATGCCGGAAGGGCAAATGCCTTTTGCGTCTTGGGGGAAGATTCTAAATTCGGGATCTAGTGCTGCGGGCAGTTTGATTTTTTGTTTAATTGAACCAGCGGGATCACCCAGATAAGTAACTTCGATTTCTTCTCCGGCTTTGCCACCCGAGGGGAATACACCTGTAGGCCTAGGAAAATTACCAATATGAAGACGGTATGTGGCATTCCCATTACCACCATAGGCACTTTCACGAACCAAGACGACATAAGTACCATCTTCAGGGGCAACGATGGAGGCGAAACAATCCTGTCCGGTTAGGGGCGAATCATCGCGTGCGCTTAGCTCGAAGCGTTTCATATTAAAGATTGCAACAAAGGGGTCAAAAACAATGGTACCGAGGCGCATGCCTTCGACTTCCGCACTGATACGCTCGCCTTTTTTTGCTTCTACTAAGAAATAATCTGCGTCTTCATTGTTGGCAACGCCATGAACTGTGACATTCATTGCGATTTTTTGGGGAGTTGCGAACTCTGAATTAGGTTCTTTTTCATCGATTACTGGTAGTGCGCCAACATAAAAAGTGCGCAGTTCACTAATGCCTGTAGCGGTGCGAACTCGTACCCCGTATTCGCCCAAGCCAGCTTCAGGGCTAATTTTCACCATGGCTTTTAACTGAGTATCGCTCACCACGGTCATTTTAGTGGTTTCAATCCCTTTGCGATAAAAGAGAAGTTCCTTGGCATCGGTAAGTCTTGCACCCGTGAAAGTTAATTCAACTTCGGTGCCGCGTTGCCATCCACGGGGAGCAATGCCACCAAGATTAGGGGAGGCTGCTTTAAGTGAGGAGGCAAGAGCCAAGACGGCGATGGACATCAAGAAAAATCTAGAGAGAAAAATCTTCATGGATGAGTCTCAGTACTTAAAATTCGAGCAGCCTTAAACAAAGCTGCTCACAAAATAGGGAAGGCAAGTTGCAGTCCCCGGCGGAAGTAAATCAACCGGGGATACCACATTAATTACAACTGCAATTAAGCAAGGATTTCTTTGACAACCTTGCCATCGCGAACAATATCAATTGGTCTGTTACCAGGAGCAACGAGGCGTTTTTCGCCATCGATACCCAACTGATTATAGACGGTCATTGATAAATCTTCTACAGAAAGCGCATCGTCTTCTGGTTCAGAAGCGGTGGAATCGGAGCTACCGTAAACCATACCCTTCTTGATACCGCCACCAGCAAGCATTACGCTGAAAACTTTAGGCCAGTGATCGCGGCCAGCGGTTGCGTTGATCTTAGGGGTACGACCGAATTCGGAAGATACCATGACCAAAGTGGAGTCGAGCAAACCAGTGCGATCCAAATCGCGAATCAAGGTTGCAAGGGCCTGATCCAAGTTTGGAGCTTGGCTAGTCATGCCTGCCTTGATGCCGGAATGCATATCCCAACCACCGTAGGTAAGGGAAACAAAGCGAACGCCAGCAGCAACAAGTCTGCGAGCCAATAGCATACGTTGACCGGCAGAGTTTTGGCCGTATTCAGTGCGGATTTCTTCTTTTTCTGCACCGATATTAAATGCTTCCTTGGCTTGATCAGAACTGATCAGGCTGTAGGCTCGTTTGTAGAAGGTATCCATTGCATCGAGGTTATCCGATTTTTCTTTGGTTTTGAAATGGTCGTTAACCGCTTCAAGCATGGATTTTCGTTGTGTAAAGCGGTTTACATCAATTCCGCCTGGGAGTTGCAGATCGCGAACAGAGAAACCCTTGTTCGCTGGGTCATTGCCCAAGCTGAAAGGCCCATAAGCAGAGCTTAAGTAACCAGAGCCTGCAAAAACATTAGGTTGGTTAGGAATGCAGATATAAGGAGGAAGATTGTTTTTTGGCCCAAATTCATGAGAAACAATACTACCAAAGCTTGGGTAGTTAAGTGCAGGGCTAGGGCGATAACCAGTAAACATGTTGTGCGTGCCGCGTTCGTGGGCAGCTTCGCCATGAGTCATGGAACGGCAAACGGTGATTTTATCAGCAACGCCAGCAAGGTTTTTGAAATGTTCGCCGAAGTAAACGCCTTCG
>CAXNFS010000071.1:0-11996 GCA_964201235.1 Gemmataceae bacterium | reverse complement strand
GCAGCATCAAGGCCCAAAGTATGAGGCGCAGAATAAAGCAAAGTACCTAAGTTGGAAGGGTGAGAAACAATACTTGCCATGCAAATGGGTTCCCAAAGTTGCGGATGAAAGTAAGGCTTGGTCCAATTAGTTGCACCATCGGGACTGGTAGTAATGAGTTTGCGATTGGCCTTTGATACATTGCGGTTCACGAGCATTACGGAACCATCCGAAAGTTCGGTAATCATAGTTTCGTTTGGATTGCCCATCTCACCCTCATTGGGTAGAGGCATCTCGCCTGCCTTCCAAGTTTTGCCATGATCATCACTATAGATGGTGGCAGCGGCAGAAGGTTTATGCTCGCCCGGTTTTCCATAAGCCAACCAAATAGGGACAACCAATCTGCCACTCTTCAATTGAATGCCATGGCCCGGCCCGGTTGCGATCACATTCCAATCATACTTCATGCGGAAAGGCTCAAAGATTGCGGTGATATCCACTGGTTTGCTCCAGGTAATACCATCATCATTACTGCGCATGGAAAAGCATCGGGAGTAATTGATGCAATAAAGCATGTGGATATTACCAGTTTGGCGATTGACGATTGCAACGGGATTGTTGACAGTCTGTTCGGTTTCGCCATCGGTCTTCTTGGTGGGATTCCCCTCGAAGCGGGTGCCGGTGTGGGCTATTTTTTTTTGTAGTTCCCAGGTTTTGCCACCATCGGTGGAACGACGCAAATGCACTTCGATTTCGCCCCAGTCGGAGGAGTTGTTTTTTCGTGCTTCACAATATGCCAGCACCGTTCCCTTGGTGGTAACAACTATTCCCGGTATGCGATAGGAGCGAATGCCTTCGGTGTTTGCAAGAAACACAGTGTTCTTTTCCAGCAAGGACTGGGCATTTGCAGATTGGATAGAAAATACAAGGGCCAAAGCAGTCAGAGTTACAAGCTTAACGGATTTATTCATGGCTTTATAATCATCCAAAAAAAGTATTCGTGGCGAAAACCCACCCATACAAAGTACCCCATGAAGGATTATTCGTACATGATTAATAAGAAAAAGAAAATTAACAAGGATGAGCCTATTTAGACCTGAACAATATTGGTAATATAATCTTCGACCAAAAATAATTTGGTAATACCTGAGTGTATTTGAATTTCTTACCTTAGGCCTTTTGCGATGATTAAATACTTAATATCTGTTCCTTTGCGATACGCTTTAATTACTATTCTTCTTGTAATAATCTTTACAACAGGCCTGACCATAACTTTAGTTGCCTTAAGGCAGAACCTAGAAAACCGTAAAGATTTCGCCCATGCAATTGGCTATCAGCTTTCGCTTAATATTAATCAAAATTTAGAAAGGCTTATTAATGAAACAGAAGATTTTGTAAACACAACCGAGCGGATTTATAAAAACACCAACTCCGATGGCACCAATACCAAAGTATTTCTGAACGTACTTGCAGACCATTTAATTGAAAACCCTAGGTACGGCGTCATCGTCTATACGGAAGAAAAAACAGGAAGAACATTCGTTTTAGATCCCCCTATAAACAAACAATTTAAATATGGACCAATCCATTCTCCGTCAAAAGAAGAACCTGATGATACCTCGACAGATGCAGATATTACATTGCGAGAATACATACCCAACCCCATAAATGGAACCCTCACCAAAAAGAAATACCTGATTGAAAATTACCCTGACAAACCATTTGAAACTATGCCGGGGTTGCACATGAGTTTTTACGATAAGCCTTGGTATCTCTTGGGAAAATCATTACCTGCTAAATCCAAAAGCATGTGGACTGAAGCCTTTAATTTTAAAAACGCCGACAATATTAAAAAACATGGCTCTGGAATTTACTGCGTTAAATCCCTCTTCGACAAAAATGGAGACCTCGCTGCTGTAATAGGCATGCAAATAGGCAATTTCATGATAAGTGATTATCTGGCTTCCTTACTGGATGATGTTCATACACAAAATCTAAAGGGTTTCATCTTCGAAAACCACCAAGATGGATCCAAGTTTTTAATCGCACATTCACTCCGGGATGAAACTTTCCCGAGGGATGAAAAAGGAAACTTGATCCTTATTAGTGAGCCAGAAGAAATGAAAGACTCTGCAATTTCATCACTGATTAAAAATTTGCCTGAAGAATTCACCCGAATACCAGATGAAGCATGTCACAAAATTTTTACATTCAATGATCATGGAACAGGCTACATGGGAAGCGCAGCAACTTTGGTTCCTGGCCAAATGCCATGGTGGGTGTTGTGTCTATATGTCCCAGAAAATATTTTATATGCCAAGTCCTATGAACAATTTCAAATCACCGTGCTTATCACCCTTTTTATCATGCTAATCGGTACAGTTATTACCATATTTTTTGCCGGAAGAGCCGCTAAAAACCTTGAGAACCTAGCTCTTTGCGCAACCAAAATCGGTAATCTCGATTTCGATTACAAAATTAAAATAGATACAGCCTTAGTTAAAGAAGTTCAAAATCTTTCCAAATCCATGAGTCGAATGCAGGTCGGGCTTCAATCCTTCACCAAATATCTTCCTAGGGAAATGCTGAAAAGCTTGTTTGATGCTGGAGTCGTAGCCAAACCCGGTGGCAAAGAAAAAGAAGTATCCATCTTTTTTGCCGATATCGCCAACTTCACCCATTACTCCGAAATCCTTTCCCCTAATGATTTGGTATTACAACTCAATGAATACCTTGGTTGCTTCTCTTCCGTAATCAATGCAAATCAAGGCACGGTGGATAAGTACATAGGCGATGCGGTGATGGCTTACTGGAATGCTCCCAAAACCTGCGAAGATCATGCCTTCAAATCTTGCAAAGCTGCAATCCAAGGCCTTCATAATCTTTCCTTCCTGCAAAAAGAATGGGCCCGTTTAAATAAACCAATTTTCGTTGCTAGGATTGGAATTAATACAGGCAATGTAGTACTTGGAAACATTGGCACCGAAGAACACCTAAGCTACACCGTAATGGGTGATAATGTAAATCTTGCAAGCAGGCTTGAAGGGCTTAACAAAGCCTATGCCACATCGATCATCATTTCTGAATCCACTCTAAAAGCCTGTGGCGATAAGTTGGTAACCCGCCCGATAGATTTGGTTGCTGTCAAAGGTAAGGAAAAGAAAATACTGGCGCACGAACTCCTAGGTATAACTGATGAAACATCCAGCAAAATAGTGGCTTTTTGCAACGATTTTAAAGTTGCCTTTGCTGCTTACTTAAACAAGGATTGGAAAACTGGGGCGCAACTTTTTGCGAAAATCGCAGAGGAACATCCGAACGATCGGCTTACCCTAATCCATCTGGATCGTTGCAAAGACTTCATAATCAACCCGCCTGATCTATCATGGGACGGTGGGCAAGAAATGCATCAGAAATAAAGATTTCACATCAGCACATAGAAAAAAGAAGCTTCTTGATGTATACTTTGGTTTTGTTTTAACAACACAAACGAGAAATATAATGAACATTTATTCGATCACTCCTTTGGCAATCCTTCTTACTTTGGCAATTAATTCTTCCGCTTGGGCTCAACCCAAATCTAATAACTCATTACCCCGCAGCACCCCCGAAGCCCAAGGGGTTTCTTCTGCAATCATCCAAGCATTCATCGAGGCTGCAGATAAAGAAATCAACACCATGCATAGCTTCATGCTGGTGCGCCATGGGCATGTGGTGGCGGAATGCTGGTGGAATCCCCAAACTTCTGAAACTTCGCACATATTAAATTCACTCAGCAAAAGTTTTACCTCCACTGCAGTGGGCCTTGTAGTGGCAGAGGGCAAGTTAAGCGTTGAAGATCCCGTGCTTAAATTTTTTCCAGACCTTGCACCTGCTGAGCCTTCAGACAATTTGAAAGCTATGAAAGTCAAGGATCTATTAACGATGTCTACAGGGCATGACAAAGAACCCAAACCCGCGCCACAAGATATCTGGGTTAAAACTTTCCTAGCCCACCCTGTACCCCATAAGCCAGGCTCCAAATTTGTTTACAACTCTCAGGCGACTTACACCCTTTCCGCAATTGTTCAAAAAGTAACTGGAAAAACTGTACTTGAGTATCTACAACCAAGATTGTTTGAACCGCTAGGAATCAAAAATCCCACCTGGGGAACCAGCCCACAAGGCATTACCCTTGGCGGTTGGGGACTCTTTATTACCACTGAAGACATCGCCAAGTTTGGACTACTCTACCTTCAAAAAGGAAAATGGAATGGCAAGCAGTTGGTGCCCCAAGCTTGGGTGGAAGCAGCCACGGGAAAGCAAGTTGAAAACGGACCCAAGCCCAACAGCGATTGGGGCCAGGGTTATGGCTACCAGTTTTGGCAATGCAGGCATGGCGCCTACCGGGGCGATGGTGCCAGCGGGCAGTTCTGTATTGTTCTTCCAGAACAAGATGCAGTAATCGCAATCACCGCACATACAGGAAACATGCAGGCGCAATTAACCCTTATCTGGGATAAACTGTTACCCGCATTCAATTCCAAGGAGTTGGAAGTAAATAAAGCTGCCCAAGAAAAAATGAAAGAAGCTTTCGCAAGTCTGAAGGCAAAAGAAGGACCTCCCAAGAAGTAGGCAGGAAGTTTGATTCATCACCTTCAAGGTTAAAGGCAGAAATGAAAACTATGTTGAGTCTAACCCTGTTACTTTTTCATGTAATTTTAACTACGACCGCCCAAGATATTAAGCCTTCAAAAGAAATAGCCCTAGATCTGGGTAAAGGGATAATGCTAGAACTTGTTCTTGTTCCAGCGGGCCAGTTTACCATGGGATCACCCCTGACAGAACCCAATCGTGAAGATGATGAAAACCAACACAAAGTCTTAATTACAAAACCATTTTATCTGGGTAAATTTGAAGTGACACAGGAAGAATGGACCTTGGTGATGGGCAAAAACCCCAGCAACACCAAGGGTGAAAAATTACCCGTTACAAATGTATCTTGGGATGATTGTCAGGAATTCATCAACAAATTGAACTCAATGAATAAAGGCCGTTTCCGATTACCCTCCGAGGCAGAATGGGAATATGCATGTAGGGCTGGTTCTACAACCACTTATTCCTTTGGCGACAAAATAACCACAAAGGATGCTAACTTTTCGCAATCCAAATTAAATAAAACCGTCACAGTAGGTAGCTATAAACCCAACGCTTTCGGCCTTTATGACATGCATGGCAATGTTGTGGAGTGGTGCAATGATTGGTATGCAAAGTATCCGAAAGAAGAAGTTAAGGATCCCCAGGGGCCAATAAACGGCAGCAGCAAGGTATTGCGTGGCGGATCATTCTCATTCCTGTTTACCACGGTTGTTCGAGCTGCTGATCGGTTCCACTTTACCCCAACTTATGAAAGTTATAGCGCAGGGCTTCGCCTTGTCAGGGAAAATTAAGCCTCGAACAAAAATTACCAATTTCGTTCTCGCATCTAAATTTAAACACACCTCTGCAACTTCTTGCTGGTTTGAATTGGTCTTAAAGATTAAGATGTTTTTTATTCTTTCAACAAACGGCTGTGAACATTCATGCCCATTACAGGCAAACCCTGGTACCGCATTCTTTACATTCAAGTATTGATCGGGGTTGCATTGGGCATTGGTATAGGTGCATTTTTCCCTGAAATTGGCAAATCCCTCAAGCCACTTGGCGATGCTTTTGTCAAGCTTGTAAAAATGATGATAGCCCCAATTATTTTCTGCACCGTGGTGCATGGCATCGCCTCGATGGGCGACATGAAAAAACTCGGAAGGGTTGGTTTCAAAACTCTTTTATACTTCGAAATTGTTTCAACACTTGCACTTTTAATTGGTTTGGTCGTAGTCAATGTCTTGAAGCCCGGTGAAGGATTTAACATCGATCCCGCCTCTTTAGATCCCTCCCTTAGCATTGGCTATGCGCAAAAGGCCAAAGGGCATAGCATGGTCGATTTCTTTTTGAACATTATTCCCACCACGATTTTTTCGCCTTTCTTCAATGGCGACTTACTACAAATACTTTTCATTTCAATCATGATGGCATTTGCAATCTCCCTCATGGGCGAAAAAGCAAAGCCTATTTTGGATGTGATTGACACAACCTCTAAAGTTTTTTTTAACTTGATGAACATCGTAGTAAAGTTCGCGCCCTTGGGTGCTTTTGGAGCTATGGGCTTCACGATTGGCAACTATGGTTTGGGCGCACTTGGAAAATTACTTGAACTCATGCTTGGTTTTTACATCACTTCCGCATTGTTCATTTTTATAGTGCTGGGAAGTATTTCTTGGTGGGCTGGTTTTTCAATCTTCCGCTATCTTTCCTTTATCAAGGAAGAACTTCTCTTGGTATTGGGTACCAGTTCTTCAGAAACCGCTCTACCAGGAATGATGGAAAAAAGTATTAAACTCGGTTGTTCACCATCCACTGTAGGCCTCGTTATTCCCTCTGGGTATAGCTTCAATCTCGATGGAACCAACATATATCTTTGCATGGCGGCGGTATTTCTAGCCCAGGCAACCAACACGCCCCTGGATCTTGGCCAACAAATAACCCTTCTTTTAGTGGCAATGATTTCTTCAAAAGGTTCTAGCGGAGTCACTGGTGCAGGATTCATCACCCTTGCTGCAACCTTGGCAACAGTACCATCAATTCCCATTGAATCACTTTCGTTATTGATTGGCATTGATCGGTTTATGAGTGAATGTAGAGCCATCACTAACTTAATTGGCAACGGTGTTGCAACGGTGGTGATAAGCCGTTGGGAAGGCGAACTAACCAAGGAGCAATTAGATGAATGCTTGCAAAAATAATGGATTGAAACTTTTCTTAGGAATGCTGAGAACGCTGATTTTCGTGCATATGATTTGTCTTATTCCTGCATTTGCCCAGAACACAAAAAAGGGAACAGAGCCCCCCACTGCGGAAGAAATTGCCAAAAAGAAAGCAGCAGATAAAGCTACGAATGAAAAGTTTCAACTGTGGAAAAGCAAACGGCCCCAAGAGCAACAGGTCTGGGAGACTGTACTCGAGAAAAATCTGGGGAGTTTCTATCTTCCCATTTATCAGTTGGAAAAATTGAACAACCGAATATCCGCCTGGGATTATGTCAAGGATGATCCCAAATTACCCCGTGTCCTTTTAATAGGTGATTCAGTCTCTCGAGGGTACACCCTGCCTGCAAGAGTTGCACTTGAACGCAAAGCGAATGTTCATCGTGCACCTGAAAACTGTGGCCCTACCTCCAATGGAATTAAGAAAATGGAAGTATGGCTAGGCAAAGGCAAGTGGGATGTCATTCATTTTAACTTTGGTATTCATGATCGCAAAACTTCAGCTAAGGATTACGAAAATAGATTAGAACTAATTGTAAAACAACTTAAAGCAACAGGGGCAAAGCTGATCTGGGCTAGCACCACGCCCATCCCTCCAGATACCAAAGATGGCCCTGAAGCAACGACAGCCATTATCGAAAAAAATCGCATCGCAGCAGACCTCATGAAAAAAAATATGGTTCATGTAAACGATCTGTTTGACTTCATCACCCCTCAGCTTTCGAAAGTGCAAAATTCCATGGATGTGCATTTCAAAGGCGAGGGATATGATATGCTAGGCAAGCAAGTCGCCCTCGAGATCGAACAAGTTTTAAAAACCAAGTAAAGGATTAACAACATGACCATTGAAGTGATTCGGAGTAAAGGAACACCAACAAGCCATCTGCCTTTCAGCCCAGCTATCAAAGCGGGCGATTTCGTTTTTGTTTCTGGACAAGCATCCGTTGATGAAACCGGGAAAATTGTCAACGATACTTTTGAAGGTGAATTCCGCAGGTCGCTGGAGAACACCAGAAAAATCCTAGACGCTGCTGGCCTTACTTTCGCCAATGTCGTTCAGGTTCGTTCTTATATTGATAACCCAGCGGATCTTCCCGAATACAACAAACTTTACCGTGATTACTTCAAGGAACCCTTCCCTGCCCGCACCACCATCGTTAATTGCCTGGGCGGAGCATTGAAGTATGAGGTGGATGTAACTGCCTATGCAGGCAAATGATTTAGCGTGATTCTAAGCATGGGTTTGCTATACTTGGCCTAATTGGTGTAGCATTCCTTCCTACCCGCTTTCTTACCTTGCAGGTATTTTCTTGAACACTTCCATTAATAACGATAAACCCACAAGCGTTCGAAATGGCATGATCTTATGCACCACCATGGTCGCAATCATGCTTTACCTCGACCGGGTTTGCCTAAGCATCCTTGGTACTTCCATCAAGAAAGATTTGGACTTCAACGAAGTTCAGTTTGCCAATCTTTTATCCGCTTTCTTCTGGGCATATGCGCTTTGCCAAATACCCGCAGGGTGGATAGGCGATCGCTACGGGCCCCGCATCGCTCTCGGAATCTATCTTTTCTTCTGGTCACTTTGCACCGGGTTGATGGGTATGGTAAGTGGCTATGGTTTGTTTCTTTTGCTACGGCTAGGATGTGGCTTGTTTGAAGCAGGAGCCTACCCACTTGCCAACGGCATTGTTCGTAAATGGGTACCTTTATCAGGCCGAGGCACCGCAAGTGGAATCGTAGCCATCGGTGGCAGACTAGGTGGCGCAATCGCACCAATGCTCACGAATTTTCTTGCGGCAGGTGCTTCAGATGGATGGCGCAAACCTTTTATCATTTATGGTTTGATCGGAATGGTGGGCGCTATCATTTTCTGGGTCTGGTATCGCGATGAGCCAAGCCAGCATCCTCTGATAAATCAAGCTGAAATTGATTTAATTAATGGAAGCAATCATGTTCCAGATTCTTCCAAGCCCGGCTTTCCCAACTTCGTTGCACTTGCAACCAACCTTTCGCTTTGGCTTGCCTCCATCGTGATGATCCTCTCCAATTTTGGTTGGATTTTCATCATCACTCTTTTCCCAGATTACCTCGAAAAAGTTTTTGGCACCCCCGCAGATAAAAGGGCACTCTATCAATCTCTACCTCTGTATTTCGGGATTGCGGGCATGCTTATAGGTGGCTGGTGGACTGATCGTATCTTCCGGCTTGCTGGGCCCAGATGGGGCCGAAGTATTCCCATGGCAGCCTCCCGCGTTATCGTTGGCATTTCCTACATAGTTTGTCTTTTTCTTGGTGATGCCCTCTGGGTTACCATCATGATGTGCCTCGTCGCAGCAGCGACCGACATGGGCAATCCTGCCTTCTGGGCCTATTGTCAAGATGTGGGCGGGAAGTATGTGGGCTCCGTAGTTGGCTGGGGCAACATGTGGGGCAATCTTGGCGCTGCTATCGCTCCTCAGCTTTTCATATTCATCAAATCTTATCACCCCGATGACCCACAAGCAGGGTGGGCTTCCGTTTTTCTAGTTTGTGCTGTTGTTCAAGTGATAGGCGCAGTTGCAGCCATGGGCATCGATGCCACCCATCCAATTAAAATGGATAATAATAAATCTCCTTCAGCAAGTTTTTAGATAGGCCATTATTTTCGACATACGAACTTTGGCAGAATAGATTATAATGAAGAAGAAATTTAAATGGAGGTGATCATGACACAGATTGAAAACGATAATGTGCGTTCTACCGCAATCGAGTTGATCAAGGGGTTGCCTAATGGTGCTACTTGGGATGATGTTATGGAGCAAGTTTACATTCGTCAGGCGATAGAAGCAGGCTTGAAGTCTGCAAATGAAAACGAATTAATTGAAGTTGATGAGGTTCGTCGTCGCTTTGGATTGGCAGTTTGAAAGTTCGCTGGACTAAGGCTGCGTTAGGCCATCTTACTGCCATTTATGAATACATCTCCCTTGAATCTGCTTTTTAACCCATTTGGAAAACTCCTCATGAAACGAACCCTTGCTTTACTTTTTGTATTTAGTGTGGGATTTGCATTTGCCGCTGATCCTGTTTACAGCAAACCAACCTTAGAAGGTGTTGCCTATGGCACGCATCCCGCACAGGTTTTAGATTTCTACAAAGCCAAGTCCGATAAGCCCACACCACTTGCGTTTTTCATTCATGGTGGAGGTTGGGTTGCGGGCGATAGGCGCATCACCGATGCAGATAAATATCTCGCCAAGGGAATTTCAGTTGTCTCGATTGAATATCGTTTTATTGCAGATGCAATCGATGCAGGCATAAAACCACCTGTCAAATGGCCCTTGAACGATGCAGCCCGTGCGCTCCAGTTTGTGCGTAGCAAATCTTCTGAATGGAATATTGATAAAGCTCGCATTGGTGCATCGGGTGGCTCAGCAGGTGCTTGTTCAAGCCTTTGGCTCGCTTTTCATAACGACCTCGCAGAGCCCCAAAGCGCAGACCCAATCGCAAGGGAATCGACCCGCCTTTGGTGTGCTGCGGTTAATGGCGCACAAACCACACTTGATCCCAAACAAATGAAAGAGTGGACACCCAACAGCAGATATGGTGGCCATGCTTTTGGTTTCTACCCCGATCACAAGGATCGTAAAACCCGTGACAGCCAGTTCCCACAGTTTCTTGCTGCAAGAGAATCCGTGCTGCCATGGATCAAGGAGTATTCTCCTTTTGAACATGCAAGCGCGGGTGATCCGCCCATCTACATGATTTATGGTGGGCCACCTGCAATGGGCAAGGAAGAAAAAGACCCTACCCACAGCGCAAACTTTGGCGTGAAGCTGAAGGAAAAACTCGATGAGCTTAAAGTGCAATGTGAATTGGTATATCCAGGCGCACCCGATATCAAGCATCGAACCATGCATGAATTTCTTGTAGACAAACTTACATCTGAAAACAAAAAATGAAACCTTTCCAATCTTTGAGCATTACTTTTGCCTTATTGGCATTGGCCCCAGCACTCATTGCTGCGACTTCGATAAAAATCACAATGGCGGAGAATGGCAAGGCCCTGATACCGATTGTGATTTCAGATAATGCCAGTGCTTTAACCAAAGCCAATGCGAACAAGCTTGCAGATTATCTCGGGAAAATAGCAGGAGCAAAGTTCCTGGTTGAAACAGGCAATGGCACCCGAGGTATAATCCTTGGTTTGGCCTCAGATTTTCCTGCTCTTAAACTTGCATCAACATTCAACAGCACCGATATTCTTAAGAGAGAAGAATATCTAATGAGAAGCCATGCGGAAGGGTTATATGTTTTGGGTGCGAGTGATCTTGCGGTGCAACATGGTATGTGGGACTTGCTGGCACGGGTGGGATATAGGCAGTTTTTCCCGGGAAAACATTGGGAAGTTGTGCCTTATTTACAACGCATGGAGATTGCAATCGATACGATTGAAAAGCCTGATTATCACTCGAGGAGGATCTGGTACGGCTATGGTGCGTGGGATTATGCGAAGGAACCCTACCGTGATTGGTGCGAAAAAAACCGGGCCCTTCAAGGCGTCAATCTAAGCACGGGCCATGCCTACGATGGTATTGTCAAAGCCTTGAAAAAAGAATTCGCCAATCATAACGAATACTGGCCTTTGTTGAACAATGAGCGCAAAGAAGTTCGAAACCCCAAGCCCTGTTTGGGTAACCCGGAGATACGCTCCCTTATCGTTCGCAATGCGGTTGAGCAAGTGCGGAAAAACCCACTGCTCGATAGTGTCTCGATGGATCCCAGTGATGGCGGTGGTTGGTGCGAATGCAAATTATGTTCTAAGCTGGGTAGCGTTTCAGATCAGGCTATCACTCTTTCCAACGAAGTTGCAGCAGCCATCAATCAGGAATTCCCGGGCAAACTTGTAGGCATCTATGGCTATAACTTTCATTCGCCACCTCCCAACATCAAGGTGCATCCGAAGGTGGTGGTCAGTGTTGCCACTGCATTCATCAAGGGTGGCATGTCGCTGGAAGATATTATTGCAGGATGGGCGGAAAAAGGAGCGACACTTGGAATACGGGAATACTACAGCGTAAACACTTGGGATAGGGATCAGCCAGGGCATGCCCGTGGCGGGAACCTTGATTACTTACAACGCACCATCCCGGAATTTCATGCCAAGGGTGCACGATTCATGTCTGCGGAATC
>CAXNFS010000070.1:0-12092 GCA_964201235.1 Gemmataceae bacterium | reverse complement strand
GGTCGTGGGGGCACTGCCTACAGCCAGATGGAAGTAGTCGAAGGCAGAAAGCTTACCGTTCATGCAGCACCCTTTGTGCGTATGCCCATCAAAGGCAGAGATAACGAATACCTTCTGGTTTGGACAACCACACCCTGGACCCTTACCAGTAATGTCGCCTGCGCAGTCAACCCGCAATTAGAATATGTGAAGGTTCGCGCTAAGAAGGATGGGGCAGCGTATTGGTTCGCCAAGGCCAACCTCGAATTCCAAAGGCAGGAGAAAGAATTCAAAGAAGGGTTTGGCAAAGCTGAATGGTCTTGGCCCAAGCATGTGCCTAAGCTTAAACCCATCGCACAGATATTCAAAGAACAAGGTGGATACGAAATAGAGGATACTCAACTTGGTTCAACCCTAGTAGGACTCGAATACATCGGGCCATTCGATCACCTTCCTGCTCAAAACCAAGCGGGCGGTTTACCTGCAGACCCTTTGCTTATGGATCGCTGTGGCGTTTCCTGCCATCGAGTGATCGATGGCGGTCGCGATATCGAAGGCAACCCCAATGTCGTTGCGGGCGAAGGTACTGGCATTGTTCATATCGCACCCGGGTGTGGCGATATCGATCATGTCATGGGCAAGGCCAATGGCTTAGTTGCGATTGCTCCGCTTGATGATGAAGCGAAATTCTATCCCTCCTTCGGAGACTTCACCGGCCTTGATGCCACCGAACGATCCACTGCGGAAAAAGTCTTTGCCCTGCTTCGCGAAAAAGGAATGCTCCTTGCTGTCGAAGAATACCCTCATATTTACCCGCATTGCTGGCGCACAGGCGTTGAACTCGTTTTTAGACCAGTAGACGAATGGTTCATCGGCATGTCATGGCGGCAAGAAATCATGGATCTGGTACAGAAGGTTAACTTCCTCCCTGAATCCATCAATGGCAGAGCCCGAGAGCTGGATTGGCTCAAGAACATGGGCGATTGGATGATTTCAAAAAAACGCTTCTGGGGCCTTGCACTTCCGATCTGGGTTGATGACAACGACCCGACTCAATTTGAAGTGATTGGTTCCCGCGAAGAATTAAAGAACAGGGCTGTCGAAGGTTGGGATGAGTTTGAAGGGCATAGCCCCCACCGCCCTTACATCGATAAAGTTAAAATTCGTAATCCCAAAACAGGGAACCTCATGACCCGCATCAAAGATGTGGGCAACCCATGGCTTGATGCAGGCATCGTTCCTTATTCCACCATGGGGTATAACCGCGATAGGGCCGAGTGGGAAAAATGGTTCCCCGCTGACTTGATCACCGAGTGCTTCCCCGGCCAGTTCCGCAACTGGTTCTATGCCATCCTTTCGATGAGCACCATGATGAGCAATCGCCTACCTTTTAATGTGCTGCTGGGCCATGCACTGGTGCGCGATCAGAATGGCGAAGAGATGCACAAATCCAAAGGCAACAGTATTCCTTTCGAGGGAGCTGCCAACGATGGGTACGAAATCAAGAACTCCAAGGGAGTGTTGGAAAAGCACCCCCCAATGGGCGCAGACCTCATTCGTTGGATTTTCTGCAGAACAAACCCTGCTACGAACATCAACTTCGGGCCTGTAACCGCAGATGAAGTAAGAGCCCGATTTGTTCTGAAGTTGTGGAACACCTATGCGTTTTTCTGCAACTATGCAAGGTTGGATAAGTTCGACCCCAATGCGCCCCAGGTACCTTTGAAAGACCGTCCCGACATCGATCGCTGGATTCTTTCAGACTTGCAAAAACTAATTGCGTTTGCACGCAAATCCTTCGAAAACCATGATCTTGCTGGACTCTGCCTCGAATCAGAACGCTTTATCGATGACAAAGTGAGCAACTGGTATGTGCGCAGAAATCGAAGGCGTTTCTGGAAAGCCGAGCAGGGGACCGATAAACTTGCTGCTTACCAAACCCTGCATCAGGTACTGCTAACTTTCACCAAGCTACTGGCACCCATCATGCCATTCCTTGCTGAGAAGATTTATCGCAACTTGGTGGATGCAGGAGATCATTCCATCCATTTGGAAGATTACCCAGCCCCCGATGCAAAAATGATCGACGAAGTTCTTTCAGAAGACATGGAAGCTCTGCTTCATCTGGTTACCTTAGGCTCTGCATCACGTAACACCGTGAAGATCAAGGTTAGGCAACCACTCGCAGAGTTACGGGTATTGCCAGGCAATGATGCGGATCGCAGAGCGATTCTCCGCTTTGCAGACCAGCTTTGCGAAGAGCTTAATTTAAAGAAAGCAAGCTTGCACGATGCAAGCGCAGGGCCACTTCTGGTACCAGAGATTAAAGCCAATGCGAAGAATCTTGGGCCGAGGTTTGGCCAACGCTTGAAAGATGTTCAGCAAGCAATCCTTAAAGCTGATCCTCTAGAACTTTTAAAGCATTCTCAGGCTGGTGCTCCTTTCCAATTAGCGCACGGGGCCGAAACCTTCGATCTCGAACCAGCGGATTTATTCATCAGTTTAAAGGCTCAGGAAGGTTGGACGGGTGTTGCAGACCGCGACACTCAGGTTGCCCTCGATACCCGGATCACCGAAGTACTAGCCTTGGAAGGGATGGCGCGCGATATCATCAGGCAGGTACAGGATCTGCGTAAAAAGTCAGGACTCGAGATGGAAGATCGCATCATCCTTCATCTGGAAACTCCTTCAGAATTACTTGGTAAATCCATCGCAGGGCATCGTGATTACATTGCCAGCGAAACCTTGGTGCTTAATTACAGTGCTACTGCACCTACAGATGCTCAGGTTGCGCAAGTGAAAATTGAGACTCACGAACTTACTATTACTTTGAAAAAAGCTTAAAGGAAAAATCGCAATGAATGAAACCGTATTACAGTTCGGGTCGGGCAAATTCCTAAGGGCCTTCGCAGACCTTTTCGTACACCATGCCAATCAGCAAGGCCAGAACATAGGCAAAATCGTAATCGTACAATCCACCGGGGGCGAGCGTGCCAACGAACTTGCCAAGCTTGGTGGCAAATACCATGTGGTGTTGCGCGGATTGGAAAATGGCCAAGTGGTTGATCGGGTTGAAACTTGCGAAAGTGTTTCCCGTGCCCTTGCTGCAAACACCCAATGGGACCAAGTCCTTGAACTCGCCCGTAGTCCACATTTAAAAACTATTCTGTCCAATACCACCGAATCCGGTTACGACCTCAACGCTGCTGATACTGCAAATTGCGCACCACCTAAATCTTTTCCTGCAAAGCTACTCGCAGTACTAAGGGAACGATTCAAGGCAGGGCAACCCGGCCTGATGATCATTCCTTGCGAACTGCGCGAAAATAACGCAGAACTCCTTCGAAGCATCCTTGTCAAAATTGCTCACGAATGGAAGCTCGATGCTGCTTTCATTACTTGGATGGAAAAATCCTGCTCTTGGCACAACACCCTTGTTGATCGCATAGTCACAGGCACCCCAGACCAGCACCCATTACTTGCACAAGATCCGATGCTTGCGGTTTGCGAACCCTATGCTCTTTTTGCAATCCAGGAAGTGCCGGGCGTTAAGCGTTGGATCGATCATCCCGCAGTTATCTGGACCAATGATGTTCTGCCTTTCTTTTTCAGAAAGGTGCGGATCCTCAATGGCGGACATTCGGGAATGGTGCACAAAGCGATGGCCAAGGGTTATACGATTGTGCGTGATTCGGTAAATGATAAAGAGTTGGGGGCATGGCTTGAAAAACTATTATACACCGAGATCGTACCTATTCTTGAAGGCCGATGCGATGACCCTAAGGGCTTTGCAGGGCAAGTGATTGAACGATTCAAAAACCCGTTCATTGATCACAAGCTTACCGATATTTTGGTCAACCATGAAAACAAGATCAAGGTTAGGCTGATTCCTAGTCAGGAAGAGTTTGTGAAGAAGTTTGGCACTAGACCTGCAAACCTTGATGAGGTTCTGGTCAAGTAAACAAATATCGAGAGATCAATCTTGGTAAGCGACTGCTGTTTCAAGGTTGATCAAGAAGCAGTTTCAAGATCAAGAGATTGATCAGACTTGATTTCTAAATCTGTTTTGAGGCTTTTGAGCTTTGGTATGGGTTGGCCCGACTTCATATCGTGCATCAAAAACATGACATTATAAACACCCGCAGGCATTTCTGCCTGGTAAGACCCTTCGCCAGGAAGGACTTTCCCTGAGAAGGTATTGCCTCCCTCCTTGGGTATAAACTGTAAGGTTACTATGGTACCCGGAGTCGAGGTAAAGGGTTTTCCTTTGACCAAAAGGTTGCCTTTAACCTTAACTATGACTGGTCCGCTTTTACAACCTGCCCCAAAAATCAAGATAGCAGGAAGCAAAAGAAACAACAGTTTATGAGTATGATTAATCTGGATCATTAGGATTCCCATCATCGCTTGCGTTAAGATACCACCATGCTTTTTGAGTGATTGAATTGGTTACAAAACGAACACTACCATCACAAAGGGCCGCTGCTACCCCACCGGTATGCTTGCTTCTGGCCTGGCCCTGTTGATAATTGCAGCCTACACACGCTCCCATACCATCTGCAGAACGATCAATGCAACCTTCACAATCATCGGCCTGATAGTCCTTGTTATTGGGAAGCATGCAATCCCAAGAGAAGTGCCCAGCGGTAACACTTGCCCCAGGAAAACCCAAAGCCCAGGTACCACGCGGATCCGTCGGGGCTATAAGTGATCCCACCCTCAACTCATTGATCATAATGGTGTTGGAAGTTCCATCGGCAATGCCAGTAAGCTTGGAACCAAAATTAATGCACATAACTCCACCCCCATTAAGCGTGGAGGGAAGCCCTGCCCATGATTGGAGATTCGTAGGACTTGCCCCGTTTTCGGTACTTGTCCAGCCTAAACTAGGGCCGTGAATGCCACCCGCGTTACACGCATAATTTCCTCGGGCAAAATCCACCCCGTTAATGTTGTAAGGAATCTCATGGCCAAAATCAGAAGGGCATTTCAACAACTTCACGGGAGCAGCTCCGATTGCCTGCCAAGCTTGATTACTGTTAGTTCCATAAGCCGTGATATTCGAAGAATGTTGATTATAAAGCGCACCTTGTTCTAGATAAGGAAGAATCATTACAGCCCAATTTGGGCCAAACGACTGCCCAATGGCATTGCTACGGCTCACCCCCCCATTAAGTTTTACAGCGGCAGGCAATTTGCCCTGAGTATCACTGTAATTATGGCAAGCTAGAGAAAGCTGCTTTAAATTATTTTTACATTGGGCCAAGGCTGCTGCTTCCCTTACTTTTTGCACTGCAGGCAAAAGCAAACCTATTAATATTGCAATAATTGCAATCACCACCAACAACTCTATAAGAGTAAAACCTTGTTTTTTCTGGGATGCAGGGAAGAATAAAGACATGGCTGGCCTCCACTAACTTAAACAAATAAGAAAACTTAGTGAATATCTAATTAATTTATTATGAACTTAATTCTCATAACAATCTATAGCTAAACTGAAAAGCTTAAATATATTTCGCCCTCACAAGGAGAACATTCATTACCGATTGGAGTCATGGAATCCGCAGGAGAAATTATTTTTCTACTATCAAAACTGTCGTAAAACTAATCAGAGGGATCATTTACCGCTAATCAGCCCTGTTTAAATACACGTTTATTAAGGCTCAAACATTATTATTTAGCCGCCGAAGTAATCCATAGCTGACAACGACAAAGAACATGGATACAATCAAATGTAATAGTCAATAGTCAGTTAAATAGAGGGGTATCATGCGCAGGCCAATCGTTTATTCTAGCTGTCTTGTCTTTCTAATCACAACCTCGATTCCATGGGCTCAACAATCTCCACCTTTGGTTGCCCCTACCGAAGCACTTTCTCCCGCAGATGAAATGAAAGGCTTCAAGCTACCCAAAGGCTATGTTGTTCAATTAGTTGCTAGCGAGCCTGATATTTTCAAACCCATGAATCTATCGTTCGATTACAAAGGCCGGATCTGGATTACCGATTCACTCGAATACCCTTACGCTGCCAAGGACGGAACCAAACCCCGCGACTCCGTGAAAATTCTTTCCAACATTGGTCCCGATGGGAAAGCGCAAAAGATTGAAACCTTTGCAGAGGGATTAAACATCCCTATCGGCTTACTACCGCTTCCTTCCAAAAAAGGCGCACCACAAACCGCCCTCGTTCACAGCATCCCTAACGTCTACAAGATGCAGGATACCAACAACGATAATAAAGCCGACACTAAAGAACCTTTTCTCACCGGCTTTGGCTTCCGCGATACCCATGGCATGACCAACAGCTTTCAGCTTCATTGGGATGGCTGGATTCATGCGACCCATGGTTTCTCCAATGATTCCGAGGTGAAATCCTCCGAAGGCACATTACTCAAAATGAATTCGGGTAATACTTACCGCTATCGCCCTGATGGCACTGGTCTGCAATCCTACACCCGTGGGCAGGTAAACCCATTCGGCATGACCGTCGATTCTTGGGGCAACTTCTACACCGCTGATTGCCATAGCAGCCCTATCTATCAACTCCTTCAAGGAGCAACCTACCCTAGCTTTTCCAAGCCTCATGATGGCCTAGGCTTTGGCCCTGACATGATCAAGCATTCTCATGGCAGCACAGGTATTTGCGGCATCACTGCCCTCAACTCTGATTCCTTCCCTGAAGAACATCAAGAAACCATGATCATCGGTAATGTAGTTACAAGCAGAATCAACCACGATCGTGTCGATCGAAAAGGTGCGACCCCTAGTGCTGTTGAACTTCCTGATTTCATGACCAGCGAAGATTTGTGGTTCAGGCCAGTCGATATCAAGATGGGGCCGGATGGTGCGCTTTACATCCTTGATTTTTATAACAAAGTGATCGGGCATTATGAAGTACCCCTTACTCACCCAGGGCGTGATAGAAATCGTGGCCGTATCTGGCGCGTCTTTTATACAGGCAAAGATGGCAAGCAATCCCCGCCACCATTGCCCGACTTTACTGCAATGTCGGTCGAAGAACTGATTAAAAATCTCGGAAGCAAAAACCAGACCATGCGCATCATGGCGGGTAACGAACTAGTTGCAAGGGAAGATGGCGAAGCAACGAAGCTACTTCTTGCTACCATCAACAAGCCAGCAGATAACTTCCAACAGGTTCATGCCATGTGGGCTTTACTGCGATTAAACGCCCTGCCCGATCAGGCGATTGAAGCTATTATTACAAACCCAGCACCTTTTATTCGGGTGCATGGCATCAAGATGGCAACTTCAAAACCACAATTGAACGAAGGCCTTGCAACACTTGTACAAAAGGCGCTGGAAGATACCGATGGAAGGGTGCAAATAGCCGCAGTTCAAGGCTTGGCCCAACATCCTAGCGAAGCGAATTTAAAAGCTATCCTTTCCTTCCGCACCAAAGTTAACCAAAATGATTCGCATCTTTACTATGCCTCAAGATTGGCATTGCGGGAACAAGTTCGAAATCCTGAAGCATGGAAAGGTTTGCCCTCTCAATCTTCTGATCCCTTGGCATTAAAGGCCCTTGCTGATGTAGCCTTGGGTCTTCCTGGTGCAAGCTCTGCAGCTTTCCTTGCAAACAAACTCGCTTTAATTCAGCCCGAGGGAGATCGCGAAATAGCTGTCGTTCGAATGATCACCCGCGATGGCACCGATGCAGATAAAACTAACATCGTCTCGTACATGAAAAACGCTCAGCGTCCCAAAGCACGTCAAGCTGAGCTGATTCGTACTGCTGCCCTTGCTGAACAAGAAAAAGGCTCGAAAGTTGATCCTATTCTCTTAACGCAAGCTACAGACCTTTGTGGTTATCTTCTGGCTTCCAAACAAGAGAACGATGTTCGAATCGGAACCGAGCTAGCTTCTTCACTTCAGTTGATTGATCACCTAGACACCATCGTGAAAATTGTAAATGATTCTTCCATGCCAACTGCCAACCGGTTGGCTTGCATTACTGCCTTAGGAAACATGCCCAATGCCAAGGCAACTAATGGGCTTCTTGAAACTGCGAAAAACACCAACAACAGTCCCGAAGTACGAGACGCTGCAATCATTGGCCTCGGCAAAACCCTTAGCCCCGAAGTACGCGCTAGTCTATTGGCAATGTTTGCTGGGGCTTCCGCCAGGCTGCAATCTTCGCTGGCCTTGGCAATTGTTTCTACCTCTGAAGGGGCCAACGATTTTCTCAAGGCGATTACAGAAGGGAAAGCTTCTGCCCGCTTGCTGCTCGAAAAACCAGTCGAGAACAAATTAAAGCAACGCAATCTACCTGACTTTGATAAGAAGCTTGCCACCTTGACAAAAGGCTTGCCACCCGCTGATCAACTGTTACAGAAAAAGATTGCAGACAAGAAAACTGCGTTTCTTATGGGCAAACATGATGAGATCAAAGGCGAGGCTCTTTTTGGCAAACACTGTGCAGCCTGTCATCAAATTGCCAACAAGGGTGCCAAGATTGGTCCACAACTTGACGGCATCGGATCTCGCGGCCTCGATAGGCTGCTTGAAGATATGCTCGACCCTAATCGCAATGTCGATCAGGCTTTCCGCCAAACCACTCTCGCCCTAAAGAACGGCCAACTTGTCAACGGCTTGCTCTTACGGGAAGAAGGCGTCCTCTTAGTTCTTGCAGATCAGCAAGGCAAAGAAGTGCGCATCGCAAGTGATCAAGTTGAAGAGAGAAAAATCTCCCCCGTATCGCCTATGCCTGCGGGCTTTGTGGATCAGATTAGCAACGCTGAATTCGCAGACCTAATGGCATACCTATTATCGAACCAGTTGAAGAAATGATCACCTTTTGCCCGAAAGATATGCGACCATGAGCATTCCTTTTTTTAGCAGTGTTGATGAGAAACCCCTTTCTTCTGATGAGCTAAACCAGTTGCATGCATGGTGGCGCGCAGCTAACTATCTCAGCGTTGGCCAAGTTTACCTACTGGCCAACCCCCTCTTGCATGCACCACTAAAACCCGAGCAGGTTAAATCCAGATTAGTTGGCCATTGGGGCACCTGCCCCGGCCTTAATCTAATTTACGCTCATCTCAACCGCCTGATTCGCAAGCACAGCCTTAGTGTGCTTTATGTCACCGGACCAGGCCATGGCGGGCCTGCCCTCGTTGCCAACGCTTGGCTCGATGGCACCTATTCCGAAGTCTACCCAGCCATCAGCAGAGACGAAGAAGGCATGATGTGTCTCTTCAAACAATTCTCCTTTCCAGGCGGTATACCAAGCCATGTTGCGCCTGAAACTCCAGGATCCATCCACGAAGGTGGCGAACTAGGCTATGCTCTTGCCCATGCCTATGGCGCAGCCTTTGATAACCCCGATCTTATCGTTGCCTGTGTAGTTGGCGATGGCGAAGCAGAAACCGGCCCCCTTGCTGCCTCATGGCATTCCAACAAATTCCTCAACCCCGTCCGCGATGGCGTTGTACTTCCCATCCTCCATCTCAATGGCTACAAAATCGCAGGGCCAACCCTCCTCTCACGCATAGGCAGAGAAGAACTCAACCACCTTTTCCAAGGCTATGGCTACCTGCCTTTCTTTGTAGAAGGGGAAAACCCCGAAGAAATCCACCAAGCTTTCGCAGCAACCCTTGATATGTGTTATTCTGAGATCCAGAATATTCACGATAAGGCCCGAAACCATGGCGATCTAACCCGCCCACTTTGGCCTATGATCGTCCTTAAAACTCCAAAGGGCTGGACTGGCCCAGCTTCTTTCGAAGGGAAACAACTCGAAGGCACCTTTAGGTCGCATCAGGTACCACTTGCAAAAACACGCGAAAACCCCAGCCAACTTGCTGCTCTTGAAGCTTGGCTAAAAAGCTACAAGCCCAATGATCTCTTCGATGAAAACGGGCACCCGATTGCCCTCATCTCTGATCTCGCACCCGTGGGAAATTTGCGCATGAGCGCAAACCCCCATGCCAATGGCGGAGCGCTTCTTCGTGATCTTATTCTTCCAGACTTTAGGGAATACGCAGTCGAAGTACAGAAGCCAGGATTCTTACTCGCTGAATCCACCCGGGTACAAGGGTCTTTCCTGCGCGATGTCATGAGCCTTAACGCTCATGCCCATAACTTCCGGATTTTTAGCCCCGATGAAACCAACTCCAATCGATGGAACGACATTTTCGAAGTCACGAATCGTGCATGGATGGAACCGATCCTACCCACCGATGATTCGCTTCATCCTGAAGGCAGAGTGATGGAAATCCTCTCCGAACATTTATGCCAAGGTTGGCTCGAAGGCTATCTTCTAACAGGTAGGCATGGCTTCTTTTCCTGCTACGAAGCCTTCATTCATATCATCGATTCCATGTTTAATCAGTATGCAAAATGGCTTAAAGTCTCACGCGCCATCCCATGGCGCATGCCCATCGCATCCCTCAACTATCTTCTTAGCTCTCATGTATGGAGGCAGGATCATAACGGTTTCAGCCATCAAGACCCAGGCTTCATCGATCATGTGGTCAACAAAAAAGCAGAGATCATCCGGGTTTATCTGCCACCCGATGCCAACACTCTTCTTAGCGTGACCGACCATTGCTTACGCAGCAAAGATTACATCAATGTTATTGTTGCAGGTAAACAACCAGCGCCTCAATGGCTCGATATGGATTCTGCGATCAAGCATTGCAGCATGGGAATTGGTATCTGGGATTGGGCAAGTAACGATCGTGGGTCTGAACCCGATGTGGTCATGGCATGTTGTGGCGATGTTCCTACCCTAGAAACCCTTGCAGCGGTTGACCTGCTGCGCACTGTTGCGCCAATGCTTAAAATCCGTGTCGTTAACGTAGTGGATCTGATGAAACTGCAATCGCCTTCCGAACATCCACATGGTATGCCTGATCGCGATTTCGATTTCCTCTTCACCACCTCAAAGCCCGTAATCTTTGCCTATCATGGCTACCCATGGCTTATTCACAGACTCACTTACAAAAGAGCTAACCACGAAAACTTCCATGTTCATGGCTACCGGGAAGAAGGCACCACCACTACGCCTTTCGATATGACTGTTCTCAATAAGCTCGATCGCTTTCACCTTGTGGAAGCAGTGGTAGATAGGGTTGAAAGCCTTTCCAACCAAGCTGCCTACATCAAGCAGGATTTGCAAAACAAACTGATTGATCATGCAAATTACATACGCAAGAACGGTGATGATATGCCTGCAATCCGCGATTGGAAATGGCCAGGCTGGAAACCCAAAGACCGCGAGACACCCTCGTGATCGCTCTGATTCTTAACTCTGGCTCTAGCAGCCTGAAGTTTCATTTAGCTAATCTAAAGAGCAAAATAATCATTGCGCATGGATTGGCAGATTGGGCGGGTGAGCATTGTACTTATAAACTTCATTCCCAAAGTGTAAATGTCGAATCAACGCTATCAGTCTCAGACCCAGCATCATGCTTCCATCACCTTCTTAATGATTTGCAATCTCGTTTCCAAATCGAAATGAATCAACTTACGGTGATTGGGCACCGAGTCGTTCACGGGGGCAACCTCTCTAAGGCAACCCTCCTTAACACCAACACTTTTGAAGAAATTAACAACGCCAGTACTTTTGCTCCACTGCATAATCCACCCGCAATTAAACTTATCCATGAAGCTACCAACCTATTACCTAACATAAAACAAGTCGCGTGTTTCGATACTGCGTTTCATTCTACGATGCCTGAAAAATCTTATACCTATCCCATTCCCTACGCATGGACTGCTGATCTTAAATTACGAAGGTTTGGTTTTCATGGACTGAACTACGCTTGGTGCAGCACTAAAGCAGCACAGTTACTGGGGCCGGAAAAAAAGAAGCTTATAATCTGCCATCTAGGCCATGGCGCTTCCGCTTGTGCTGTCAGTAATGGAAAATCAGTTTATACCACTATGGGCCTAACGCCATTAGAAGGCCTGATGATGGGCACACGAAGCGGAACCATCGACGCAGGAATCATCTTTCATCTGGCACGCACGCAGAAACTTTCAATGGAAGAAATCGAGAAAGCTTTATTGAAAGAGTCGGGCCTACTAGGGGTCTCAGGCAAAAGCGCAGACATGCGAGAGGTAATGACACTAGCACAAGCAGGCGATGA
>CAXNFS010000069.1:0-12114 GCA_964201235.1 Gemmataceae bacterium | reverse complement strand
GATGGGGATTTGGGCGCGATTTTTGGGCGATTCGCGGGCAGTCAAATGGTACGACAGGCTGGCTCGATATTCCAAGCTGATGTCTTCAGGTAGCTTGAACAAGGCACGGGTAGAGTTTCTTGCGGCCTTGGCAGAACCTTCGGCTTAATCTTTTCAGAGGCCCGAATTTGCATACCTTATCCGTCATTATTCCCAGTTATTCCAGACCCGACTTGCTCGCAAGATGCTTGGCTTCTTTGCGCAGAAACGCCCCACTAAGCACCGAAATTATTGTTGTTGATGATGCCTCCGAAAATATGTGCGTTAGTGAAGCCGCAGCCAAATTCAAAGGCGTCAAAGTTATTCGCACTCCTAAAAGATTAGGCTTTTGCAAAGCTGCAAATCTCGGAGTTCAATCTGCAAGTCATGAAGTGGTTGAGTTGCTTAACGATGATACTGAAGTCTGCGCCGGTTGGGCGGAAATGGCTCTCGATGCTTTTGAAGATCCAAAAGTTGCTGCGGTTGCACCATTGGTTTTGCGTTGGCCAGGCCAGATCGAAGGCCGTGCCATTATTGATAGTGCAGGCGATGCTTACTTTGCATCAGGCGTTGCTACCAAGCGCGGAAATGGGCAAATCATAGAAGAAAAGTGGATGATTCCGGGGCCAGTATTTGGCGCTAGTGGCAGTAGTGCCTTTTACAGGCGCGAAGTTTTTCTTAAGGTTGGCGCCTACCCAGAATCTTTTGGTGCCTACTTTTAAGATGTCGACCTTTCCTTCAGATTGCATTGGGCTGGGTATGATGTCGTTTTTCAACCCTGTTCCAAGGTGCTACATCGTGTTTCTTCATCCTACGGCAAACCCAGCTTGAACCGAAAGTTGCTGGAAAGCCAATCGCTTAACGAAGAAAGAGTTTATTGGAGGAATATTCCCTGCCAACTATTATGGCGCACCTTTCCATTGCATTTGCTAGCCCTGCTTGCAAAAGCCTGGCGTAGGGGCACCGAGGGAACTTTACTCCCATTCTTAATGGGAAAGCTAAGTTTTATGCGGGAAATACCTGCAATCCTTGCCCATCGAAAGAAGTTGCAAGACGATAATCCCAGAGCGGATCATCAGCGTTGGTGCTTGGAAAGCCTTGGCGGACTTGATGGCTTTTTACCCCGGCAGTTGGCCCGATTTTAACTCCGATGGCTTTTTTTTCTCACTGATTGCTGGCCTCTTCTGGTTTTTTGGAATAAACCATTCATTAGAAACATTAACCTTTTTTTGAGGTGATTCATGCCACCAGTCATTGGCGTCATCATGGGATCCAAATCTGATTGGGAAACCATGCAGCATGTTGTCGAAGTTCTCGACAAACTTAAAGTTGCATCCGAGGTAAAGGTGGTTTCAGCTCATCGTACCCCCGATCTCCTTCGTGATTATGCCACAAGTGCAGAGGGTAGGGGATTAAAGGTTATTATCGCAGGCGCAGGTGGCGCTGCACATCTGCCCGGTATGGTTTCTGCATGGACCATTCTTCCCGTGTTGGGCGTCCCAATCGAATCAAAAACACTTAAAGGCATGGATTCATTGCTTTCCATCGTGCAAATGCCAGGCGGGGTGCCCGTAGGCACTCTTGCTATAGGCAAGGCTGGTGCTATCAACGCAGCATTGCTGGCCTGCTCAATTGTTGGGAATGAAAATGCAGTGGTGCGTGAAGCTCTGCGGGCATGGCGAACAAATCAGAGCAAAGAAGTTCTTGATCATCCAGATCCTAGGTCTTAATTATGAAAACAATTGGAGTATTAGGCGCAGGCCAGTTAGCTCGCATGCTGGCATTTGCAGGAATGCCTTTGGGGTTTAAGTTTCTTTATGTGGATCCTTCGCATTCTTCTCCAGCCTCGTGGTTGGGTGAGCAGATTGTTGCTCCTTTTGAAGATGCAGCCGCACTTCAGAAATTGGCAGACTCTTCCGACCTAATCACTTATGAATTTGAAAACATTCCAGTTTCAGTTGTGAGGAAGTTGGCGCATACTCGCAGCGTTTTCCCTCCGCCAATAGCCTTGGAATCAAGCCAAGATCGACTCTTGGAAAAGCAGTTCTTTAATCAGCATGGTATCGACACTGCTCCTTTTTACCCGGTTGATGACCAGCCTTCCTTGGAACAAGCCATTACTGTTCTTAAACTACCTTTGATTCTTAAAACCAGAAGATTTGGCTACGATGGTAAGGGACAGTTCTTGGTTAAATCGCTTGAAGATGCAATTACAGCATTCAACCAATTAGGGCAGAAGGGAATCATTGCTGAGGGATTTGTTAAATTCGACCGTGAACTTTCTTGCATAGCTGTTCGCGGTATTGATGGCGCAACTTTCTTTTACCCGCTTGTTGAAAATTTTCATCATGAGGGGATTTTGCGTCTTTCTCTGGCTCCTGCCCAAGTTCATGCCACCGGCCTTAATCTTCAAGCATCTGCTCAAGTAGGCAGAATTCTTCAAGCCCTTGATTATGTTGGCATTCTTGCAGTCGAGTTTTTTGAAAAAGAGGGCAAGCTAATTGCCAATGAGATGGCACCAAGGGTTCATAACAGCGGGCATTGGACAATCGAAGGCGCTGAAACGAGCCAGTTTGAAAATCATATTCGAGCAGTTGCGGGCCTACCTTTAGGTGATCCCAAGCCTCGTGGTTTTTCTGCAATGATCAATATCATTGGCTCCATGCCCGATGCCGTCGAAGTGCTAAAGATACCAGGCGCTCATTTACATGATTACGGTAAGGAACCCCGCGCGGGCCGTAAACTTGGGCATTTAACTATCAGGGCCGATTCCTTGGAAGAGTTGAATCGTACTTTGCGGGAAAACCTTAATCTCCTTCCCGTGGAGACTGCTAAGCAATGGCAAAACAGGTTGAATAGGTGAAAGGCATGAAGCTTTTATCACCCTTTTCAAGGCCCGCCTTGCTTTACTTTTACCATACCTGCATAATTCTTCCCTTGGCTTCTTAACCTTGTTCTTTTAATTAAAAAACTGGAGGCGTCATGGATGATGTCTTTGAAAATAATGGAAAATTATATCTCCCTCATTTTTCCCCCGATGCATTGGTTGTGCTTTCAGAATCGGTCAGGCATGCTGTTGCCACCCGTTCAGACAATATTCGCACTCCCCACCTTTTCATGGGCCTTTTAAGTTTCCCTGATTCAGGTGTAATTGCCTGGGGACAAAGCTTAAAAGCCGATTTAAACCAGTTATCCGTTCAATTCCAAGAGTTGTTTCATCAAGACAAAACCCCCGAACATGCCAAGCTTTTTTTGCATCGGGAGTTTCTTTCTGATCAGGTTATCGAGTTGATCAGGGATGCCAAAGATCGTAGCTCTATCCATGCCAGAAAAACCGTTACTCCCATGGATTTATTGATCAGCCTTTTGACAGATTCCGATAGTGTAGTCATTGATTGTTTTCAAAGAATTGGAATTACAGCTGCAAAATTGACCGAGTACGCTGTTCTTGCTGAGTGCCGGTTTAGTGTTTCTGATGATTCTGGCATGGATGATGCCTGACTTTCTTCTCTCTGAGGTTTTTAATGGCTGGAAGGCTTTTAGTAATAGGCGATATCCATGGCTTTTTAACGCCCTTGAACTTATTGCTCGATCATTTGAAACCGGATCTTGAAGATACTCTGGTCACCTTGGGCGATTACATCGATAGAGGCCCACATTCCAAAGATGTTCTCCTTAAATTAATCCAGCTTAAACCCATTACCAATTTGAAGATGTTGATTGGCAATCACGATTTGATGTTTCTTGAATCCATTCACTTTAAGCGATTCAATACCGATTGGCTTTTGTATGGTGGATTGCAAACCCTTGAATCTTTTGGCGTTGATCTTGCTAATCCAGATTTCGAGCTTTTCGATGCAGAGATTGTAGACTTTCTCAAATCAGAATGCAGCCGTTATTGGGAAGATGAAAAGCATATTTTTGTGCATGCAGGCGTTGATCCTTCTTTGCCACTGGATCAACAAACAGATAAGTTGCTTTTCTGGGATAAGTTGGATCCGAATTTTTCTGGGCATCAGTCAGGTAAAAAAGTCGTTTGTGGCCATACCAGACAAACCTCAGGGCAGCCTTTAAATCTGAAGACTCTTCTTTGCCTAGATACCAATGTTTATGGTGGCGGTTGGCTTACCTGTTGCGATTTAAACACCATGGAATATTGGCAGGCTAATGCTCTGGGCGAGTTCAGGCAGGCAAAAATCACCCCTTGAGGTTATCCCTCTGCAAGCTTGTAAAAATCTTCTGCGCTCATTTCTTCCAATGTTTTTACTACACGATCTGCCCCTGCTTCTTTTAATTTCTCTGCACTGTGGTGCCCGACAAAGGTTACTGCAACGCACTTCATACCACCCGCTTTTGCAGCTTGCACCCCTGCAATCGCATCTTCTACCACCACCGCTCTTTGGGGTTGGATTTTAAGTTTTTCTGCACCCATTAAAAACACTTGAGGGTCTGGCTTACCTCTTTGCGTGTCTTCCATTGCAACCATCGCCTGCATGTATTGCCCGATGCCTGTCAGTTCCAAAATAAGTTCGAGATTTCCTTTTGGTGCGCTTGAACCTATCGCTTGTTTTGCGCCAGATTCATTTAGGCTCTTTAATAAATTTAGAACCCCGGGCAATAGCTCGATCCCGGTTTTTCTGGATTCCCCACGGTAGTATTCTTCCTTTTGATACCCAAGCTTATCCGCATCAGGGCCTTTGATTTTTCCATCAAAGAGGTAGTCGATGATTTCGGGGTTTCGCTTCCCAAAAGTTGCGGTGAAGTCTGCTCGAGTGAATTCTTTGCCATATTCCTTGCAAATTCGAACCCAGGCATGAAAATGCAGTTCTGCAGTATCCACCAAGGTGCCATCCATATCCCAAAGAACCGCAATCAATTTATCTGTAGCCAAGGTAGTTTTTCCTTTATTAAGATATTGTTCGAAGGCATCAACCTGTAATAATTGTTAAAATGATAACATTCCATAGTATTTGTCGAATATTTGGGAAGTTCCAGCGAATAATTACTGTAAACAGTAATCCCTTCCCTGACAATACATGGTTGTGATCTCCAGAATGGAGTCTGATTTATCATGGGAGTGACTCGTGCAGCCTACAAATAATAAAGCAATAAAAGAATTACCAAAGCTTATGATTGCCCTTGTTCTGGTGGGCGGTATTTCTATCACCCTAATTAGTTATTGCATACCCGGGCAGTTTAGTTTTAGTAGTGATAAATGGAACCAACAGCGGCTTTTAAAGCTTTTGCTAGGCCCCGAACAAATTGTTTGCTACATCGCTTTTACTTGGGCCTTGCTGATTCTCTTTGCTAAAAAAGCTGAAGTACTTAGGCAGTCTGAGGCCTTTTCCCTTAATCTTTTATCCCATGATTCTTCGCATCGTATTCTTCCCGAAGATGCCAGGCTACTTCAAAGAAAAATTGCTGATCAAGCGAAAGATAAAGGACCCTTTATTCTTTCACAATTGCTAGAAACTGCTTTAAATCGATTTGGTATCACCAAATCTAGTTCAGATGTCGTTGATGCTGTTAAAATGCAATCCGATGTGGTTATTGATCGTATGGTCACTTCCATGTCCACTGTTAATTACCTTGCCTGGTCGCTTCCTGCTATTGGATTTTTGGGAACGGTTCGCGGCCTTGCAGGTAGCCTTTCCATGGGCGGCGATACCGATAAAGCCATTGGTTCTTTTATCAAAGAAGCTACTTCCCATCTTAATGTCGCCTTTGATTGTACCCTTGTAGCTCTTGCGCTTAGTATCGTCTTGATGTTTTTCTTGCAGGTAATCCAAAAAGATGAAGAGAACCTTGTTCTGGATTGCAAACAATACTGCCTCGATAATCTGGTTGCAAAGTTAGATGATGGCCACAAAACATTTTCAGCCAATCATTCTGATGAACCCCCAGAATCTTACCAGCTTGATTTTACTTCGGATAAATACAAGGAAGTTTGAATATGAATGTAGCAGGCATTTATATTGACTCTCTTTCCGTTCATTCCATTTGGAGTGTTGCTGGGGATAATCGTCTTGTTAATACGCATGAAAATTATAAAAGCAGGGATATGATTCTTTCTCTGGATGATAAATTATCTCCTTTGCAGGGGCATTCTTTTTCTAGGCAGGGTAGCCATAAGGTTTGTAGTAATTTTTTGCCTTGGATCTGTTCCAATAAAACATGGGGCCTCCGCAAATCAGAAACTATCGCAGATCACGCGCTCGAATTTTATCTCGTTGAACTTTTTACTCAAATCCCCCATGAAACTAAAGTCGCTTTTTCCTTGCCCCTATACCTGACCCCAAAACAAAGCCGAAGAATCGAACAAATTGCTTCAAAAATAGGTATGCAAGTGCAAGGTTCCCTTAAATCTGCCTCCGCCTTGGCACTTGGAGCGATTCGTAAATCTCAAACTTCAAGTAATTGCTTAGCGGTTGAAATGGATGGGTTTGGCCTTTCCCTTTCTCATGTTCAGATTGCTGATGGCGTGCCGCACTTGTTGGCAGGCAAAGTCTTTCCAGAGTTTGGCCTGCATCGATGGGTGTTAAAACTAGCTGATTTCATTGCAGAAAAAGCGATTCTCCATTGCAGGAAAGATCCAAGGGTAAAACCCGATACCGATCAGGCGCTTTTTTTGCAGGCACAAAAACTGATGGCGAACATTGGCACTAAAGATTCTTTTAAAGTGGTACTGGAAGAAGAATTCTGGAGTCAGGAATTTGTAATAACCCAGGCTGATTTAAAGAGATGTTTTTCCGGGTTGTTTTCAGCGCTTAAATTACAACTTAATGATTTTATCCGCCATAAAATCACAACCCGTGATGATATTCATTTAGCCCTTGCCCATAATTTAGGTGGGGTTCCAGGTCTCACTTCGCTATTGGTGCAGGCTATTTCTGGTGCTTCATACCATACGCATTCGCCTGAAGATTTGTTTCACCAATCCTTTATTTGTTCTAATGCCATGACTATGGCAGGGCAGTGGTGGCTTGATTCGGTAGGTGCTTCTTCCGTGGTTCAATATCGAAATCCCATTGGTGCAAGTAAGGTTTGATATAGAGGTATAAAATGCAAAAAAAACATCGTATGCCCAACCTCTTTAACATTTACATGATTGATGTACTATGTTGCGCCCTTGGGTGTATTATTTTTCTTTGGCTTGCAAACATGCGTGAAGCCAAGATGATCGAAGAAAAATTACAGGAGCAAACCGCACTTCTTGAAGATGAAAAAACCAAGGCTCTTTCTGAACGAGATCTTGCTAGGTCAAATGTTGCACTTCTTGGACAAAAAGTGATGGATTTGCAGGGGCAGCTAAAAGCCGATCAACTTGTGATTGCCAAAAAAGATAGCACCATCAAGGAAAACCAACAGCAAAAACTTGTGTACATCGCAGAGATCGCTGGTCAGAAAAAAGATATCGAACTTCGCACCCAAAGCATGGCGGATACTGCTGAAAAACTTGCCCAATGGGTGAAACTCGCAGATCTTGCTGATGCCCGTGCTAAAGGTTTAGAAAAAGAACTCAACATCTTGAAAGCTAGTGCCACGGGTTTACAGAAATCCCTAGTAATGGAAATTGATTTGAAAAAACAACTTGAACTTAAATTGCAGTCTAAATCCGCTGAGTTGACTGATAAATCTAAACAGTTGGAACTTACCATTGCAGATGTTGTGATGCAAAAAAAGAACATCACTGAACTCGCACTTCTTATGCGGGAGAAAGAAAAGAAATCCTCTGAGCTTGATAGCGACCTTAAAAACAAAATCACTGAAGTAGCGGATCTCAGGGTTTATAAGGCGAAATCCATTGATCTTCAATTGAAGCTTGAGAAATCTGAAAAGCAGATGCAAGCTGAACTGCTCGCCCTTGAAAAAGCACGCACAGAAATCAAGTTGCTCGATAAGGATAAATCCGCGCAAGTTTCAGCCCTTAAAGCAGATGTTGATAAGAAAAATAAGGAACTGCTTGACCTCAGACCTTGGCAGACAAAATATTCAGATCTTCAAGTGAAATTAGATAAGTCTGAACGCATGCTGCAATTAGATAAGACTGCCCTTGAAAAAAACCAACGCGAAATCAAATCGCTTGAGGAAGATGCAAACTCGCTTAAAGCGAAAGTATCTCAACTGCGCTCCGAGGTGGATAACCGTTTTGCAGGTATTGAACTTGCAGGTGAAAAAGTTTTGTTTCTGATTGATGCTTCTGGCAGCATGGAAATGCTTGACGAAAAAACGGATGCCCCAAATAAATGGAATGAAGTTAAAGCAACCGTAGTGAAGATTTTGCAAAGCCTGCCGCAGCTCACGAAATTCCAAATTATTGCGTTCTCAGATAAAACGATTTTCCCTCTGGGGGCTGAAGGCGAATGGTTTGATTATTCGCAAGAGTCTATTGCTTTGGTTAAAGCTGGCTTAGATAAAGTAAAGCCCTTGGGTGGCACGAATATGTCCATGGCTTTTGAAGCTGCGTTTCGCATGCGTTCTAAAGGATTGGATACAATTTATCTTTTTTCGGATGGTTTACCTAATCTTGGGGATGGTTTACCTACTGGGATTAGCAAAGAGATCAAGGATTTGGAGAAGAGTGAATATCTTTCGAAGTATGTTCGCAGTACGATGAAGACGCGATGGAACCCAACTAAGGTTGAGTTTCCCAAGGTTAAAATCAATACAGTTGGGTTTTTCTATGAGAGCCCGGATGTGGGTGCTTTTTTATGGGCTCTCGCCCGCGAAAACAATGGCAACTTCGTCGGCATGAGCAAACCCTAGTTTTTGCAAATAGTCATCGACAAACAGTTATTCCACTCTGTTAATTGCAATACTTTTGTCATTGCAGATAGAAACAAGTGTATTGTTTTGATTTGCATCATGATTTGATATAAAAAATAAGGATCAAATATGAAATAAATCGTAGAGGGTTCGCCATGAAATCGTCATTTTGCTTTTTTCTACTTTTCTGCTTTTTAAGCTCAATGGGATTCAGCCAAGAAAAAGCCAAGGAAACCCCACTAACGGCAGAACAAAAAAACAAATTGATGGAAGCGAAAAACCTCCATCAGAAGGTTAAGGAGTTATACAGCAAGGGGAAATATGCCGAAGCAACTCCTTTGGCCCTAGAGTCCCTTAAGATTCGCAGGGAAGTTTTGGGCGACAAGCACCCCGATACCGCCATGAGCATCAACTACCTAGCGGGGGTTTATTACCAACAGGCCCAATATGCCAAGGCCGAACCTCTTTTCTTGGAAAACGTAAAAATCTACAGAGAAGTTTCAGGCAACAAGCACCCCGATACCGCCACCAGCATCAACAACCTAGCAAGGCTTTATTCTGCCCAAGCCCAATACGCCAAGGCCGAACCTCTTTACTTAGAAGCCCTTAAAATCTACAGGGAAGTTTCAGGCAATAAGCACCCCGGTACCGCCACCAGCATCAACAATCTTGCAATGCTTTATTCTAAGCAGGCCCAATACGCGAAGGCCGAACCTCTTTACTTAGAGGCCCTTAGAATACGCAGGGAAGTTTTGGGCGACAAGCACCCCGATACCGCCATGAGCATCAACAACCTAGCTTTGCTTTATTTTGATCAGGCCCAATACGCCAAGGCCGAACCTCTTTACTTGGAAGCCCTTAAAATCTACAGGGAAGTCCTCGGCAATAAGCACCCCTCTACCGCCACCAGCATCATCAATCTTGCTGGGCTTTATAAAACTCAGGCCCAATATGGCAAGGCCGAACCCCTTTACTTGGAAGCCCTAAAAATCTTCAGAGAAGTTTTGGGCGACAAGCACCCTGATACCGCCGGCAGCATCAACAACCTAGCAGGGCTTTATTGTGCTCAGGCCCAATACGCCAAGGCCGAACCTCTTTACTTGGAAAACGTAAAAATCTGCAGGGAAGTTCTAGGCAACAAGCACCGCGATACCGCCGGCAGTATCAACAACCTAGCGAGGCTTTATAATGATCAGGCCCAATACGCCAAGGCCGAACCTCTTATCGTAGAGGCCCTAAAAATCCAAAGGGAAGTTTTGGGCGACAAGCACCCCTCTACCGCCATGAGTATTAACAACCTAGCGAGGCTTTATAATACTCAGGCCCAATATGGCAAGGCCGAACCCCTTATCGTAGAGGCCCTAAAAATCCAAAGGGAAATCTTGGGCGACAAGCACCCTGATACCGCCGGCAGCATCAACAACCTAGCAGGGCTTTATTGTGCTCAGGCCCAATACGCCAAGGCAGAGCCCTTATACCTCGAGGCACTCAAAATCCACACAGACCTCTTGCAAGCCACCGCCATCATCCAAAGTGAAAACGCCCAAATACTGATGGCAAACATGAATAAAGACTATTTAAACGCCTTCCTTTCAAACACCTTAGCCAACCATACCCCCGGTGGCGGCTATGATCAGGTGCTTTCCTGGAAAGGAATGATTTATCGCAGGCAAAACTTGCTTCGTGCCCTTCAAGGAAATGATCCACTTAAGAAAGAACTTAGCGATACGATCCGGCAATTGGCTACTCTTCTAAACATAACTCCAAAACCGGGCGAAGTTAATCAATACGATGCTAAAGTAAAAGCCTTGTCCGAGAAGAAAGAAGAGCTGGAAAAGGAATTAGCAAAACAAATTCCAACATTAAATCTTGCCAAGGTCGTCCCAGCAGACCTGCAAAACATAATTGCCCCGGATGCCGCCTTGATCGATATTTTTCAATATAGGCATTTCTCCCCGCCCAAGGAGGGTCAAGGAAAACTGGTCTTTGAGAATCGCTACGCAGCATGGGTCATTAGAAAAGATAAGCCAATCGTTCGTTTAGAACTTGGATCCGCTGCGGATATTAACAACTTAGTATTTCAATGGCGCTCTTCTTTATCAACCCGAAAATCTCCTTCAGATGGCCCTCAAGACCCTGCCCTAGCCCTTAGGGAAAAAGTTTGGCTGCCCATTGCCAAACACCTAGATGGGGCCAAGACTGTGATTATCAGTCCAGATGGAATGTTGGGAACTTTGCCCTTTACCGCTCTTCCAGGCGAAGACATTAAAAAGTACCTGATTGAAGAACGTAACATTGCAGTAGTACCTTTCCTGCAAACCTTGCCAGATCTATTGGCCAAGAAAGAGCTGGCAGGTAAAAATTTATTAGCTGTAGGAGATGTCGCTTATGATGCCGAGCCTGGGAGTGGATCGTTGCTGGCAAAAACCGCCCTTCGCAGCAAGAACATCCTGAAATGGGCCCCATTGGAAGGCACCCGAGCCGAGATGGTGGCGATCCGCGATAGTTTCGAGCAGAAATTTCCTGAGGCCAAATCGATGCAACTGCGAAAGGCGCAAGCCACTGAGGAAGCATTCCGGCAGCAGGCGCCCAAGGCAAATTTCTTGCACATAGCTACCCACGGGTTTTTTGTGGAGGCCGCCCCGTTGACCACCGATTCGAAGAACTCCGCAAAGATTGATAATCCTGGGTTGCAAAGCGGGCTGGTATTGGCAGGGGCCAATCGGCCCCTTCAAGCTGGTTTGGATGATGGCATCCTAACCGCCTCGGAGGTTGCGGAACTCGATTTGACCGGGGTGGAGCAGGCTGTGCTATCTGCTTGCGAGACGGGGTTGGGGAAATCGCTTGCGGGGGAAGGGTTATTGGGATTGCAAAGGGCCTTTCAGCTTGCTGGGGCTAGGACGGTGGTGGCAAGCATGTGGAAGGTGCCAGACTTGGCAACCAAGGAATTAATGACACGCTATTACGAGAACATCTGGGAAAAGAAAATGGGAAAATTAGAAGCGCTTAGAGAGGCGCAGTTATGGATGTTGAAAGAGGGGAAGAAACGGGGTATAGACGCCGAGACGGTGGATACAAAGGATGTGCCCAAGCCCGCAGTTGTGGAAACTGGGAATCGCATGCCGCCCTTGTACTGGGGCGCCTGGGTATTATCCGGCGCATGGAATTAAAGAAATAGCTTTGTTATTTACTTGCGAAAGCTTGTTTCAAAATCGAGAATAGGTTTAAATTTTATTCTTTACCAGAATGATGATCATGGATCCTGAAGAAACAAAAGCGAAACCGGAAGAAAGGGAAGGATTCGTCCCAGAAACGCTGGATAGCCCGCTG
>CAXNFS010000068.1:0-12123 GCA_964201235.1 Gemmataceae bacterium | reverse complement strand
ATAAGGAATCTGCAGAAATAATTCGAGAAGGTCTTTTATATGGTGGCAGTTGGTGGCGTAGGTTTTTCCCCAAATGGCGGGAATTGCGATCAAAAATTTCATCCTGGTATTTGACAAGACTACCTGATTTACCAACCATGCTTTCGGATCTTGGAGACCTTGAAGAACTTTGCCGCAATGAAGATTTAATTAATCAGTTAGTTTCACGTTATCGTGATTTGTGGATTACATCTAAAGATGGATCCGTAGATTGGCAAAAAAATATCGAAGAGTTGAAACATCAAGAAAAAATTGAAAAGGTATGTAAATCAGAGTCATTAAAAAACAAATTGGGTATCAATGGTTCGCTCGATCGAAACGCTTTGGGTCGCTTGGGTGAAAACCTTGCTGCGACCATGGAGCCCTTTGTAAAAGAGTGGCCAGATCTTGCGTGTGTATTTTTCCCTAATGAAGTTTCAAAAAGCTTGGAAATTTCTCCTGCTCAATTATTAGAAAAACTTCAAACTACTGAGGCTAAGTTAAGAATCGAACTACTTGCATGGGAAGAAGTGATTCCCCAGTTAGAATCTAAATTAGATATTAGCACCGGTGAATTAAAAGATAAATTCACAAAACTTCAGGTTTTCGCAATATTACAAGAAAGTTTAGCAAAGTTAGTTGATGAATATAAACCGGAATCAACTGATTGGAACTGGCTTCAGCAGGACTGGAAATATTTTTCCGCTGCAGGTAATTCCCTTGAAGCGTTTATCAAGCATCAACCAGAACTTTTAAACGAAAAAATCGCCAATGTTCTCTATGACAAGACTGCTCGCGAACTCTTTGAAAAGACACTTATCGAAGCTGAAAAATTTGACTCAAAGGGAATGCAGGCATCACTGGCTTACCTAGCTAAAAGTGTGTTTCCTTTTGACAAACCGTCATGCTTTGGAACGGTTATTGATAGCCTAGATATTGCGGGCCTGGGGCAATTGTTTTCTAAACTTGGTGATCGGATTGATCAATTAACAGAATGGGTTCAATTCAAGAAGATCTACCTTGAAGCTAAAACATTAAATCTGAAAACAATTGTTGATGAAGTGTTAATGCGGGAATACCCTGCGGGATTAGCTTCAACTATTTTTCGCAAACGGTTTTACAGTCTTCTTGTTGATGAATTACGAGATCAAGTTCCGGAGTTGAATGATTTTTCTACCGAAGATCATGAATCGAAAATTAATCATTTCAACAAACTTGATCAAGGCAGTATCTATCAAGCTTCTTCTGAAATCCGAATGCAGTTGTTGAATTCTCCTCAAAGGCCTTCAATATCAACACTTGCTCCTGCAACTTCTGAATTGGGAGTGCTATTGCGTGAAACCCAGAAGAAACGCAAGCATCTTCCCTTGCGAAAATTATTTACCCAGATTCCAACTATCTTGCCAAGATTAAAGCCTTGCTTGATGATGAGCCCATTGGCTGTAAGCACCTTCCTAGGCTCTGCTGATTGGGAATTTGATGTCGTTATATTTGATGAAGCTTCCCAAGTTAGGCCGCATGATGCTATTTGTGCTGTTTGCAGAGGCAAGCAATTAGTGGTCGCTGGCGATCCCAAACAATTACCACCCACCAACTTTTTTGAAAAAGTTGCATTTGATGATGGGGCAGAGGGTGATGGCGATGAGGGAACAGAATGTTTTGAAAGCCTGCTAGATGTATGCCTTACCTTGGGGATGCGACGCCAGCGTTTAAAATGGCATTACCGAAGCCGTAAAGAGGGGCTTATTGCATTCTCTAATTATCACTTCTATGAAAACTCTTTGATTACTTTTCCAAGTGCTCAAGAAAACTTTAACAACCCTTTGGATTTCACTTTTCTTCCAGATGGAACCTATGAAAATAATGTAAATGTTTTAGAGGCTAGGAAGATTGCAGAAATGGTCATGGAGCATTTTCAAAATTCGCCTGAGCAATCGCTGGGGGTGATAGCTTTTTCAGTTTCGCAGCAAAATCGAATATTGGATGAATTGGAAATACAAAGGCGAACGAAACCTCATCTTGAGGAGTTTTTCTCACCTGAGAAGCCTGAACGATTTTTTGTAAAGAATCTTGAGAATGTGCAGGGGGATGAAAGGGATGTGATTTTTCTAGGGGTGGGTTATGGGCCCAATAGTGCAAGGAAAGTTTTCATGCGCTTCGGGCCGCTTAATCTCAAGGGCGGTGAAAGGCGTTTGAATGTTGCTGTTACCAGAGCTCGCTCGGGAATGAAAGTCATCAGCTCCATGATGCCAGACCAGATCAACCTTTCTAATACAAATTCCTTGGGTGCGAAATTATTACGATCCTTCTTGGATTATGCCGCCAGAGGGACCGTTGCTTTAAGTCAAGCGATCACATCAACAGGGTCGGGTTCTGCTGACTCGCCCTTTGAAGAAGCGGTTTGCGATGCTTTGACTCAAAGGGGATTAAAGCTGCAAAAGCAGGTGGGATGTGGCGGATTTCGAATCGATCTTGCAGTATTGGACGACAAAGTTGAAGGCAAATACCTTCTAGGGATTGAATGTGATGGCGCAACTTATCATTCTTCTGCAACTGCCCGTGATAGAGACCGTTTGCGCCAGCAGGTTTTGGAAGGTTTGGGTTGGAGCATTTGTAGGATCTGGTCAACGGATTGGGTGCAGAATAGGGAAAGGCAGATTCAGCGGGTGCTTGATGCCTTGGCAAGAGTTAGAAATGGATCTTATTCTAAAATGCCAACTTCGGTGCCCATCAAGGAAACCAATCAACAGTTATTGCGGGAAGAGGTAGAAGAGGAGATAGAGCAGGGGTTTGATTTCAAAAGCATTGATGATGTTCCGCCAAGTGTCATTCTTGAACTGATCCAAAAAACACTTGTAGATTGTGGCGCAACGGAGCGGATGGATCTGATGAAAACCATAAGCCAGAAACTTGGTTTCAAGCGTTTGGGTACCAATATTGAAAAGAAGATAAACAAGACATTATCACGCCTATTGTTGAAAGGCCGATTGCAAGAAGATGCTAATGAAAAGCTTTCTTGGCGATCACAGGAAAGTTGGATTCAGCCTGAAATCCAAGAATGAAAAACCTAGTAGTACTTAAGCAGTCCTCACCAAACGAAACCCACGGACTCCCTCGTAGTTGTCGTCATGATTGGTCGGCGAGTCGACATACCGGACGGAAGAGCGAGCATCTGATTCAAAGTAGTCGTAAGAACCGCCTCGCAACACTCGTTCCCCCCCAATTTTCGGTCCCTGCGGATCTTTCATCGGTTTCGTGGGATAATCATCATGCCAATCTTCACACCATTCCTTTACATTTCCATGCATGTTGTATAGTCCAAACGTATTTGGTTTGTATATCCCTTTGGGGAAAACGTTTTCCCTCACACCTATACTTGAATCCCTGTAGTTTGCATCAAATGGTGTAAGTTCATCCCCAAAGGAATATGCAGTCTTTGTTCCCGCCCTGCATGCATACTCCCATTCTGCTTCCGTTGGCAATCGATAACCACCTTTAGTCACTGCATTCAGTTTCTGGATAAACTCTTGGCAATCTTCCCACGATACATCCGTTACTGGGAACTTGGCCCCTTTAATATCACTTGGGTTATCACCCATCACCGCTTCCCACTGCTCCTGCGTCACCGCATCTTTGCCCATGTAATACGGCTTCGTAAGAGTTACTTCATGCTGAATTTCATCATTACCTCGGCACTTTTCAGATACGGGTGAACCCATCATGAATTTGCCTGCTGGGATTAACACCATCTCCAACTTTATCCTACTACCCAGATCTTCCTCATCCTTCCATGGTTTTTTAATCGCTTTGCCTCTTGCCTCGCATTCCTTTTCGATCCTTACAATCTCTGCATCTCGTTCAGCCAACCAAAGATCACTGAAATTCTCAGGATCATATTCAATACCTTCAAATGTGCCATCCACAACTTCTTCCCAATACTTTGATAAAACTCTCGGATGTATTCCGCCTTTTTCCCGCAACTTTTGAAGTTCTTTTAAATCTTCAGGCAAATGCGCTAAAACCTCCAACATTGCCAATACCGATTTGAACGGAAAATAGTCATCTAGCTCACGATCAAAATTTGGCACTTCAAGTAAGCCATAATCATAACCATCTTCCTCAAAAATCCACTTCATGAACATCGACGGAGTGGGAAGACCATCTTCAAACCCACAGTTTTCCAATAACACTTCAAACAGCCAATGTTTTTTCTGCGCTGCCTTCAATATACCCCGTACAAGTTCCCATTGCCCATTTGCAAACATTAGTAACAATGTTTTTGCTTCCTTCTTCTTTTCTTCTTTGCTTAACTCTTTCCCCGTGCTTTTTGGCTTGGCTTCCTTCCCTGCTGGTGGGCTTAGAACTATTGCCGCTTTCTCTTTCTTTACCTCTTTGGTTGTTACCTGACCAGTTACTTCAGTCATCGCCAAACGAAATCCAAGACCCGCATGGGTAAATTCCGGATATTTGTAGTTTCGGCGGGATGAACGAGCGCCCGATTTATCCTCGTCTACAAGGCTGAAAAAAGACCCACCTCGCAACACTCGTTCCCAAGTTTTCAGTCCCTGTGGATCTGTCACCGCTTCTGGTGGGTAATCTCCAAACCAATCTTCACACCATTCCCAAACATTGCCATGCATATCGTAAAGCCCAAACGCATTCGGCTTGTAACTACCTACTGGCAGGGGTTCTCCTATTTTAGAATCAAAATAATTTGCATCTTTGGGGCTGATTTTATTTCCAAAAGAATGGGTAGTTGTGGTTCCCGCTCTGCATGCATATTCCCACTCTGCTTCCGTTGGCAATCGGTAACCACCACTCGAATTAGCATTCAAATTTTTGATAAAATCTTGGCAATCATCCCATGAGACATCTGTTACTGGCAGCGAGGATCCCTTTACGGTACTAGGGTTATTTCCCATAACCGCTTCCCACTGTTCCTGTGTCACCGCATACCTGCCCATGTAATACGGCTTCGTTAGCGTTACCTCATGTTGCACTTTATTGCCGTAAGAGTTCCATCCTTGATAGTCTTTTAATCTTGATGAACCCATCATAAACTTCCCCGCTGGCATTAACACCATCTCAAGCTTTACACCTTTACCCAGATCTTCTTCTGCCACCTTCGCCTTCTTTTCCGTTTTGCTTAGCCCTTCACCCACACTTCCTGCATTAGTCTTCCTCCCTGCTGGTAACTTTGCTGCTGGCTTTATTGCTTTAACTGCTTTGCCACCGACTTCCACATACCCTTTGCCCGTCTTTTCTTTGATCAGCTTTTCCATTTCGGTTTTGGCCTTTTCAGGCGTGGCAAAATCTTTCGGCTTGCTTTGGCCCTTCGTTCCTATTTTCCCAAAGGTCACATTTAGGGTTTTTCCCTTTACTTCAACTTCCCAAAACTTATTTGATGTGCTTTCACTAAATTCGAATCTGCGCATGGGCATTTTTCCTGATGGAATGAAATTTTATTTTCGTAATTCACAAACAACTCGAAGTCCGAAGTCACCTATTGCTTCAAACCTTACATTGCTATTTGCATAAGGCTTATCCATCATGGATTCACCCCTAATTGCCGACCTACATTCAAATGCTTTCACGCTAGCGGAACCACCCCTTAATACATGATAAGTCCCTTTTGCAGGCCCTTTAGGATCTGCCTTGGGGGATTTGGAATAATAATCTAATTGATACCAATCGCTGCACCACTCCCAGACATTTCCATGCATGTCATGCAAGCCCCAGTTATTGGGGGGAAACATTCCCACCGGCATGGTTGGCTGGGGTGTTGATAATACCCTTTCGCAAAAACGTGCCTGAAGTGCCGTCAATTTGTGGCCATATGCAAAAGCTGTATCAGATCCTGCCCGACAGGCATATTCCCATTCCGCCTCTGTAGGCAATCTGTAAAACCTACCCTCTGATTTTTCTGCTGGTAATTGGGATAGTTTGTTACAAAATTCAAAAGCCTGTTTCCAGGAAATATGCTCTACAGGCTTTGTATAACCATTAAACACACTTGGGTTATCACCCATCACGGTGATATATTCATATTGTGTTACCTGATACATACCCAAATAAAAGGGCCTTGTAATTTCAACATGATGTAACTGCTCCTCCAACGCATTATAACCCGCCTCACCTTCACGTCCACCCATCAGGAAACTGCCAGGTTTTATGGAAACAAGTTTCATTCCCAGACTGTTGATGATAGTACCCCATGGTTCTGGACGTTGGCTTTCCGATATGAGAGACCTTTGAGAGGTTGGTAGAAGTTCATCATCTTCATCCGAATCAGTGTTTGATTCATCTAATTCATTATCTTCCCCATTCATGCTACCTGGCTTTTCAGGAATATAGGGCAAGTCTTCATCACCCGGAAATGATTTCATCAAGCGGGCGACTTCGCTTTTTTTCAGGAGAATGCCTGATAAATCATTTCCTCCATTCACCGCATAAAACTTCAAGTTCTTGTCATAAATCTGACTATTGATGATCATGAAAAAAACGTAAGCACCACGTTCCCAGGAGTCTTCTATATCGTTATTGCAAAGGATATATTCTTGGTCATTATAACTAACGGTAGTAACCCCCTCGGAGGTATCGACATCCTCTTCGATGCAATCTTCTTCAAGTTCAATTCCGTGTTTTATTAATTTTTCCCGCACATCATCGTATAGGGAAGAAAACGACCCTTCGATCAACTCTTCCGCATCAATTCTTGTTGCTACACGAAACAAATCACGAGGGGTTTTGAAGTTTTCCAACTGATTCGGGATGCTATCTTCATCATTTTCATCAGCCTCGTAATCAGAATCGGAATCAGAGTCAGAACTTGAATCAGAATCACTGTAGCTACTATCTTGGTTATCGTTATCTTCCTGTTCATCCAGATATTCTTTTGCTTCAGACCAACCTCCCTCTGCTGCCAATCGAATCCACTTAATTCCTTTCAATTTGTTTTCCGGAACACCTGTGCCAGTTAGGTAACAACAACCAAGTTCATTTTGTCCTCTTGCATGCCCCTGATCGGCAGCTAATCGGAACCATTTAACCGCTTCTTCTTCGTTTTCTTCAACCCCTAACCCGTCTCTGTAGCTAATGCCAAGATAGCACTGCGCATCCGCATCTCCCTGCTCGGCAGCTTTGTGATACCATTTGACCGCTTCTTTCTCGTCTTTTTTCACTCCATCCCCGTTGTAATAGAATGTACCAAGATTGAATTGGGAAATCGCATGGCCCTGCCCGGCAGCAATGTGGTACCATTTAAAAGCTTCTTTTTTGTCTTCTTTGACGCCATTCCCTTTGTCATAGCATAACCCAAGGTTAAACTGGCCTAATGCATAACCCTGATCGGCAGCCATGCGGTACCATTTGACAGCTTCTTTCTTATCCTCCTTCACTCCTTGACCGTTGGCATAGCAATAGGCAAGATTACATTGTGCTTTGGCAAATCCCTGTTCAGCAGCCATGCGGTACCATTTGACAGCTTCTTTCTTGTCTTCTTTCACACCCTCCCCGTTGGCATAACAAACACCAAGATTATTCTGAGCCCTTGCAAATCCCTGATCGGCAGCCTTACGGTACCATTTAAATGCTTCGCTATAATTTTGTTTAATACCATGCCCAAAATCTAAACATAAACCAAAAAGAACCTGGCCTCGTGGCTCATTCAACTCTGCTGCCTTCTGCCAAATTGTTATTCGTGTGCAATTACTTTTTATCCATTCGTCACTATCTTTACTTGCCTCTAAAGCTTTAAAATCGCCTTGGATGATTGCAGCAAGGGCGGAGTCCATCCCACTGGTATTTTGAACTGGTTCAGGGGCAGAGGTTTTACCGTGCAGTTCTTCTTCTAATTTTTTCAGATAGATCACTTCTTTTTGATCCATCCCATCCGCCAACAATAAAGCCTTGGCGCCTTTGAGAAGAGTTTCCCGAAGTGCTTCGAGTGCAGTAGAATCACCATATTTCTTCGCGATATTTTCGCAAACGGCTATTCCCGACCACTTGGTTGAATTATCCTTGAGGCCAAATGCGCCGGTATCATCTCTATACATTTTCAAGAATGGGATAATTTCCGCATCCGTCCATGATGCAAAACCTGCATACTGACTTCGAACCTTGGCATAACTTGCTGCTACTTTTGCTAAGAAGCTTTTTGAAACTTCAACTTCCGTGGTCGTGATTTTTCCATCTGCAAGAAGGGTATCAAACACAACCCTTAAGCCATCTGCATAGCAAGCCAAAGTGAGCAAAGTTTTTCCCGTCCCGTTTTTGACAAAACGTGCAAGGGAAGGCCCTAGTAATTCGTCTCGTGTATCTTCATTTAAGTAAACAGCTACAGTATTTATTGCTTTTTGAATGCCAGGCTCTAGAAGGGATTCGATTGTATTGCTCATTTTGTATTTACCTGAAAAGTAGGACTTTGATCAAAAACTGTAAAAATTTTTCAAACTGCGACACGCATTTAGCGTTAGGGTTATTCCGCTTTTTTTATAAAGCTATCGCTTAATCAGCATAAAAGCTGTGCCGGCCAGATAGTTGCCAAAGTGATCTTCCATCATAATTCTTGGGGTAGACCAGCGAATCTCTCGTCGTTAATGACCGTAAGAATATCGATGACATTAATTGCAAAGGATGTTTGGGCATAATCTGCTCTTTAGTAAGGTGAAAAAGTTCTTATATTATTAAGCGGAATAGAAGCAGCTTGTTGGTCAAAAATATTTTTATATTTCAGAATACTTGAAATTAAGTTGTTTTTAATCCTTAATAAATTCAGTGTTATTATTATCCTAATCAGGCAATCAATTCAAAAGATTTTTTTGATTTTTACCTTTGAATAATAAGTTTTGTTTTAATTATGCATGCGACATGATTTTTTGTTTTACTACCCATCAAATTGTATAAATATTTGTTTTTCTCATTAAAGAATTAGCCTCCCTGTGCGAATAGATAAGTAGAAGCTTGTTAATAACCACTTTTTCTGGAGTAGAACTATGATTCGACAGGATTTTTTTGGCTGTGTTAATAATGTTGAGGGATCCTTGGTAATGATTTCCACGAAAGCCTTGAACAAATTGCTGGGATCCAAGGATTTTGAACGGAAGAATGGAGCGGATGAAGCGGAAACTTTTGTTAAAAAAATTATAGATGCTGGTGGCGACATCATTGACTTAGATTTTTATAGCGGAAGCCAGAATTTCAAAGTTATTAAAAAGTTTACGGTTAACAATGAGGGGTTTAACCAAACGATTCTTGAAGTTCACCCTAGTAAATTAGATATGACTAGGTTTTTAATGAAAGGTGAACTTACTAGGTGTGAATTTTTCAAAAGACGAATCAAGGAACTGGGTTTATCCATCGCTGAAATTTTAGAAAAAGGATTCGGTTTTAGAGATAAAATCATGAACGAATACAAAGAAATAGTTCAAAGTTAATGGTTATTAAGGAAGAGCATTCAGAAGAATAGCCACGGAAGCAGATTGTGCGGTATGGCAAGTGCCATTCTTTCTTCATGCATGGCTCTGTTTGATTGCAAGCCCCCGTGGCGAATTTTCTGTTTTGCTAAATCCATGAAGATTTAAAGTATTTGCAAAATTATTTGGCTAAGTTTGGTTGCTGGTTCCGATAATAAAATCAGCCGTTGTTTGTTATGGTTGTTTCATAACATCATATCTGGTATTTCTGGAAAATTTTCTTGGTTATTTTATATTGAGAGTTTTAATAACTAGGTAAAATTTCTTTTAAGAGCATTAGTTTTTTGTTTAACGCTACCATCAGGAGAAACGCCCATGCGCAGATTTGAATTTAGTGATAGTACCTCAAATAAATTTTGGGAAGTTGATGTAAAGGGTAAAACCCTGATTATAAACTTTGGGAAAATCGGAATAAAGGGGCAAAGTAAGCCGAAGGATTTTGCCACGCCCGAGAAGGCCAAAGCCGAGATGGAAAAGTTGGTAAAAGAAAAAACTGGCAAAGGGTATTTGGAAGTAGGTGGCAAAGCTATTAAAGCCGCAAAACCAACAGCAAAGTCAGCCGCAAAACCAACAGCAAAGTCAGCCGCAAAGCCAGCAGCAAAGTCAATAGCAGGGAAGAATACTAATGCCGCAAATTCGGGCGAAGAGTTAAGTAAAGCGGAAAAGAAGGCGAAGGCGGAGAAGGTGTTGGCGATGTTTGCCAAGGGGCAATGGCAAATGGCCCACGATGTATTGGAAGCAGCGAAGAAAGAGGTTTGGTTGTTTGAGCAATTGCTGGAAGGTTGCAAGATTGAAAATGGTGAAGCGATTCCGTCCAACGAAATAAACAAATTATTTAAAAAGGCCGATCGAAATCATCCAGTTCTTGCCATGCTGAATATTATTTATTGCATTCCTGAGAAAGCTAAAATACTAAAATCATTCTATTTTGAAAAGTTGAAAAAAGATTTGGACTTTGGAGGTTTAAAAAGTTTGAGCGATGGAGCCGCAAAAGCATTGAGCAAATACAAGGGGAAATTGAATCTTGGCCGTTTGGAAAGCTTGCCTGATTCTCCTGGGCATATTGCTTTGGTCAGAAAATTGGTAAACTTAAATGAAATTTTGGACCTTCAATATTTGACAAGTCTAAGTGATGCAGCAGCAGAAGTTTTGAGCAATCATGAGGGCGAATTATATCTTATAGGTTTGAAAAGTTTGAGTGATACAGCAGCAGAAGCATTGAGTAATCACCAAGGAGGATTGTTATGTCTAGATGGTTTAACAAGCCTAAGTGATGCTGCTGCGGAGGCATTTGGTAAGCACATGGGGGCTTTGGTTCTAACTGGTTTGAAAAGCCTAAGTGATGCTGCTGTAGACGCCTTGAGATATCATGAGGGAGCTTTGGTTCTTGATGATTTGATAAGCCTAAGTGATGCCGCTTATGAAGCATTGAGTGAGCACGAGGGTAGATGGGGGCCTGAGTGATTTTAAAAGCCTGAGTTATGTCGCTGCCAAAGCATTGAGCAAGCACAGATGTGGATTGTCTCTTTGTGGTTCGTTAATGAGATAGTCGAAAAGTAAAAGCAAGGCGGGTTAAAATGATCAATACCGTCGAATCACTTTTTGAGCCGGGATTACAAAAAGCGATAAGCAGTGTATCCGATTACTTGAATAGTATTTCTGATTACTTGAGTACCCAAACACGGGACGAGTTGCTGGGGCCTGAACTTGTGCATTTTGCCAAAGGCGGCCCTGAAGTACCACTGATAACACTGGCTTTCTATGCAGATGCATTGCGCGTTGTTTACGATGCGTTGATTGAGAATCGAAAAATCACCGGCAAAGAAACTTATCAACCAGAATCCTTCTTTGCAAAAGTAGCAGATAAATATGCCAAGGTGCTTAGCAAGTATGCGCCGTTTGAATCGTTGCCGGTTTCAGACATCGTGCCGTTTTTAAATCAGTATCGATTTGATACGGGCGTGTTTGGTTACTTACATAGATCAAGCAAGTGGTCGGGGCTGCTTCTGTGTAGAAATTTAGCAAGGAATTCAGGAGATTCATCAGCCCTAGATGCATTTTGCGAAACCTTGATCAACGGTGCCAAAGAATTGTTTTTGGGAAACGGTATTGGGGAAAAGGAACAGTTCTATTTGGAAAAACTTGAGGAAACACTTCATGGGAAAATCCCCATACCTAGGCCAAGCCAAATTATCTGCGAGATGGATTCTAATTTGTCTGCGCTAATTTCTGCAGATTCTAAAAACTTTGAAGCAAGCTCAGATCGCAAAGTATGGATAAGTAATAATTGTTGGCATATAGAATCTTGGCAGAAGGCGGCTCAGGCGAACGATCCACGAGGTCAGCATTTTTTAGGTTTATGTTACGCCTTTGGATACAACCTAAAACAAAATTATAACGATGCATTCCGGTGGTACCGCCTTGCTGCCGAACAGGGATATGCGAATGCGCAAAACCAGCTTGGCGATTGTTATGACACCGGAGAAGGTGTTGCAGAAGATAAACAGCAGGCAGCCAAATGGTATTTCTTAGCTGCCGAAAAGGGCCATGCAAGTGCACAAAACCAGTTTGGCTCTTGCTATTACAACGGAGTAGGAATTGCAGAAAATAAAGCTGAAGCATGCAAATGGTA
>CAXNFS010000067.1:0-12510 GCA_964201235.1 Gemmataceae bacterium | reverse complement strand
AATGCAGGCGCTAAGGTTCAAGTTCATGATCCGGAAGCAATGCCCAATGTTAAAGCGATTTATGGTGATAAGCTTTCTTATTGCAGCAAACCCTATGATGCGCTTCAAGGTGCGAACGCCTTGGCAATCGTTACCGAATGGCAAGAATTTCGGAATCCAAATTTCCAATTCATGGCAGGAATGCTGAAAGAAAATGTCATTTTTGATGGCCGAAATTTATACGAACCTAAAGTTCTTTCCTCCGTTGGTTTCACTTATTATTCAATCGGAAGAAAAACAGCCTTCCCAAATTCTTGACTCATGATCCCCAAGATGAAAATCTTTACAATGGGCCTATCATGAATTACATGGTAAACAAAAACGCCCCAAACCCCTGGGATCTTGATGCTGAAGCCATCGTTGTAAAAATTCGATGGTTTGGTGTTTTAATAGGCTACTTTCTTGTTAATGCAACAGATATGAGCGGCGACCGCAGAGGTTTATTAAACCTAATCCTTGCGATCGGGGTTGGATACACACTTTTAGACACTTACTTCAGTTGGAAAAAAAAAGTTTTCCTAGCCGATTACCCTTTGTTTATCGCAGCTATGGAATCGCTTTTCATCGGCCTACTTTGCTACTTTGAAGAAGGACTCTCCAGCACTTTCCGTTATTATTATTTTCTTTCAATCTTATGTTGCGCATTACGATATTCTTGGATTGTGACTGCACTTTGCTTTACTTTTCATTGCATCAGTTATAGTACCTTATTCTTTCTTTTGAATGATAATTCACAAAGTAAACTTTTCATCTCACTAACCATGATTGTCATGGGTTGGCTGGCATGGGCATCGACATCATTAACCTCGCTTCTAAGAAGAACCAGTTCCTCTCTGGAAGTTTTAAATCAGGAGTTATTAAAAAACCAATCCGAACTTGAAGCAAGAATTGCAGAAAGATCAAAGCAGTTACAGGAAGCACAAGCACAAGTATTACAGCAGGAAAAAATGGCAGCATTTGGACTATTAGCAGCAGGAATCGCCCATGAGGTTGGCAACCCACTCACCTCTATTTCCTCTATGGTGCAAATCCTTCAAAAAAAAGAACTCGATGATTACACAAGAGAAAAACTTGACCTAATGAGTGGCCAACTAATACGGATTCGGGATACTCTTCGAGAAGTAATGGATTTTTCCAGGCCTGCTAATCTCGAACGAAAAAAAATCAAACCTTTACCAGTCATTGAAGAAGCAATGAATATTGCAAAATATTACAAAAGGACCAGAGGTAAGGTTATTTTGCTTCCTGTCCCTCAAAACCTGCCAACCATCAACGGAATTCATGATCAATTAGTACAGGTAATTCTCAACCTTATCTTAAACGCCATTGATGCTGCGGGCACAGGGGGTATTATTGAAGTTGGAATCGCAGTCGAAGGTGACACTATTTGTTTTCAAGTAAGTGATAACGGCCCAGGAGTCTCAGAAACTAATGTCGAAAAATTGTTTCTTCCTTTTTTTACTACTAAAAAACATGGGACCGGGCTTGGTCTTTTTGTGTCACAAAAAATAATCGAGGAACACCAGGGAATGATTCGCTATTACCAAAAACCCGAAGGCGGATCTCTTTTTGGCGCAACTATTCCCTCAACCAATTTTGCACTTTCAATCGAACCAACCAAGGTGCCCCATGACTGAATTAAAAAAGAATCACTCCGGTGCAAAAGAATCACTCCCAAACATTCTTGTCATTGATGATGAACCACTGATCCGCGAAACTCTTACAGAATTCCTGAATCAAGAGGGATTTAAAGTGATTTGCGCAAGTAGTGGCGAAGAAGGTATCAAGTTGGCAACAACTACAAGATTTGAATTATGCCTATGTGATCTACAACTGCCTGGGATGGATGGCATCGCATTTTTACAGGAACTCCAACGAATAAGTCCTGAAGTATTTGTCGTGATGATCACTGCGTATGCCACTGTTGAAAATGCAGTTGAAGCATTCAAGCGTGGTGCCCAAGATTATCTTATCAAACCGGTTATCCTTGCAGAGTTATCAGAAAAGATAAAAAGATTACTCGAACAAAAAAGGCTGGCACTTGAAAACCAATGGTTGAGAAAAGAACTCAACCGCATCTACCCTGAAACCAAACTCATTGGTAAAAGTCAGGCAATGCGCCAAACCATTGAATTGGCAAACAAAGTTGCGCCAACAAGATCGACGGTATTATTGACAGGCGAAAGTGGCACGGGTAAGGAATTACTGGCACGGGTAATCCATGATGGAGCAAATCAAGCCTCAACCAATATAAAAGATTCTCCGAGCAGATTTCTAGCAATGAATTGCGCTGCAATTCCACATGAATTACTGGAAAATCAATTGTTTGGTCATAAAAAAGGAGCGTTCACTGGTGCAGATAAAGACCAAAACGGTGTCTTTATGCATGCAGGCAAAGGTACTGTTTTCCTTGATGAAATTGCAGAACTTCCCCTTGCAACCCAGGCTAAACTTTTACGCGCAATTGAATTAAAAGAAATACTCCCTGTAGGCGCCAACGAACCCATCACTGTGGAAGCCAGGATTCTCGCTGCTACCAATAAAGATTTACAAAAAGAGGTGGAAGCTGGCCGGTTTCGCGAAGATTTGTACTATCGCTTAAATGTTGTAGCAATCACAATTCCGCCACTTCGAAACCGAATGGAAGATATCCCGGAGCTTGTCGAGTATCTTTTGGATAAGCACGCAAAAGCGATGGGCAAAAGATTCACCGGGGTGAATCACGAAGCGATGCAAATATTAATGGCGTGCCCCTGGAAAGGAAATGTACGCGAACTTGAAAATGTATTGCAACGAGCGGTCATTCTTTCCGATGGGCCCTTAATTACACCTACAGATCTACCACCTGGCTTGGCCCCAGCAATAGGGGAGTTCGTTTTAATCGATGGATTGGATGAAGCAGTAAAAAGGTTTGAAAAAACACATATTGAGTTAATACTAAATCAAAATAGCGACAAACGAGAAGCAGCTAAAAAACTAAAAATAGCACTTAGTTCGCTTTATCGAAGAATGACTGAATTAGGAATTGCAACCTGATTGATCATACCATTCGCGTGAAACCCAATAGAGTATCGACTTCATCTCAAACGGTTTTATGGTAGGGCATAAAGAAACAATTCTAGCAGCAGTGCCAGCAAGATGGGCGGTGGCCCAAGATGTTTCAAGATCTGAACCAATTGGCGCAAGGTCTGCATACCCGTGCCCTAAAAATTCGAGGCCTGCCTGAGGAAAATATTTAAACTTAAGCATTCCATCCAACAACTTCTTGTTGACAGAAAAAAGTGAGGACTCAAACACTGCTGGAAAACTTCGGGTTAAGGGGTGATCGTTATTTCCTGCAGCAAAAACAAGAACATCATTCCGATAGGCGTCTTCAAGAGCATTTAAAAACTGCAATCTACGCCAAGGTTGTTGCAACCTTTCTTCAGGCAATCCCAGCGAAAGATTGATAACCTTGCATTTCCAATCATGGATTGCAACATGTATCGCATGAAGCAGTAAATCGAGTTCGGTAAAGGATCGAAATTCAAAAACATTTGCAGAATACAATTGGGCCTGGGGCGCATGGTTTAAAAGAATATCCGCAACCACTGTTCCATGAGGCAGAACTGGGGGTGCGATAGAAGAATAATCAATTACTCCATTGGATTTAAATAATGCGTTTGTGATGGGTTTAAATTTAACACCCTTACCATCAAATTTTCTTTGCAACTTGCTTACATTCACCCCGGTATCAATCAAAGCAATATTTACACCATTCCCATCCGCAAGTGGATTACCAAGCAATCCATCTCGAAATCCGAGTTTAATCAGATTCTGCAAGGCTTCAAAAAAATCAAAGGAAGGCTGCCCCTCAGTCACTTGGAAGCCTCCCCAAAAGATGCAAGGAGCATTTTTTCAACAGTTTTCAAGAGTTCAGTGCTGGAAGTTAGGGCACTTTTTCCAAAGCGATTCTGCAAAGCACGGACTTGATTTAGAAACTCGATTTCTTCAGGCGGGATACCAGTTTCAGCAATTGCATTATTAATATTATCCCCTAGGCTTTGACTACTAATTTCCAAGGGGCTCAACGAGTCTGAAAGTTTTAACGCCTTTTCCATAATAATAAGAAGATGGGTTCTCGCTTTATCGTGACCCATTGATTTAGCTAGCAATTCGGCATAAATACCAGTCAATTTTTCCCACTTGATTAGGGCTGATTCTTGCGGATCGACAAATTCAAGAATAGCGATCAATTGGGAATCATAAACAAGAGGCAGGAACAAAGCGGTTTGGGCATTGGCTTCAAAGGGATGAATAACAAATAACTCTTGATTCCCATTTTTAGAGAGATCAACCCGAAGTGGGATAGTGGAATTTTGATTGCAAACCGCAGAAGCTAGGCTAGAACTAAAATCCACATTAGAAGAAGTAAACCTTTCCCCATCGTAGGTAATCACGGGGCAACCATTATTGGGAATAAAGCCGCCCGCATTGATTTGATACACCGAGGCATTCTTCATGGGGAAAAATTCAAATGCTGATTGAATTATTTTATTACAAGTAGCATCGAGGGTGTTTTCATTTTTAAAAGCACTATTGGCATCAAGCAATTCTAAAGAGCGAGCTACCATATCCTTAAAAGATTCAAGTTTCTTTTGAAATATTCTTTGATTTTTAAGGGGGCGAAGTTTTTGCAATTGCTTCAAGACTGCATCAAGAAATTTTTCCCGAGTCAGATCCTGATTTTTATCAAGATAATCTCGCACACCTATTCGCATTGCATGCAAAGGGGTAGCCTGATTGGCATATCCAGTGACAAGAATCGCAACAATATCGGGTTGAAAAACAAAAAGGTCTTCAAGTAAATCAAGGCCGTTTAACCCTGTACCTAAATTCCAGTCAAGGATTGCAAGATCGACTTGAGATTCTGCTGCAATTTTAAGTGCCGTTTCTGCATCCCTGGCTTGATAAATATTGATATCAAACCCTGAGGATTGCAACCATTCTGCAAAAGTCTGCAAAACACCCGGCTCGTCTTCCACTAACAAAATATTATCGTTGTTTTTCATATTGCTATCGATCGTTAATAACCATTGAAGTTAGAACCTACCGATACCTAATTTACCCTAACCGACAAAGATTAAAATCTATTTATTATTTTGAGCAGAGAGATGTGAGGTTATGGTTAATTTTCGCAAGTTTAACTTGACTGGCCCAAATACGCCTTTATAAATAGCGTATTAATTTCCACGGATGGAACACTTGTCATGGCAGATAATTTCAATTCTCCCTCGTTGTTGCAAGCGGCATCAATTCCGTATTTTGAAGGCAATGTTTGCCTTGTAACCTCAAAAAGTGGCAAAAGATGGGTAATTCCCAAAGGCTCGATATCCAAAGGAAAAACAGCAGCAGAAACTGCCCTTCTGGAAGCATGGGAAGAAGCAGGTTTAACGGGTAAACTAAACAGTAACCCCTTGGGATCATATCGCTACTCAAAATCTGGGCTCTCCTATCTTGTTACGGTATTTTTAATGCAGGTTTCTAGTGTTGCAGAAGTTTATCCCGAACACCGACAAAGATTGCGAAAATGGGTCTCAATTTCAGAAGCCAACGCACTTGTTCATGAAAAAGACCTTTTGGACCTCCTTCAATCGTTACCTTTGGACTTTGCATTACAAGATAAAAGCAATTCTAAAGCAGAAAACTCGCAGGGAGAGGTAATTTCCAGATAACCACCTATAATGTTCTAAGGTGAGACTTTTACCTTTAAAACATCAATGGTGTGGATTTTAATGCAAGACAGCACTAAAACAAAAAAAAACCGATTCGAACTACCTTTATCTGCGGATAATAGTGCACCCTTATGCCCCACTACCTTTGAAGAAATGAAGGCCCGGGGCTGGTCTGAAGTTGATATCGTTTTTGTAACGGGCGATGCCTACATTGACCATCCTAGCTTCGCAATGGCCATCCTTGCACGCAGTTTGGAATATGCAGGATTCAAAGTTGCAATGCTCAGTCAACCCGATTGGAAATCAGTCGAACCTTGGCGTCAATTTGGTAGACCAAAATTATTCTTTGCGATCAGTGCGGGCAATCTTGATTCTCTAATCAACCACTACACCGCAAATAAAAAAGTCCGTAATGATGATGCTTATTCCCCAGGTGGAAATATCGGGCTTCGACCCGACCGCGCAACTTTGCCTTATTGCCATCGCGCTCGAGAAGCCTTCCCGGGCGTGCCAGTTATCGCAGGAGGAGTTGAAGCCTCTCTTCGAAGATTGGCTCATTACGACTACTGGAGCGATACCGTACGAAAATCTATTCTTTTAGATTGCAAAGCCGACATCGTCGCTTATGGAATGGGCGAAAACACAATTGTCGAAATGGCCCAACGGTTGGCAGCAGGCGAAAGTGTTCAACAATTACGCGACATGCGTGGAATTGCATTCGCACTGGGTGCAAAAGAAACTCCACCCGTAGGGCAAGAGCATTTGATCGCAGAAAAGTTTTTAATCAAAGATGAAAATGGTATCAAAGCAACAGTTGGCTTTGAAGTCCTACCCACTTTTGAAATGGTTAAGACGGAGAAGCTTGCTTTTGTACAAGCGACAAAAACTATTCATCTAAATACCAACCCGTTTAACGCTAAAACCCTAATCCAGTACCACGATAATCAGGCAATCGTTGCAACGCCTCCTGCATTTCCAATTTCAACAGCCGAGATGGATCGGATATACGGATTTGCTTACACTCGAAAAGCACATCCGAGTTATAAAGAAAAAATCCCTGCGCACGAAATGATCAAAGATTCTGTAACGATCATGCGGGGTTGCTTTGGGGGCTGTACTTTTTGCTCAATCACCGCACATCAAGGGCGAATAATTCAGTCTAGGTCTGAAGAATCGGTACTCCAAGAACTGGGAAAAATGGGCAAAGATGAATCATTCAACGGAATAGTAAGCGATATTGGTGGCCCTACCGCAAACATGTACAAAATGCGTTGCACCCGCCCTGAAGTGGAAGCGAAATGCAAAAGGCTATCGTGTGTACATCCAACGATTTGTAAATTACTGGGTACGGACCACGGGCCGATCATCAAGCTGATGCAAAAGGCACGGGAAATACCAGGGATCCGAAAGGTGCTGGTTGCCAGCGGTATTCGCATGGATTTAGCACAACTTTCTCCAGAATACTTGGAAGAGTTAACTGCTCATCATGTGGGTGGGCATTTAAAAGTTGCACCGGAAGCTGCAGACGAGAATGTTTTAAAGCTGATGAAAAAGCCCGCACACGACAACTTCAAAACCTTTTCGGATGGGTTCAAAAAAGCTTCCCAAAAAGCGGGCAAGCCCAAACAATATCTCGTCCCTTATTATATCGCCAGCCACCCGGGGTCTGATTTACATTCGATGATCGCACTGGCCCTATTTTTAAAACGCAATGGCTACAAACCAGATCAGGTACAGGATTTCATCCCTGCCCCTTTCGATATTGCTACTTGCATGTACTACACAGGGATCGACCCAATGACGGGCGAGCAAGTGTACATAGCAAAAAACATTCGTGATAGAAAAATGCAAAGAGCTCTGCTGCAGTTTTTCAAACCGGAAAACTACTTCGAAGTAAGAAAAGCACTTGAAGCAGCGGGCAGAACAGATTTGATAGGAAATTCTTGTGATGCACTGATCCCTGCAAATCCTCCAAAAGAAGCTTTTGAATCCCGAATCGCCAAGGCAAATAATACTCTTGAGGGCGAGTACTATCACGCCCCCGCAAACAATCCTGCAAACAAACAAAATAAAGGTTACCGCCCTGGTAGAGCATCAGTAAAGAAAAGGCGAGAGAGCTAGATAATGACCATTTCCAAAAATATTCAACATAAGGTACCACCTGAAAACGAAGGTGCAACCCTTGCAACTATCGTTCGCAATCTTAAGCCTGACCTAAGCTGGTCTAGGATAAAAAAACTAATTGCCCAAGGGCATATTAAAATTAGCAATGATGTATGCCTTGACCCTGCAAGAAGAGTCCGCACTGCTGAAGATGTCGAACTACTGGTAAAGCCAGATGGCAAAGCATCAGATAAGCAAGAAATAACAATTAGATTCCTTGATGAGCATCTAGTCGTGGTGGAAAAACCACCGGGTGTAAATTCCGTCAGACACCCGGCAGAACGAACTTGGAAAGAATCGCGTAAGTCGCTCAGCCCAACCTTGGAAGATCTGGTCACCAAGCAAATAGGTTTTTTGACGAAAAAAGGGGTAAAAAGCAAATCTTCTAGGCTTCGTGTGGTTCAAAGGTTAGACAAAGAAACCAGTGGCTTGCTGGTCTTCGCCCGCACTGCGGATGCAGAACGTGGCCTTGGTATGCAATTCTTTAATCATTCGGTTGAAAGAAAATACTTGGCATTAATACCGGGCACCATTGCGCCTCAATCCATTGAATCTATCTTGGTTCGCGACCGAGGCGATGGTCGTAGAGGAAGTGCACCATTCTCCCAACCCGGGAAAAAAGCAGTCACCCATGTTCATATAGTCGAAAAATTCCAGGCTTTTACTCTTGTTGGATGCCAACTTGAAACGGGCCGTACACATCAAATCAGAATACATCTGGCAGAAAAAGGTTCTCCCGTTTGCGGGGAAAAAGTATACCGAACGACATCCAATGGCAGTATCCTACCCGATGGCAGTGGGTTCCCCAGACTAGCACTACATGCTGCGGAACTAGGTTTCATTCATCCCATATCGGGCGAACCAATGCACTGGAACATGGCTTTACCCGAAGATTTTAGCAAGCTTCTTCAACATCTAAGAAAATAGTAAAGAGGCTTTCCTGATGATAGAAATCAAATGGCATGACATCGACCCAGAAATGGGCGTGAAACGATACATAAGCGCAGAAAGATTTGCAGGGGTCTGGACCTTCAAATTCAAATTTAAAAAACGAGGCGAATGGACCAAAGGCCTTGTCGCTGATCGGGTTATGTGGCTTCATGTACTTGATAGCCTAAAGCGCAGGTATCAAAGGCGCGAAGGCGTTGATATAAAAGACATTAAACTTGTCGAGAATATCCTGTTAAAGCACCCACCTGAAGTGGCTTCATAAACTAATTCCCGTGTAGCTTTACTTCTGTTCCGGGGATCTTTTTATAGATCAATAAACTTGCAGGCGCTTTGGATTGTACAAAAGTAGCAAGTTGTGGGACCGCTGCTTTGTCAAGTTTTTCCATATCGCTAAGACCGAGTCCGATTTTCTGGACCATTTCGACTACATACGGAAAGTTTTTCACTTCTTTATTAAGCTCATCAAGGGCATCAGTAATTCTTGCAGCATAGTACTTCCAAGGGAATAACTTTTCCGCATCGGAATCATTGCGGGAATTAAATCGCTGGAAATAATCGATGAGAAACGAGCTGAATTGGTACAAAGCTGCTTCCATATTGTATTCGCTTGTATCAGGATCTTGAAGGCGAAGATTAAGAAGACCAATTGCAGCCTCGGCCCTTTCATCTAACCTAGGTTCAGGTTTGATATCCGAGCCATTGGCAAATTTAGCCAGAATAAATGCAGTTCTACCTTTTTCCCCTGAAATTGGGGCCCGTGATTGGGCAAGAGCTTTTAAAGCTTCACGCCTTAAAACCCTGTACCCTTCGACAATTTCGGGAGCAGTTCCTGCTGGGTAAACAATAGGCGTTTCAATAATTTTTGCCAAAGTTTCAGCAACTTTAACTTCTACCGCAGGGCTTAAAGTGACCCTGCTACTCGCCTTCTTTACGACAGCCATGGGGCGGATAACCTTGTAAGTGTCTCTGATACCTTTTAAGGCATAAAGCTTCATGCCATCATCGGGGGATTTTTGTAATACTGCGATGAAGGATTCCATGAATTGATCGGGAAGGCTTTTCTGACCAGCAAGATCACAGTTGGCGATTTCTGCAGGGCACATAGCTTGCATACGAACAGCGTTAATGCGAGCGCTGATGGAAGTATTGGGAATGATCTCTTTAGTTTTCTCCAAGATTTTTTCGAGGAAACTAGAGTTAAAAGGGTTATCAGCTTTAGTTTTAAGTTGCTTTAAAACGCTTTCAAACTCTTTGAAAATGGAATCCATTTTACCAGGTTCTGCTTGGATTTCTGGCCTAGTCACCCTATAGACAAAAAATTTAGCATTAACATCGACAGCTTTCATATGCGCAGGATTTTTAGCATCGAACGGAACCTCACCACGCAGGGTCTTGTTGAAAATATCTGCGCTTGTAGATCTTTCCTTTAAAACATCCTCCAAAGGAATAGGCTGCGCCAATGCAAACATTGGTATTACCAAGGCAAAGAACCCAAGAGCTTTGATCAATCTAATAGATAAAAACATGAATAATTCCCTAAGCAGCGACAACTCAAATTAAAAGAAATCGTCTGCGATAATAACACTTTATAGCGAAAAATGTTGGAATTATTTTCGAATATGGTCTGATTCAGCGAATTTTCTGACAAGATGGAAGTCTTGAAATTCCTTCGGGGTCAAACATTCCACCGAGGCATCTTGGGCTGTTATTCGATACCATCGCTGCGCGGGTTGTGAACAAGCCAACTTGTTCCAAACTAGGTAAAGATACCAGCAAGGCCGGATTTGATCATTCCTAGTCAATCGGGCTTGGGTTAGTTCTCCTGCTGCGCGAAACAGCAACGCTTCCAAGTTTTGATCATTAGGTACTTCCTGCTGATCCTTTTTTGTTTTCTCTAAAGCCAGCAAGTACAAACCAATACCACGATTCAAATGCTCTTCATAAACATCGCCCAATTGCTCTGAAATTGCCATCAATCTGCTATGGGCATGAATCATATGCCGGTTAGCTTGTTCACCAAATTGCTGAGTATCTTTGATAAATAAGTTAAATTGGTCCCTTGCTTCTTCAAGCTGATTCATCCGCAAGAGAAGGTCTGCGTAATTCTGCCTGACAATCACATTACTAGGTTCAAGTTCGAGACTAATTTTCAGATGAATAGCAGCAATAGAATCGTTCCCCTGAGCTAGGCAAGCTGCAGCCATGGAAAGGTGCGTTTTGGCAGAATCAGGATTAATTGAGAGGGATTGCCTAAAAGACCTAAGAGCATTTACGGGGTCGCCTGCATCTAAAGATTTTTGGCCCGCTCTCCAATGTAAATCTGCAAGTGAATCAGAATCAGAGTTATCAGCCAAGGCAACTAGAGGGATGCCTGCCAACAAGATGATTAAAAAGAAATAAGCAATTATTAAGTAACGCATCATCTCCCCAAATTACAAAGGAATAATTTTCCTCATAATCCTTATCGGCCAGTAAAGGCCGGGAGATAACCCGTAAAAATGATTGAATTACAATGGAGAGAATGCCGACATGAGGAAAAGAGGGCAACTTTCATTGCCCTTTTTACCTAAATTAAGAATTAACGCCCATACTGACGCCAAGTTTTTCGAGGGCTTCGCTTTCGATTTGTCGAACGCGTTCCCTTGTAAGGCCCAAACTTTCGCCAATTTCTTTTAGGGTTTTAGGTTCTTCATCATCGAGCCCGAATCGCATTTTAAGAACGATTGCTTCGCGTGGATCCATTTTTCCTAAAAGATCTTTGACATGAACTAAATCATCAGCTTCAACCATTTCGTTATCAGGGGATTTGCTGTTTGAATCCATGATCATTTCTTCCAGAGACCAGCCACTATCGGATTGTTCTGGTTGAGGAGCAGAATGATAAACCTTGATAGCTTTCTTGATGATATTGAGTTTCTTTTTGGGTAAATCCAAGCTTGCTGCAATTTCTTCATGGGAGGGGGGCCTGCCAAGGGTATCATGCAGAATGGCATTGGCCCTGCGCCATTTAGCAAGGAGCTCAACCATGTAAGCAGGAACTCGAATGGTTTTTGCGGTATTCACCAAAGCGCGTTTGATGGATTGTTTAATCCAATAGCTTGCATAGGTGCTAAAGCGGGTGTTCATGGTAGGGTCAAAGCCTTCAACAGCCCTTAAAAGCCCGAGGTTGCCTTCTTCAATAAGGTCTTGTAGTGCAAGGCCTTTCCCGGTGTAGCTTCGGGAAATATTAACGACTAACCTAAGGTTGGCCCGAACCATACGGTCTCTGGCCTCTGCATCGCCTTTTTCAATTCGATAAGCAAGTTGCTTTTCCTCATCAGCATTAAGGAGAGCGGTTTCGTTAATTTCCTTTAGATAAGTTTCTAAGGGAGATTGAACTGCTTCAGTGCGTGGGCGACTTGGTCGAGTCATGGTGTTTTCCGGTGGTTACTAGGTCGCTAAAGTTCAATAATCGTTACTTACATTTTAGCAAAGTGAGGTAAATTTGTTCATGGTGTTGAAAAATCAGCAGCATGTTAAAACTACCACGCCTTCACTTATGATAATTATCGACATGAAGAACGCATCTCTGAAAAGGTGTTACCGGTCTAACAGGGTTGAAGTTGTCAAAACGATATCAATAAGGAACTAACCCTTGCAAGCT
>CAXNFS010000066.1:0-12567 GCA_964201235.1 Gemmataceae bacterium | reverse complement strand
CCAGCAAGTTTTGCAGCCTCCATGGTCAGGCTTCGTGCAATGTCATCAAACGATGCGGGAACAGTAACCACAACGGTTTGATTTTCGAGAGGTTCAGCAAGTTGGCCCAGCGAAACAGAATGATTCCAGCTTTCAACGATATGCTTTCAATATTTGGCAGAAACATCCAGTGGGGAAAGTCTTGTAACCTCGGGAGGGGCTGCCCACGGAAGCAAGGGGGCTTTGCGATCAACTCCCGGATGGCATAGCCAAGATTTTGCAGAGGATACAAGTCTTCCTGGTACCTTGGCACCTTGCGAGCGGGCGAAATTACCCACGATGAACGAACGGCTTTTGTCCCATGGCAATGCTGCTGCACCTTCAGGAAGATCATGCCCCCCAGGAAGGTATAAAAAAGAGGGTAATAACGAATGTGGTTGAAGTTCGGAAGGAGCATCTAACTGGAATACTTGATGAAGTTTGATCTCGGGGAATTTAGCTTTGGTAGAGGTATCAATATAAGCAATTGCGCTATTTGTGGTTCCAAGATCAATTCCCGCAAGATATCTGCCCATTGCAATTCTATTCCTGTTTTGAATCAAAATATTCAATTCATTTTATGCAGGATATGTTACGGATAAAAATAAGACCGCGGGACTAAAAGCCTCGCGGTCTTTGGAAAGTGCACTCGGTTTTTCTTAAGACTTGGATAGTAGGCTCTTCTTTATACCATCTCCAAGATTGTTTTTTCCAAAGTAGATTTCCCAAATGGCCTTGGAGAATGCCACGCTTTTGATGGTGACTTCAATCTTGTCTACAACCTGGCAATGAATGCCAATACCGGGGAGATGCGTCAGTTTAACCTGGTCGCCTTTTACTACTTTGATTTCTTTGAAGAGATTGTGTAAAAGAGTAAGCTCTTCAGGGAACTCTTCTTCTTTGTGATTTAAAAGAACCGAAGCCTTGAAGCTGGAAGCCATTTCACGGCCATCCACCTGTCTTTCCATCACAAGGTTGAGTTGTTTGTAAATGTCTGCATTGATGATTTCATCAGATGATTTTGGCTTGATACCTTCTTGTACATAACTTGCGATTGCATAAACATTGACAAGAAACTTAGAGCGCATTGCAACGCCTGTAAGTGCCATTTTGTTTGTTTTTGCATTAGCAATGTATTCCGTGATGGTGCTGAAACGGACGCCACTGCCACTAAGGCTGACGGTTTCCGCAGCCCAAGTTTGAAAGCTGAAAACCAAGATAAGTGCTGAAAAAACAAGTGTTCTGATCATAATAAATCCCTCACGAGTCTGTTGCCCGTTTTTGAAAAGCCCTGTGTAAGCATAATGTCTGATGTGGGTAGCAAAAAGCAAGACGAGTTGCTTGAAAATGATCTCAGCCTTTACCCAGATTAACAAAGCTTTGTGAAGTTAGGCTAGAATTTTACCTAACGCTCCCATGCCCAATTCTGTTACTTGAGATGGTTTGGATTGAGAAATTACAGGATTTAAAAGCTCCATCGATACATAACCATCGTACCCAATTCTTTTAAGTTCCTTAATGATGGAAGTGATGTCGATATCTCCATCGCCTGGAAAGATGCGATCGGAATCGGTTGCCAATTCTTTGGGTACCGCAGAGATATCACACACCTGAACAAAGAATAGTTTTTTTGGATTGATGTTAGCTAGGTCTGCTAATTTGCTTGGTCCGCAGTGAAAGTGGAATGTATCGAGAGTAATCCCTACATTTTCCATTCCTGAAGCAGAGACAAAGGTGTTTGCAGATTCAAGATTGTTGGCGAATGAAGATTGGGCACGAAATTCCAAGGATAGTTTTGTGTTGAATGCTTCCGCCCATTGCGCTGCTTCACGCAATCCAGCAAGTGCGGTTTGCAAAATTTGTTGATCAACTCGGGCAGGGAAATCTGCGCAGATATTCATCAAAGGTATGCCTAAGCCTTGGCAAAGATCTAGCCTCTTTTTGAAATGATCGTAATGGCTTTTTTTCTGCTCGCCTGTGGAAAGAAACAATCCGCCCTGATACGAACCAGCAACCAAGTTTACGCCATGATCAGCAATTAAAGCCTTTGTTTCAGCAATGCTTGCAGATTCGAGATGCTTTTCTAATTTGGTGAGCCAGACCTCCATGTTAGGGCATCCACCTTCAACAAAAGATTTGATATCTTCTTGAAAAGTACTGCTTAAAACACAAACTTGGCTGATACAAGCCTTCATATAAAACCCTCTTTAAATGTCGGAATTAGAAACAGGTTCGACCTCGATGAGGTTGTCAAAAAAAGTAGCACCAGCCCCTAAATCCGTGATGGCAGTACTTGTAGTTGCATTGGCATTAGCCTTGCCCGGAATATCTTTGTTCCACCAAAGCCCTTGCGCCACCGCAACACCTGAAAGCACCGCATCGGTGATTTTCGCATGGGCGAGAAATTCCCCACGATTGTTAAAGATACGGACTCTGGCTTCTTCTGTAATTCCTCGTGAAGCTGCATCTATGGGGCTGATCAATAAAGTTGGCCTACCTGCATCTTGTTTCTGCCAATCTAAGTTGGCGAATGATGAGTTTAAAAACGCTGGGTCTGGTGGCGAAAGAAGCTGGATCGGGTAATGTGCTGCAAGGTCTATTCTTGTTTGGGGATCTTCGTGTGATGGTGTGTACGAGGGCAGGGGATCTAACCCAAGTTTTTGCATTGAAGTACTAAAAAACTCGCACTTCCCTGATGGCGTGGGGAAATTTCCATTCGCAAAGGGTGCATAATCCTTTGGCAAATCTAACCGCATCGAGCCTTCTTTTTTTAACTGATCAAAAGTTATTTTGGACATCACATTTGCAGGATTAAACCCTCCAGCAGATGGCTCAAGTGCCTCTTTGATTAGTTCGATATCAGTCGCTTCATAAAGTTCAGGTTCCAGTTTCATTGCCTTTGAAAGCATTCTGAAAATTTCAGTGTTAGGCAACGATTCGCCAAGAGGCGCAATCGCAGGCTCATTAATTTGCACATGCAAGTGCCCGTAGGAGGTGTGAAGATCCCAATGTTCTAGCTGCGTAGTTGCAGGCAAAACAATATCCGCGTAATCAACGGTGTCAGTAGGAAATTGCTCAAGCACTACGGTGAAAAGATCATCTCTTTTTAGTCCACGAATAACTTTGGATTGATCCGGGCACACCGCTGCGGGGTTCGAATTATAAACGATGAGTGCTTTAATTGGCGGTGCAAGATTGTTGTCGTTTAACGCATCTGCAAGCAGGCTCATGTTGATGGCTCTCGTTCCCTTGGGGATGAGATCGTGCCTTTCAAAAGCGGGTGCAGCTTTTAGGGGGTACATACCGCTAGTACTAAGAAATGCGCCACCCCCGGTTTCTTTCCATGCCCCAATAATTCCCGGCAGGCAGGTGATGGCCCTTACTGCCATGCCGCCGCCGCCATGCCTTTGCAGCCCATAATTAAGCCTGATAAATGCAGGCTTGGTATTTGCGTATTCGTGTGCCAATTGCTCGATAATGCTTGGATTTAAGCCCGTGATGGTTGAGACTTTAGCGGGAGTAAAATCGTTGGCTCGTGATTTGAGATCTTCGCCGCCCAGACAAAACTTATCGATGAAATCCTGATCTTGTAGGTTATCGCGGAAAATAACATGCATGATACCGAGTGCTAGGGCAGCATCGGTGCCTGGGCGTATCGGAATCCAGAGATCACTTTTTTCAGCAGTTTTAGAACGGAAGGGATCGATGGTGATTATTTTGGCGCCAGCTTTTCGGGCCCGATGCATGATAGCCCATAAATGAGAATTCGTAACACTGGTGTTCGATCCCCAATTGATAATCAACTTCGAATGCAACACCGCTTCTGGGTCGATAGCAGCCCTTGCCCCTAAGGTCATATGGCTTCCTGCAACCCCCGCAGTTGCGCAAATGGTTCGTTCTAAAAGAGAAGCTCCGATACGATGAAAAAACCTGCGATCAATACTGGAACTTTGAAGCCTTCCCATGGTGCCAGCGTAGCTATAAGGCAGGATAGATTGGGGGCCGAAGGGTGAATCAATAATAGAACCAAGCTTTGAAGCAACGGTGTCGATTGCTTCCTGCCAGCTTATCTTTTCGAATCGCCCTTCGCCTTTTGCTCCAATCCTTTTCAGTGGATGCAGCAGGCGAGTTGGATGATAGGTTCTCTCAATATATCTAGAGACTTTGCCACAAAGGAAGCCCTTGGTTATAGGGTGGTCAGGGTTGCCTTTGAGGCTAACTGCTTTGCCATCTTTCACGGTAACAAGCATCGAGCAGGTATCGGGGCAATCGTGCGGGCAAGTTGCGTGAATTGTTTTAAGTGACTGCGCCATTATGGCTCCAAGCTTTCTGGTTATACCCTATTCAATCATAATAGCTGGAAAGCATTGTAAGGGTTGGGTAATTAAGAAAAAAGCATCAAGCAATGATTACAACCCTAAAAAGGGAACTGGCAAAAGAAAAGCGTGTTGCTCGTAAAGGCTTGCGATGCCGTTCCAGCTTGTGTATTGCGAAAAGAAAACAAACAAGAGGTAGATAAGTACTGCGGGCAAGAGTGGTAATCTGCCAGTCCAGCGAAAAAACCAATGCCTTTGAGTATCGCGCATTTTCGTTCTCCACATGGCCCAGCCTGTAATAAGTCGGGCAGGAAAAATGAAAAGAATGAACACCAAGGTGGGCAACCAAAGTGCCTCTTGCGGAACTACTTCGATTTTAAGGAAGTATAAAGGTAGCGCAAAAATTAGAGTAAGTATCAAAGCGAAACTACAGGCCCAAGGCGCACGATTGAAAGCTCTTCGAACGCCCCGCCAATCGAATGCTGCACGGAAGCGATTTTCAATTGCCATCTGGGTTTGCAGCAACGGTAGGTGTAGAACAACAATCGCTAAAAGCAGGGCCCCCAAAAAGCCAACCAAAGGTGAGAGAGGTGTTTTTACCTGCCCAAAAGCCAGAAGTGTAACAGGGATAATCAGCCATAGGAAGGCGGCTAAGAACCCTCGAAGGCCCAGCCAGAAATAGTGGAGCAGTCTCAATGATAACAAGAAATCCCAGGTGGCATCTCGAGCCTTTGTGTAGGCCCCGCCCAGTTTGAATTGGCGATACACGATTAGGAAATTCAAAGGCCAGAAGAAGTGTCGTAGGCGCCCGCCCCTGGCTAATGTAAAAACAATATGCATACCTACAAAAACAGTAAGAATTAAAACCCAAAAGCGAAGCCTTGCAGCATTTCTACCATCTGGATTAATGATCTGTGCGGTGAAAGCAACATTACTGAGATATCGCAAAGGTAATAGAAGTAGCCAGATAGCTAAGATTGCACCACCCAACCGCGCAGCAGTGCGAATGCCAATGAAACCATCTCCTATCTTTCCCGATTTTGCAACTCGAGTTGAGGATTCAAGCATATAGCCTAAGCTTAGGAATTGAAGGCCCGGTATTGCAGCTAAAGTTGCTAGAGCTACCACCATTGAAATTAGTCCAAATAGCCATTCGATTTTTAAAACAGTCCAGAAAAAGAAACGCTTGAGAGGGCCTCGTTTTATAGTTTCTAGGTCTGGTGGAAGTGCTACATTAAGATCAAGAATTGCAGGCGGGATTTCTATATCGGGTGGTAATGGAGGGGGCAGCAGCGAAGGTAATTCTGGGGGTGAATTCGGGTCAGGAAGATTCATGGTCTAAAGTCTTGTATTTATGAAGTTTCTATTATTGTAAACATATTTGAAGTGATCATATTGCCTAAATGATATCATAAAATGAAGTGTTAGACTAGGAGTTAATCGTTCTATGTTTTTTCGCAATCTATTTTTTATAGTCTTGGTTCTTGGAGGGGCTGCAACGCTTGTTGCAAATCTAATCCCGCCCAAGCATGGGTTTAAGCCCACCCCAACCAACCCCGAAGTATTTCAGAAAAATGACTTTCTAGAAACAGTTTACCGTGTGGATGCTTCCTTCGAGCAAACTTGGCAAAAGAACAAGATTCAACCCGCTGTTAATGCTGATGATTTAACCATAGCAAGACGGTTAGCTTTGGGGTTGATGGGAACGATTCCTTCGTTAGAAGAAATTCGTCAGTTTGAATCGCGCCCCGAGGGCGAAAGATTAACCTGGTGGATTGATCATATTTTGCAGGATCGTCGCTTTGCAGATTACCTTGCAGAAAGATTTGCAAGGGTTTTTGTAGGAACAGAAGATGGACCATTCATTTTGTTTCGAAGGCGCAAGTTTAGATCTTGGCTTTCTGACCAGATCACCATGAATGTTCCTTATGACCAAATAGTCCGCGAGGTTATTTCTACTGAAGGTATTTGGACCGAAAAACCCGCGACCAACTTCATCACGGTCACCGCTCAAAATGATAAGTCAAATCAACCAGACCCAGTCAGGTTGGCAGGCCGCGTAACTCGTGCCTTCCTAGGCATCAGGCTAGATTGCGCTCAGTGCCATGACCATCCATTCGCCCCTTGGAAGCAATCCGACTTCGAAAGTTTTTCGGCCTTTTTTGCTCAGACTCATGTAGGTTTTCGCGGAGTTTACGATGGGGCAGGGGAATACACAATTGATGATAAACGCAAAGGCATAAAGCGAACGATTACTCCAAAGGTTTCCTATGCGCCACATTTGCTTCCAGAGGAAGGCGCTTTAAGAGCGCGCTTATCTACCTGGGTCACTCACCGCGAGAATACTTATTTTTCGCAAGCCGCAGTTAATAGGGTCTGGGCGATTCTTTGCGGTCAGCCCTTGGTTGCGCCTGTCGATAATCTTGAAACAGAAGGGCTTATTCCGCCTGCATTAAAGATATTGGCTGAAGATTTTGCCTTGCATGGGCATGACATCGCACGATTAATACGGATCATCGCCAGCACTAAAACATACCGAATGCAAAGCCTCTCAGCTAATGATGATCCTGTAAATGCAGAGAAATTATGGGCTCAGTTCCCCCTCGGCAGATTAAGGCCAGAACAGGTTGCTGGTAGTATTTTGCAAGCCTCTTCGGTTTCTACCATCGATGCAGAGTCGCATATCCTTACCCGCCTGGCACGGTTTGGCGATCAAAATGATTTCGTTAAGCGCTATGGCGATAGTAGCGATGACGAATTTGATAACCGAGGTGGAACCATCCCTCAAAGGTTGGTGATGATGAACGGAAAACTCGTATCGGAAAAAACCAAAGGCGGCCCGTTTTCTGCAACCACACGCATTCAATGGCTGGCACCCAGCGAGGTTAAATCGATCGAGGCGGTATTCCTTACTGCGCTGACAAGACGGCCCACTGCAGAAGAGTCAGATTTTTTCGAACAGAATTTGAAAAACCCCGAGGTATCTAAAGGGCAACAAATACAAGATCTCTTCTGGGCTTTAATCAACTCCACGGAGTTCTCATGGAACCATTAGGGCGTAGGCCTTTTCTAAAAACTACTGCAATGCTCGCTGGCTCTTCTTGGCTGACCCCCGTGGGCCAATGGCTTGCTCGTGCAGCGGATGGCGATGCCCCTGGCGCACTTCCCCCAAAAAAATCCGCACAGGCTGTAATCGTATTGTGGTTGCAGGGCGGGCCCAGCCAACTAGAAACTTTTGATCCTCATGCCGATTCAGCTATTGCAGGCGGCACAACTAAAATCGCCACCGCTGTAAAAGGCATTTATTTGGCAAGTGGCTTTGAGCGATTAGCGGAAGAGATGGGTTCGGTTTCGTTGATTCGTTCTATGATCAGCAAAGAAGGCGATCACGAACGCGGTAGCTATAACTTGAAGACTGGGTTTCGTCCTGATCCCACAGTGATTCATCCGTCCCTTGGCGCTGTTGCCTGTCATGAGTTAAGCATAGGGAAAGCGGAAATCCCTCGGCATGTGAGTATATTATCATCGCAATGGCCAGCCCGGGGCGGTTACTTGGGCGATAAATATGATGCGTTTCAGATGACCGATCCAGCGGGGCCTGTACCCGATGCCCAAGCTAATGTGGATTCTAATCGGGAAAAGAGCAGGCTTAAAAGTCTTGGTATATTGGAGCAAACTTTTGCAAAGGGGCGCAGCAAAAGGGTTGAAGAAACCCAACATAAAAATACTACAAACGCTGCACTCAAGATGATGACCTCCGAACAGTTGAAAGCATTTAATGTTTCGCTTGAGCCGCAATCGGTTCAAGATCTGTATGGCAATACTGCCTTTGGAAGGGGATGCCTAGCTGCACGAAGGCTAGTTGAATCTGGGGTGCGATGTGTGGAAGTCACCCTCAATGGTTGGGATACTCACGCTAATAATCATCAATTTTGTAAGACGAACTTAAAGATACTTGACCCTGCATTTAGTGGCCTTATTCGTGATCTTCGTCAGCGCAATATGTTGGATAAAACGCTGGTGCTTTGTATGGGTGAGTTCGGGCGTACACCCTCAATCAATCCTGCTGGGGGTAGGGATCATTGGCCCAGCGGGTTCAGCATTGCAATGGCGGGTGGTGGTATCCATGGCGGGCGTGTAATCGGTGAAACTGATCCCGAAGGAAAAGCGGATGTGAAAAATCCTGTACGAGTGCCGGATCTTCATGCAACGGTTTTCGATGCTCTTGGCATTGATTACGATAAGTTAAATCAAACCCCGATAGGTCGCACCGTAAAGTTCAGCGAAGGAAAGCCTGTACGAGAATTGCTAGATGCGTAAGGCTTCAGCAGAGCTGGAAGCAGCCGCGGCGGTAATCTATTCTTTTTGCTGCTTGTCTTTCTGGATTCCCATTATTTGCGAAGAACTCCGGTCCCTGAGTTTTAACGGGCAGTTCGGCAAGCTCACTGACCGTATAGAACCCCGGGCCCTGAGCTTGCCAGCGGTGAGCCAGCCGAACCCGTCGAAGGGGGCGCGCTCTTTTGTCCGCAATGAGTTGCGGATTTGGAAATGGCTATTTACGGGATCTCTTGTCTTACAAGCCTGAAGCGCAAGCGAAGGAATAATGTGTGAATAGTAAACATGTATTTGAAGAACCTTCGCTTGCGCTTCAGGCTTGTAAAGATATGCAATAAAAAGTTGTGTTCGCCCCGCGCCTTCTTTTCTTTTACTTCCTATTAATGAAGAACAAAAGGGGTCAGGTCTCTTTTTCGGCAGCGAGTCTGAACCAAGAATAGATGATGGTAAGTGCCGAAAAAGAGACCTGACCCCTTTTGTTCAACCACTGACCGCACCGAAGGAACCCCGGTCCCTGAGCTTGTCGAAGGGCCTACTTTCTTTCGGCTCTTAAGCCCCGAAGGGGCAAAATGTGATAGCCCGGGGTAAAGCGGAGCGCAACCCCGGGTCATAAATCCCCCATCAAATAAGCCCTGAAGGGGCGCGATAATCAGCAACCAAACTCTTTCGCCCTTTCAGGGCTGGGGATTTTATTGTGCCATTTTCCCAGGGCGTTGCCCTGGGCTATCACATTTTACCCCTTCAGGGCAATTATTGAACGGTCTCTGATAACCACGCATTTACATCACCTCCATTCGTAAGCATAAAGGCATTCTGACCGCGAAGACGCAAAGATCGCAAAGGAAGACAAGAAATCCGGACTTGTCTGGTGCTTCTTAGCGTACTTAGCGTCTTTGCGGTAAAGATTCTTGGCTTATGGATTTTTTAAAGAAGAGTAATCATCGGGAAGAAATGAATACAACCGTCGCTGACGCATCCGGCTCTGAATGCAGTGTTTTGTTTCTGTGTAATTCCCTGGCAAATTCTTCTGCTTATTCTTATTTCCGTGTCCTGCTTCTGCTTGATCTTATTTCCGTGTTTTTCCGTTGCAAATGCTTCTGCTTGGTTTTGTGTCTTTTCTTATTTCCGTGGCAAATGCTTCTGCTTAATTCCGTCGCTCACGCATCCGGCTCAGAAAGGCAACTCTCATCCATCATTTTGGTTATAAACAAGAGTGGGGAGTTGCAAATTTAATTGCAACTCCCCACTCTAACAAAAGAGCATCATGCTCGGTTTAGCAAATGATTAAGCTGCAAGCTTAACCATAACCTTGCTAGCCGCCCTATCCCTGGCAGCATCAACAAGACCGCGGAATACTTGAATATCCAAACCTGATGCGGTACCAGAGCCTGGGTGCCATTGCACTCCAACTGCGTACCAATCATCAGAATTAGATTCGATTCCTTCGACCACGCCATCGAGTGCGGTGGCGGTGATTTTTAATCCCTTGCCCAACTTTTGAATCCCTTTTCGATGTTCGCTGTTTACAACGATTTCGCCTTCGCCGTAAATGTCTGCCATTCGGCTGTCAGGCTGAACAAGGATAGCGTGGCGCAAGCCTCTTTCAGGTGGGTGTTTGTGTTGTAGAGCTTCGGGTAGTTGTCTGGAAAGGTCTTCAAAAACGGTGCCTGCAAGGGCCACATTTAGGGCATGCATACCGTGATCAATTCCTAGAATTGGAAACTCATTTTGTTTGCAATAAGCGCAAAGTTCTAGAACTTCTTCAGGTAGTTGTTCGAGGCCATCAAAGCCTGAAACTACCACGCCTTCGACTTCGGAAAGTCGGTCTTTCCATTTACCCGTTGCGCCAAAGGGAAGAAGAATGGGGTCGGCATCGGAGGCTTTAAGGCATGCAGTAACACCTGCGTCCCAAAGTCCGCAGCCATGTTTGCGATCGAGTGGATGGCGATCTACGCCATAGATACCGATTTTAGTTAGGTTTGCTGGGATAGGCTTAAGCTGGGTCATAACAGGAATCCTTTCCAAAACTGACAAGAAATAAAGCAGGCAAATAATCCATTAACCTGCATCCGAACCAACATCGAAGAAGGGATTATGATTATCTTGCAGCTGGAAATCCATAAAAAAATTGAAAAAGAGTGATATATTTTGAAAAGGTGGCATTTTCAGCCTGAAATAACAGGAAAATATTTAAAATATTTGCTTTATTAGACACCATTAAGGGTGTAATTGTTTTTTTAATTTCGTTAATTTAATGATTGCTACGGAACTCGCACTAAGATAATTTGGTTAATAAGTCTGGTTTTACTTTTTCTGTGTTGATTATCTTTAAGGAGATAAAGTTATGAATTTCCGTGGTCCAATAGGAGCTGGCTTGATGCTTGCAATCGCTATTAGCGGTGTGTATGCAGCAGAGCCTCTTAAATCTGGGCTTGAGGTTGGTAGCAAAAAAATCAGTCCATTCCATCCGTTGAATGTGACTGGCTCTGCTGCAGGTAAACCCCAGTGCCTTGTCTGAGTTAATGGTGGCAACCCGGTAGCTATGATATTCGCACGCAATATCGATAGTTCCCTGACCAGTTTGGTCAAAAAAATTGATGCAGCTACTAAAGAAAACTCCTCTGCCAAAATGGGCAGCTTTGTTGTCTTCCTCGTTAGCGATGATGATGCAAAGAAAATGGAAGTGTCCTTGCCAGAGTATGCTAAAAAAGAAAACATTAAATCTCTTGTACTTGCCATTGATAATGTTGCAGGCCCACAAGCTTATAACATTGCCAAGGATGCGGAAGTAACTGTTGTTCTATACAACAAGCGCACCGTGAAGGCTAATTATGCTTTTCGTAAGGGTGAATTGAACGAGAAGGCTGTTGAAGCCATCGTTAAGGACATCCCCAAGATTCTTGAAAAAGATGAAAAGAAGTAATCTAGGGCTTTAAGTTGAATATTTAACCAGACTTACGCCGTTATCTTTTTGGTAACGGCGTTTTTTATTTAATTTTGAATAATAATCCTCCTGCTTTTACGAATTGAATACAGAGCCATTATTGTTTAGGTGTGTTTTATGCAATCCGCTTGTGATTTAATAAAAAATGATTTGATCGAAGCCATTAGGCTGCGCGGGAAATCCGATTCTTACATCGATAGAAGTGAAGAACGGGAAATCTTGCAGTTTGCTTTGCAAAAAGGCTTGATGTTGGATCAAGGTCATCAAATCCTTCTCGAAGTGTGCAAGCAAAGCAATTACATTATGGAGAGTCATTTACTCGAAGATCTTTTGGAGCAAATTAAAAGCTTTGCCAATGGCGGTAATTGCCTCACCGAAAAGTTCTTTCTTGAACTTACCAAAATGCTTCTTTCCAACTCCAAAGGTTATTTACAACCTCAGAATGCCCAAGAAATGATCGTTGCCTTGATTGAGGATAATGGATTTGAGATCGAAACTGGATTCTTTGGCAACAACTGGTTTTTGAAAATAAAGAAGAGCCTGAATCTCGCCTAGTTTTTTGCAGTCTCCATTTAAATCTTCCCGCCGGCCCTAATAATTATTTGAAGTTGAGATGCTGTATAATATTTGCTAGAATAATTTTGCTTCTTAAATCTTCTGCATATGCCTTTTTCTCGGAATCTTTAACCGGGTTTTTATGAAAATCAAACTACTAATGTTCATCAATGCGATTGTTGTTCTTGCATCACAAGCTTATGCGATTGAACCAGCCAAGGTTGATTTTGCTTCACAGATAAAACCCATTTTGGTGAAGAACTGTATTTCTTGCCATGGGGTCGAAAAGCAAAAAGGTGGATTGAGGTTGGATGCTGGGGCTTCAATTATAAGGGGAGGGAACAGCGGCCCGATTTTGATTCCCGGTAAATCCAACGAAAGTAAAATTCTTCATGCGGT
>CAXNFS010000065.1:0-12573 GCA_964201235.1 Gemmataceae bacterium | reverse complement strand
CGCACAACTTTCGAATCTTTAAGTTCAATAAGAACCATGCCATTCAATGAGGGCATTTCGCAGTACCAACATCCCACTGGATTTTCCAAAAGTAAAAAAGTGCTGGATTCATGTTCCTCGCCCACGGGCTGCATATGCCCTTCGATTTGTACTTTTTGATTTTCTAATTGTTTTAAATACGCAGGGTATTGTGCCAACGCTTTACGATCCACCTGCGTTTGCGCCAACACTAACCATGGTAGTAAATTAACGGCATTGGCTTTGATAGGTGGTAAATCGAGTTCCATTTTATCGAGAGCAAAGGGTCGTAAGGATTTAGGCGCAAACCAGCTTTTATGATCCTGATGCTTTTCATCTTTAGTTGTTTTTCTGCCTTGCACATACTCTTTTAATATTCGCCTATGTTCCAATAATATTCCTTCGCGTAATCCAAACTCTGTAACACAACCATCCATCATGGCAAGGGCCACTTCCGGATCACCCGATGCATTAGCGATTTCTGCAAGTTGCATTAGTAGAAGTGAATCTGCGGGAAACCATAATGCTAGAAGTTGTACGGAAGCAATTGCATCTTTAGGTATGTTTTTTAATTGTGCGGGGTCAATACCGCCAGGGAGGTATTTGCCTTCTGATGATTGGAATTTAAGGTTGAACAAGTGATCAAACTTTTGTCCTGCCTTTTGTTTTTTTAATTGCATGATCCAGAAGAGTTGCAATTTTTCTGCACCAAGATATTTTCCGGGTGCGAGGGCTATTGCTTGTTCCGAAACCTGGATTGCCCGGTCGAATTCTCCCAGAGTTTGCCAAGCACTTGATAGGTTGGCAAGAATTCGAAAGTTTAGAGGATATTCGCGGTCTGCTTTTCGCAGGGTTTCTAATGCGAGGGGTGCTTGATTCAAACGGATCAAGAGTGCGCCCTGATCTGCGAATTCTTCGGGCAGGAGTTTTCTTTCTTTGGAAAGTTTATTTAGGCGGGATAAATCCTGAAGGTATTTCTTTCGAAACTCGGATGAGATTTGCTTAAGTTTTGGTTCAATTGCCAACTGCCTGAGTTGCCTTTGATCCATCAATAGGCCACGCCATTGCGAGGGTAGTTCGTTATACGATTCTTGGGAATAATAGACCCCAGCTATAAGTGTGCCTTGAGATAAAAAAAGGCAGGCTAACAGGCCCAAGGCTTTTAAGATCCAAAACTTTAGCGGGCAAACTTGCACAAAGAGTCTCCTGCGATTCATTGGAATTATATTTCATGCTACTCATGATTCGATTACCTTAATCGTAATCTAATATCATGCCTTTTTCGAGTATAACAGGTTGGGGTTCGGGAAAAATGAATGTACTTTTAATTTTAATAGCTGGGTTGATGCTTGCAGGAGCAGAGACTACTTTAAAATCTGCTGATTTCAAACCTGCAAAAAACGACCAAATGATCGAGTTATTTGAGGCTGCCAAGGTAGAACTTAAATCTGGAAGCATTTTGAAAATAGAACTGCCTTTAAGTTTGGGAACGGGCTATCAATGGGAATTATTAGGGCCTAATCATGGACCGCTAAGTTTTCAACAAACGAAAACCTTACCTCCTGCACAGCCCAGATCAGGGGCCGGAACTGTTCAACAATTTGAATTCATGGCTAAAGCCCAACCTTCAGGTTCCTCTTCTCAGGTAGTGTTGGTTTTCAATTTGCGTAGATCGTTTGAAGGGGTCGGTAATAAATTTTATCAGGTTCGCGTTGTTGTAGGTGAACCTTAAACTCTTGAAATAATTTTGGTTTTTTACTCGGAGATAACATGGCTGATGTGATTTTTGGTGAACTTGAACAGTTGGTCAAAACCCAGGGTGTAAAAAAAGCGATTGATCATCTTGTAGAGCAAATGATTGCCCGGAAGGATTACAACAAGCTCTTTTACACTTTATTGGTGAAAAGCAGACTTGAGCTTGGATTAAATGTTATTCCTACTGCGCCATCGAATGATATCCCGGTTGATAAACAGGAAAAGTTTGAAGACAATATCAGACTTTCTGCAAGAGATGTCGCAGAGCGTTTCCTTAAGGAAAACAATCTCGAGCAGGCGTGGAACTTTTATCGAATGATAGGCGAGACAGAACCCATCAAAGCTGCGATTGATGCGATGGAACCCAAACCTGAAGATGAAATGGAAGTGCCGATCAGGCTTGCGTTTTATGAAGGTTTGAACATGCCTCTAGGTTTTGATTGGATTCTCGAACGCTATGGTCTTTGCAATGCTATTACCACTTTGACAAGTCAGGATTTTTCTCAGATGCCCGCGGTAAGGGAATATTGTCTGCAAAAACTTATTCGAGCTTTGTATGATGAATTAGCAATCAGGCTGAGAAATGAAATTGAAAAGCATGATGGGAATAAGTCTGGTGTTGAAAAAATTCCAGTTGGAGAAGCAGGAGAAATTAAAAAGCTGATTGAAGGTCGCCCTTGGTTGTTTGAAGAAGATAACTACCATATTGATCTTTCGCATTTGAGTTCTGCGGTACAGATGAGCATTCATTTGCCTGGGTGCAAAGAGTTGGAGATGGCGTTAGAGTTATGTGAATATGGGAAGAACCTTTCATCAAGGTTCTTGGGAAAAAGCGAACCGCCTTTTGAAAATCTTTATGAGTCTTATGGGAAATACTTGGAAATTAACGCGGGTCGCGATGTAGAGAAAAACTTGGATTATTTCAGAAATATTGCGAAGGAAAACGAACCTGATGGTAGCAGTTATCCTGCAGAAGTTCTTTTGCAGCTGTTTGAAAAGTTGGGAAAATCGGAAGAGGCCTTGCAACTTGCAGGAAAAACCTTGAATGCTTCGGGGCTTTACGGAATGTGCAGTAAAGCAGGGAATTTCAAGCCCATGCAGCACGCTGCACAGGCCCAAGATGACCCTGTTCATTTCCTTGCTGCCCTTATTGAGGTTGAAAAAGCAGGTAAAGCTTAGCGATTGGGTTGCTCGCAAGGGGCAGTATATGACCCTGTAACTTATGAAAAAGTATGAGTTACAGGGGTTTCTATCTTGAAAAAGTGTCGAATTTGAAGCAAAATGAATATTGAGTTCGCTTATTCACCTGCCCTATTTTGCTTATTACTATGAAAAATCATCCGCTAGTAATGTTGGGTCGCTTTGGAGTATTAACTCTGGGGTTTGTTGCTTTCGCATTTCAAAACCTTAAGGCAGAAGATGCACGGGATTTGGAGTTCTTCGAAAAGAAAATACGACCTGCGTTGGTTGAGAATTGCATCAAGTGCCATAGCTCCGCGGATAAAAAAGTTAAAGGTGGATTGGCCCTGGATAGCAAGGAAGGCGTTGCGCTCGGTGGGGAAACTGGGCCTGCAGTTGTTCCTGGTAAACCCGAAGTAAGTTTATTGGTAAAAGTGATTCAATACGATGGGGATATGAAAATGCCCCCTAAAGGAAAGCTGCCCCCAGAGGTTATTGCAGACCTGACCCAGTGGGTGAAAATGGGTGCGCCAGATCCTAGAACCAAAATCAATGCTGACATTGCAAAGAATGAGAAGAAGCCCTTGAAGGGAGAAAACTGGTGGTCGTTTGCTCCCATTGCTAATGTTAAAGTTCCTGCCGTAAAAAATAATCTTGGCATCAACGAAATTGATAATTTCATTCTTTCTCGTTTAGAGAAAGATCACCTGACCCCTTCACCCGAAGCTTCGAAAGCAATTTTGGTTCGAAGATTGTATTTTGATCTGATTGGTTTGCCTCCCACCCCTGAGCAAGTTAAAGCTTTTCTTTCTGATAGCAGCGCGGATGCCTATGAAAAGTTGGTGGATAATCTTCTTAAGTCGCAGCACTTTGGTGAAAAATGGGGTAGGCATTGGCTTGATATTGTACGATTTTCTGAATCGAGCGGGGGTGGGCGTACTGCATTATTCCCAGATTCTTGGCGTTATCGTGATTATGTCATCCAAGGTTTTAACAGCGATAAATCTTTCAATCGATTTTTACTTGAGCAAATAGCTGGAGATCTTCTTCCTGCCAAGGATAATCGTGAAAAAGCGGATAACATTATTGCGACATCTTTCCTTGCATTGGGCCCCACCAACTTCGAAAGACAAGACAAAAAAATTCTGGAGATGGATGTCATTGATGAACAACTTGACACCCTCGGAAAAGCTATTTTGGGTATGACCATTGGTTGTGCACGGTGCCATGATCACAAGTTCGATCCCATTCCAACCCATGATTATTACGCCTTAGCAGGGATATTCAAAAGTACCAAGACTTTGATTCACGATAATGTTTCGAGATGGATTGATCATAAGCTTCCTGTGGATGCTGAAACTGAGAAAAAAATCAGTGAGCATGATGCCAAGGTTGCACTTCTCGATAATAAAATCAAGGACCTCAAGAAGAAGACTACCACCAAGGGGGAGTTAGTAAAAAAGATCCTCGACCCGAAAGATCTTGATGGCATCGTGATTGATGATACCAAGGCCAAGAAAGTAGGCGAGTGGACTGTTTCCAAGTTCAGTAATTTCTTTATTGGTGCGGGTTACCTGCATGATGACAACAAAAACAAAGGAGAACTAACCCTTAGTTTCACACCAGAATTTTCCAAGGCGGGCAAGTACGAAGTGTTGCTTGCTTATCAGGCTGGGCCTACAAGGGCTAATGATGTGCCTGTTACTATTTTCCACGGGGATGGCGAAACGGTAGTGCACGTTAACATGCAAAAGAATCCTCCAATTGATGCAAGATTTGTTAGTCTTGGGCAGTTTAGATTTGAAAACTCCGGGCAAAACTTTGTTCTGATTTCCAACATGGATACCAAGGGGCATGTAACGGTTGATGCGTTGCAATTTCTACCTGTAGGGGAAACTGAAAAAGTTGTAAAAACTTCTGCTAAGGGCGAAACAGTCGATGCAAAAGAACTCAAGAAAATGGAACTTGAGTTAAAGGAATTGAAGGCGAAGGGGCCGGTCAGGCCGGTTGCGATGTCTGTTGAAGATGAGAAAAAACCAGCGGGCATTAACATTTGTATTCGGGGAAATGTTCATACCCCTGGGCCTTTGGTTCCACGCGGGTTTCTTTCTGCAGTAAAGGTTAATAATGCTCCTAAAATTCCCGAGAACGCAAGTGGTCGAAAAGAATTTGGCCTTTGGCTTGGTGATGATTCTAACCCCCTGACTGCCAGAGTTTATGCAAACAGAGTTTGGAGTTGGTTGCTTGGTTCTGGGTTGGTTCGCACCACCGATAACTTTGGTACCACGGGTGAATCCCCTTCCCATCCCGAACTTCTCGACTTTCTCGCAGCGGGATTCATCAAGGATAATTGGTCGACTAAAAAATTAGTTCGCAAGATTGTTACTTCGCAAACCTACAAGCAATCTTCTGAAGAAAGCACCTTAGCTCAGCAAAAAGATCCCGAGAATAAATCTTTCAGTCATATGAATCGCAAAAGGCTCGAAGTCGAATCGATCCGCGATGCCATTTTGATGGTGTCAGGCAAGTTGGAGTTTGCGATGGGTGGCTCGACGATAACCCCCGGCACCAGTAGTGAATATGGGTATAAGTTTACGGACTACAGACGCAGCGTTTACACTCCAATTTTCCGAAACAATCTACCCGAGATTTTTGAAGTCTTTGACTTTCCTGATCCCAATTTAGTGGTTGGAAAGCGCAATGTAAGCACCATTGCACCTCAGGCTTTGTATTTGATGAACAATTCTTTCATTATTGAAAAATCGAGCGAAGCTGCATTGCATTTACTCAAGGAGAGCAATCTTTCTGATTCGCAAAAAATTGAGAGCGTTTATTTTCAAGTTTTGGGAAGATCCCCCACCCCCGCAGAAAATGCTAAGGTTATGTCGTTTTTACAGGAAAAATCCGAAAAAGAGAAAGCTCAGGCATGGCCTTTAGTCTTTCAAGCCATGTTTAGCACTCTGGATTTCCGATATTTACATTAAGATCAGTCATGCTATTACAGGGCAGACTTTACAGTATTTAGGAACTTGAACATGTTCAATCGAAGAAAATTTCTGGAAACAACCTCCTGTGGTTTTGGAAACCTAGCATTGTTGGGCCTTGCTGGTACACAAGCCAAGGCTGCTACTCAAGCGAGTACGGATCCTTTAGCCCCTAAGCAACCTCATCATACCCCTAAGGCCAAGCGTATTATCTTCTTGTTTATGCAGGGCGGCCCTAGTCAGGTTGATTCGTTCGATTACAAACCATTGCTTGAAAAACGCGATGGGGATATGGAAGAATTCCGTGATGCACGGGTGCTTGCCAAAACAGGAACTGTCATCAAGCATCGGGTGATGAAATCATTGTGGAAGTTTAACAAGTATGGTGAAACGGGCCGCCATGTCTCAGATCTTTTTCCAAATGTTGCAACCCATATTGATGATCTTTGCATGTTGCATGGAATGCGAACCGAAGGGGTTGCCCATGGCCCTGCAACTCTTTTCATGCATACAGGTTCGATTAATCTGATTCGCCCTTCGATGGGTAGTTGGGTTAATTATGGTTTGGGCAGCGAAAATAAAAACCTTCCTGGCTTTGTGACCTTGTGCCCATCCATGGGTAATGGTGGGCCTAGGAACTTTAGCAATGCTTTTTTACCAACGGTCTTTCAGGGTACTGCGGTGGGTAGGGCGGGCATCACCGCTAAGGATGCTACCATCAAGAATCTTTATCATCCATCCATGAAAATAGAGGATCAAGGAAAGTACCTTGATTTCCTTCGTTCTCTTAATGCAGAGCAGTCTGTTAAAAGTCAGGCGGATAAAGATTACGAAGCCACTCTTAATTCTTTCGAGCTTGGTTGGAGAATGCAAAACTTCGCGCCAGAGGTTTTGGATCTTTCCCGCGAAACCAAGTCCACCCTCGATGATTATGGTATCGGGAATGCTACAACTGATAACTATGGCAGGCTTTGTTTGATGGCTCGTAGGCTTGCGGAAGCGGATGTCCGCTATATTCAAGTTAATTACGGCGATAACACCAACAACCCAGCATGGGATCAGCATTCTAATCTTCCCAAGCATGCTGATCATGCCAAAGCAGTTGATAAGCCGATTGCTGCTCTTTTGGGCGATCTTAAAAAACGAGGCTTGCTCGAAGATACTCTGGTTTGGTTTGGTGGTGAGTTTGGCAGAACCCCTTATTCCGAACGCAATGGCACAGGCCGTGATCATAATCCCAATGGCTTTACGGTATGGCTTGCTGGTGGCGGGGTGAAGGCTGGATACACGCACGGTAAGACTGATGACTTTGGTTTCAACGCAATTGATGGCTGTGTTCACATGCATGATCTTCATGCAACGATGCTGCATTTACTTGGATTGGATCATCAGAAACTTACCTTTAAGTTGGATGGTCGTGATTTCCGCCTGACTGATGTGCATGGGAATGTGGTTCACGATATTATCAGCTAGAGATTAGTTTAAAAGAAAAAGGATCGAGCCGAAAGTAGGCCCGATCCTTTTTTATTGGGTGATAGCGGATTACTCGTTTTCGAGTTCTGCCAAAACTTCTGTAGACATGTGCACATTGCAGTGAACATTCTGCACATCATCATGATCATCTAGGTTTAGAAGAAGTTTGGTAATTTTTCTGGCGGTTTCTGCGTCCACATCGACATTCATTTTAGCGACCATGGTGATTTCCGCAGTTTCGGTGGCGATATTGTTTTTTGCAAGTGCTTCTTGCACTTTTTGAAAGGAAGCTGGGTCGCAAGTAACCGTGAATCTACCTCGTTCGTTTTGCATGTCATCTGCGCCCGCATCGAGCACAAGCGACATCAGGCTGTCTTCATCAATCCCTTTTGCAAGGATGACAAATACACCTTTGCGATCGAAGAAATGGGCAGCGCACCCTGGCGCACCCATGTTGCCGCCGCCTTTTTCAAATATCTTTCTGATTTCGCCATTGCTGCGGTTTCGATTGTCGGTGAGAAGATCAACCACGATGGCGGTGCCACCGGAGCCAAATCCTTCATAAACCAATTCTTCAAAGGTGATACCTTCTGCTTCGCCCGTACCTCTGCGGATAGCCCGTTCGATATTATCTTTGGGCATACTTATTGCGCGGGCTTTATCGATTGCGTAGCGTAGTTTGAGATTTGTTATGGGGTCGCCACCGCCTGCTTTAGATGCAATGATAATTAAGAGACTTAGCTTGCTCCATACTTTTCCTCTTTTGGCATCTGCTGCACCTTTATAATGCTTAATATTTGCCCAATGGGAGTGGCCTGACATTGCCTCGACCTCCTTACAAGCGCTATTTCAAGCGCAGCCTTAAGTAAAACAACAAGTTGTTATTCTACTTCTTAGAAGGCTCGAGTTCCAGTAATTCAATCTTTTGTTTTATATCTTTAACCCGCTCTGCATCTCTACGGGTACGAACTACCTGATAAAGGTTTATCGCTTTTAGGTAGGATTCCAGACTCTTTTGTTTTTCTTTGAGGCTGAAATATACATCCCCCAAGTGATCCCAGACGACAGGATCGTCCGATCCTTCGGGAAGATTAGAGGCTTTTTCAAGCTCTTGGCGTGCTTCTTTCAATTTCCCTTGGCGAAACATGACCCAACCAAGGCTATCAATATAAGCGGCATTCTCTGCTTCAAAGGTCAGCCTGTTGCTGGTGTCTCGTAATTTCTGGTCGAGGTCGAGTGCCTTGAGAATTAATTTTTCTGCTTCTGCTAAATTATGTGAACGATCCGCCCATTGGTAACCAAGATCGTTATTTGCAGTAGCGTCTGCAGGATCCGCTTCAAGTATTTGTTTCAACAGCGCCTCAGACTTTTCATGGTTTTTCATACCTGAATAAATGGAGCTGAGGGTGTAGCGAATATCGCGCACTTCGTTTGGTTGGTCGTAATCTCGTAAGAGGGTGAGTGCTTCTTTTTCAGCATCCTGATGTCGTCCCATTTGTGCGAGCAAGCTGGCACGGTAGCGCTTGGAAAAAAGTTTTTCCCGATCTTGAGATTCATTGATTGCGAGATCGATTGCAGCGAGGGCTTCGACATCTTTTTCGAGGTGGGTGTAGGCACCCGCCATCTCTACATGAAAAAGCACTCTGCTGGTGTTCTTGGCTTTATCGAGGCCCTCTTTGCAAATGGTGATGATTTCCTGATACTTGTGAGCCATGCGGTAGATGCGAAGCAACCCGGAATAGACTTCGGATTCTGTTGCGGAGTTGGGTGTTGATTCAGAAAGGGAAACGAGCAGTAGTTTTTCGCCTGCTTTTAATTCAGATGCTCGGGAAGCGAGGGTGCCTAACGCAACTTTGGTTTCCAATCCAATTTTGCCACCTTTGACAAGTTGATTGTAAGCTTGATCTAAAATTTTCCGAAGCATCTCGGGGTCTTTTTTTAGAGCAAGGAGCATGGCTTTGACTTGCATTGCTTGGGAAGGGTCGGGTGGAATACCACCTTTACGCGAAACGGCTTGGATGGAAGATTCAAGCCTTGCTAAAGCGCGGGAGGCCCCGGATTCTTTATTTTCGCGGTAGAGATCAAACAAGGCATGATACACTTCGGTCGAGGGTGCTTGATTGGCAATTTCTTCGTAAATAGCTTCTGCGCGGGGTATTTGCCCATTAATTCGAAGTTCGCGTGCGAGGATTAGTTTCAAGGAATTGTTGTGATTATCTCTGCTGGAGGCGAGTTCGATTTCCGGAACGACATCTTTATTTTTCCCCATCTTCTTTTGCAGAGAGATTTTTAATTCGTAGGCCTCTGTGCCTAAAGGTTGGGTTTGTAAAAACTCATCAATACGAAGCAGAGCTTCTTCGTTTTTTCCTTCACTTGCATAAACATGAGCGAGGTTTAACCCTAACCTCCCTGATCGCACAATGTCGAGCTTCTGCGCTTTTAAATAATATTCGATGGCTGTTTTGGTATCTTTGCGCTTCAGGGCCAACCTGCCCAGCATCTCGTAATTTTCTGCTTTCAGTTTTCGATACGAATCTTCAGTAAGTTCGAGTACTTCTTCCGCAGAGGGCATTTCAAGAATGTCTGCGATACCTTTGCTTTTCTCTTCGGATTTTTCCCAATTGCTAGCTTGCTCGTAGCGCAGCGAGAGTTCTCTCAGTACTTGAAGTCGCAATTCAGGTTTATCTTTCGATGCTGGGTTTTTCATAAGCTTTTCAAGAATCTCGGTGACTTCTTCGACTTTTCCGAGTGCTGCAAGTTGCTTGGCATAGAGTGCGAAGGTTTCTAAGCTTGAATCATCACGATCTAAAACATATCTGCACTGAACCAAAGCATCTTCAATTCGATCCAAGGACATGTAAATGGGGATGAGAGCTTTTCTGGGCGAAAGGGCGCCCGGATCTAATTCCATTGCTTTTTCGAAAGACCTTAAGGCATCGAGTAGGCGATTTTCTTTTTCATAAAGCAACCCAGAGCCATAAAGCTTGATGGCTTCTTCGCGTTTGCTATCGCTGGTAAGTTTGGGAAGAGGCCCAACTTTCTTGGGTGCATCTTCTAACTGAAGCTGCATCGAAGTTGTCGTTAACAATTGCATTAGTATCAGAATGTAAGGAGATAGAATCATCATGCTTTTATTTCCCTTGCTGTTGGATCAATTATTAAAATTTGATCCGTTGGTTTAGCAATGAGAGATTGTAAACAAAAAGGCAGGAAAAGCGCTAGCGCTCTTCGGCAGATTATAAGTTCCCAAGTCAATTAAGAATTTGACTGTAACTTGGCTGCTAGTAATGTGTTATGAAGAAGCATGGTGATAGTCATGGGGCCAACGCCGCCTGGCACTGGAGTAATTGCACCACATAAAGGCAAAACCTTTTCGTAATCAACATCGCCCACCAGTTTGCCATCGTCCAGCCTGTTGATACCAACATCGATAACCACAGCGCCTGGTTTCACCATGTCTGCGGTCACAAAGCAAGCCCTGCCAATCGCAGCCACAAGGATATCTGCCTGCTTAGTTATCTCTTTAAGGTTTGCAGTTTTGCTATGGCAGATGGTGACGGTTGCATCGATGCCATTTTGCAAAAGAATCAGGCCCATGGGTTTGCCCACAATTGTACTTCTACCAAGAACTACAACATGTTTGCCTGCAACGGGGATATTGTAGCGCTGCAACATAACGAGAACGCCATGCGGAGTGCAGGGAAGAAGTCGTGGTCTGCCTGAAGTTAGAAGCCCAAGGTTTTCTGGGCCAAAGCCATCCACATCTTTGAGCGCAGTTACTGCATCAAGGATGAGATCGGTGTTTAAATGTTTAGGCAGGGGAAGTTGCACCAGTATGCCATGAACTTTGGGGTCATGATTAAGTTTTGATATTAGATTAAGAAGATCTTCTTGAGTTGAATTGACATCGAGTTTGTAGAGCCAGCTTTCAAAACCAGCTTTCTCGCAGGCCTTTTGTTTGTTTCTAACATAAACCTGACTTGCAGGATTATCGCCAACAAGAACTGCAGCTAGGCCGGGTTTTACCCCTGTTTCTTTGAGCATAGCTGAGGCATCAAGTGCGAGTTCAGCTTGGATGATAAGGCTAAGTGCTTTGCCGTCGATGATTTGGGCTGCCATGATTCTCTCACCCTAAAAATTAAAAAACATGGGCACGAAGGTTAAACTTCATGCCCATGATGAAACCAGTAAGCGCTTACTTGACCTTTTGAAAATAATCTTGGGAGCCTTTTGGATCGGGCTTCATGGTAGCTTCGCCTGGTTGCCAGTTGGCAGGGCAAACTTCGCCATGCTTTTCTACAAATTGCAAGGCATCAAGAACGCGAATAGCTTCATCAATGCTACGGCCCAAAGGCAGATCATTAACCAAAAGATGGCGAACAATGCCTTCCTTGTCGATGATGAACAGACCGCGTAAAGCAATTCCTGCATCTTCCAAAAGCACGCCATAAGATCTTGCGATGTTTTTGTTAAGATCTGCGATAAGGGGATAGCGCACGCCGCCAAGGCCGCCTTTGGTGCGTTCTAATTTGTTCCATGCAAGGTGTGAAAACTGGCTGTCAACGCTGACGCCCAGTACTTCGGTGTTGCGTTTTTTGAATTCTGCGAGTTTTTCATCGAATGCGATGATTTCCGTAGGGCATACAAAAGTAAAGTCGAGTGGGTAGAAGTAAAGAACGACGTACTTTCCCTTGTAATCGGAAAGCTTAATGTTCTTGAATTCTTCACCTACAAGGGCGGTGGCTGCGAAATCAGGGGCAGGCATAGTTACTTTTGCGGACATGGATATTCCTCCAGTGATTGATGTTGAATGATAAATGGGCCTTTTAGTATGCCCACCGATATATTACTAGAGGTTATAATATGAATTGCACAAGTTTTGTTGGTCGTATTTTCGAAAAGAATGGTGTTAAGGGTAATGACACCTAGATTTTAACCACTAGCATAGAAATATGGAACTAACTCCAACCATTTTGTTTAAGAACCACACAGGCGAAGAGCTTGCAGTTTTGCTTGCGCCTTTTGGGGTTAACCCTAAGTTGGCAGGGAAGCTGCAGTCTGCGGTTCTTAGGAACGCCCTTGATGAAGTTCCCAAAGTAATGGAGCAAACTTCTTGGCGGGTTCTTAAAAAAGTTGAAAATGCCACCCGGATTCCCACACTTCA